>DXAW01000122.1 GCA_019116865.1 Candidatus Coprenecus stercoravium | reverse complement strand
ACCAGTGTTGCTAAAAATGTCATACGTTTTGAGGTTTTAGTTTGGTTAGTTACTTTGTCAGATTCTCAATCACCACCATGCTCTTCTGAGCGTCTGTCTCACAGTCGGCCAGAGCCGGACGGAAGAAGAACACCCTTAGGATTGCGAACATTATAAAAAGCTTAAGGAGGACCACTATCCAGAGAGTCCTCCCTAAAGAGCTCATATTCCTGAACCCGTCATAATAGAAAAGCCATATCCTGCGAAGTCTTTCCATCTATCTTAAAGTTCGTCAGCGAACATGGGATCCCATGGCGGAAGCATGGTCGGCTTGGTGTCGAGCAGCTTCAGGATATTCTCGGGAACGTATTTCTTCTCGGCCACCAGGCGGAACATATACTCCTCGAACCACTCGTCGGTCATGACCAGATGTCCCTCGTGGCCGGTCATACCCCAGGAGTTCTCTACCTTCCACTTTTTGGCCTGACCGTATTCGTCCAGATCCACGGCCATCAGGGTCATGGCGTGGGACGAACCGCTGGCACCGGTCAATATCCGCTCCCGCTTGTCCATGCCGAACTCCGTACCCATCAGAGAGCCATAGTCGTAATAATCCACGTCCAGCACACCGTTCTGACGGTCCAGGAACTTACCCACGTCGCAGGAGAAATACATCATCGTGCCGTCCTTTATCGAAGCGATGGCTATGGCCTCTATCTCTTCGATGGGCAAGTTGATATACAGCCAGTTCTTGCCGTCGTACTGATGGCGGTCGTACTCTATCTCGTAGACCTTGTAGAACTCGCGGGTAGGGTCGTTCATCAGCATCACATAGTTGTTCTTCAGATCCACGCCCACATACTCGTCATAGAAGGACTTCGGAGTATAGGTCTTAGTGCTGACCGGCTTGCCCTCAGCGTCATACATGGTCCATGTAAATTCGGCGGGCGGCTCTCCTAAGTTAATCACCAGGAAACGGTACACAAAGGCAAGCATCTCCACCTTGCGGCTCTCCAGCATGGCAGGCAGCTCCTTTTTCGGGCCGGTCATCTCACGCAGTTCCAAGCCGAACTCCTTCAGCTTGAGATTGAGCAGCATGGACATACCCGAGGTATGATTGGCCGCATATGTCTCGGGCATCACATTGGACGGGACTATACCGTACTTCATGATAAGATCGGATACACCTGTGAACTGTCCGCCGTCTCCGATAGCGTGACGGAACAGCCACTCCACCTTGCGGTCGTCCATAGGCAGATTACGGGTATCTATTATGCCCTGCAGGAAAAGATTGGCCTTCTCCAGCTGGTCATAGAAAAAGATATAGCTCTGCGAGAACTGAAAAGGGCCGAGATTATACTCGTCTATCATCTTCGCCCTCAGCACATTCATTCCTGAAAACAGCCAGCATCTTCCGCTTCGCTGCTGGTCGGTGATACCCTTTGACGGTACCTCGTCCGAAAAGTAGAAGTCATAACCGCCCTCTACGCCCTGACGCACAGCCAGAGTATTGATATCATTGGCCGAAACAGCGTTGCGCAAGGCCAGTTCCTCGGGTGTCCCCTGCCAGCCTTTACGGATTTGCGCCATCATCTCATCCGTTATGCCGCCCTGGGCAAAAGCGGCCGCCGCCACCGACAGCGCCGCACATACAGTAATGATTCGTTTCATCATATTAATTAATTTACAATCTATTCTGCCTATTACTCGTTCCATGCGCCTCCTTTGCAGGACAGCTCCCTGACTGACCTTCCCGCACCGACGACAGCCGGAAAGCATTGCATTGAACATTCAAAGTTAACAAATTTCCACATAACCCCACCACTTCCCTACCCACTACTTCTTCCAACGCCCTTTCCACTTTGTCTCTTTCCATTCCTTTTCTGTTCCGCATCTACCCTTTTCGCTCTGTCACTTCCCGTTCCTTTTTTATTCCGCATCTCTCCCTTCACTCCGTCACTCCCTCGTTCCTCAACTACTTCCTTTTTCCATTCTGCCTCTTTCCCTATTCTATATCTTACTCCCTCTCCTATTCCGTCACTTCTATTCTGCCTCTTCCCTTTCCACAGCGGCACCTTTTCCCGCATTTCCCTGCCGTTGCGGAAGTGAAGGAAGCGAAAAGAGGACAAATGCGAACAAAATATTTGCAGAAAGTTTGGTTTATAAAATAAATTAGTTTATATTTGCACCAAGAAACAGGAGAGAGGTGGCTGCCACGAACCCCGAACGCTGCACAAAAACCTTCGGGATTCACATCAAACCGAATCTCCTCTTTTTCGCAGAATTTGGTTTATTTTTTAAAGTATTTTAAAGTTATGGAAAACAACTTCGACAAGAACGGACTTTCGGTAGAAAAGTCATTGGAAATCATCTCTGAGGCAATCAACAACAGCCAGCGTGACTTTCAGCGGCGCGGCGGGACGGCAATGCTCATATGGGGCACGACGATACTGCTCGTATCCGGAATCGTCACCCTGGGACTATCCCTCTCTGACAACAATTACCTGTGGCACCTGGCCTGGTTCCTCATCCCCTTTATCGGTTTGCCGCTGGACCGGATAGCATCAAAGCGCTATAAACGCAGCGGACAAGGCGAGAATTTCGTATCCAAGGCCGTGGGCCTCGTCTGGGGCATTTTCGGAATAATGGCCGTCGCCACCGGCATAACGGCATTCTTCATCCCGATAGCAACGAACGGGACCATCATACTGCTTCTTGGTATGGCAGGAGCTGTCACCGGTGCACTGAACCAGTCATGGACAGTATTTATCCTCGGCATCATCAGCGGAATAGCAGGACTGCCCTGCGACTACTTTCTGAATATACCCACTCCGCTGATCATGGCCTTCGCAGCACTGATGACCCTGGTCATACCCGGCCTGATATTCAACCGTCAAAACCGTAAACTACTGTAACAGCCATGGGAGAATTTGCAAAACTCGACCCGCTGCTGCACTCCGAACTGCGTCTGGCCGTCATGTCCACCCTGCTGACCATGAAAGAGGCCGACTTCGTGTACCTGCGCGAGGCCACCGGAGCCACTGCCGGCAATCTGAGCGTGCAGATCGACAAGCTCTCCGAGGCGGGGTACATCACTGTAGAGAAAGGATTTGCAGGGAAGAAGCCGCGGACGGTGTGCAGGATAACGGAGACGGGGTCGAGGGCTTTCGCAGCCTACGTCGAAGCACTAAAGTCATATCTGCACTGACATGCAGATATGACTTCGCTTATGCTCTTTACCCATCCCCTAACCCCTTCCTGAGAAGGGGCTTCGGTCGCTCTCGCTCCGGGCACTGACATGCAGATATGACTTCGCTGACGCTCTTTACCCATCCCCTAACCCCTTCAGCCTACCAGTCATCAACGGCAAGTGGTGTCGCACCCATTTTTCGCATCTACCTGAAAATAAACACTTTCCCTAGCCGATAAGTGCTTTTCACACTTCCGGAGGCACCCAGAAAGAGCACCACCATTTCTTAACGCACTGATTATCTAAAGATTGCAAAAAGGCCCTGCGTCACTACTTACCGTTGTTGCACAGTCAGAATATAATCCCTAACTTTGAGGCAGTGATTAACAGATAGAAGCGAAAGATTATGGAGCAGGAGAAAAATTTCCGGCACATCTGCACAGCCGGACTGGAAAAAGAAATCATCTTCAAGACTGACACTGACTACATTTTCGGAATGAACAGCATTGCGGTATGCATGGCTGGAAGAGATATGTCCATGCACGCTTTCTGCCTGATGGACAACCACGTCCATTTCATAGTCCATGGCACTGATGACGATTGCGGCGGATTCATCAAGGCTTATCGGAAACGTCTATTCACCCTGGCCGACATGAGCAGTGCGGATATCTGCATGAAAGAAATCGACGACACCGAGTACCTCCTGAAGGCGATAGCCTATGTCTTGCGCAATCCGCCGACAGCCGGCCTGGCCGTTCTCCCGATGCATTACCGATGGAGTTCAGGTCCTCTGTATTTCAATGACGTCAACACGCTGACAGTCAATCGACCGGTCACAGATATCGCACATATGAGCAAGCGGCGGCAGCAGAAATTGTTCCGATCCCGCTGGCAGCTGCCCGGACATTACACCGTGACAGCCGACGGTCTCATCTGTCCGGAATGCTACGTAAACTACCGCCATGTCGAGGAACTTTTCCGTACCCCGGTCAGGATGCTCTACTTCCTTTCCCGTAACGACAGCATGGAGATGGAACTGACATCCGGCATCCTCCGGCGGGCACGTTATAGCGACAGTGAAATGGCCTCAACCGTCACGAACCTCTGTAGCGAAATATTCAGCAAGTCTTCTTCCGACATGCTTAGCATAGACGAGAAGTATCAGCTGGCAGACATCCTCCGGAAACAATACGGTCTGGGCATCAAACAACTGGCCCGCCTCACCCACACCAGCGTGAATCTGCTCAGACAGGTCTACCGGCCAGACCGTTGAAGCATTTTGGCACATGCAGCCCGTCAATCATCTGGAAAGTACAGCCATATCCACAGCCGGACAACGGTAAGTGGCGTCGCACCACGATTTCGCAAAACTCTGACATTCAGAGTCATGCCGACTAAGCATAATCTTTTCGGCCACTCACAACATCCCGAGAAGTTCACGTCACTTTCACAACACATTGATTTATAAAAAATTGCAAAACTACCCCGCTCGCTTGCCTACCGTTAATCGGAGAGCGCAGGTGATAAGGCGGAACAGCGAGGAACAGCATCGGAAAGTCCAGCCGACGGACAACGCAGAAGCCCCATAAGACAAATTAAATTTGTTCTTACGGGACTTCTGCTTATTTTTGCCGCCCATTTAAAGACACACAACACTACGGCCATGAATATCAAGGCAACTGTTATCTCTATCATCCTGACCGCGGCGGCATGCACAAGTGCCTCGGCAGCGGCAGACAGCCTCAGCACCGGCTCCAAAGAATCAAAGGGCGGAAAACTCATGAACTTCCTTTCGGAAAAAGTAAGTGTCAGCGGCTATGCCCAGGCCGGATACCAGTACGGCACATACGACATGGAGCACGACGGGGCTTTCAACAAGTTCAATCTGTACAGGGCAATGATCACCGCCGATGTCAAGCCGATCAAGCATCTTGACCTCTACTTCATGGCTGATGTGTCGAAATTCAAGCTGCACGAGCTGTTTATCAGATACCGTCCGGTAGATGCGTTCTACATCCGTCTCGGACAGTACAAGACGCCATTCACCATTGAAAGCAATATGTCTCCCTCTGTCCTGGAAATAATAAAAGGAGCGCAGGCAGTCCAGTATCTGGCCGGCATTGACGGCTCGGATGTGTGCTTCGGTGCAGGCTCAGGAAGGGATCTCGGTCTGGAAGCCGGAGGTGAATTTCTTAAAGTAGGGAAGGACCGCCGCAATCTGTTCGAATACAGAGTCGGTGTATTCAATGGAGAGCCGTCCAATACAGCCGAGTCCAACAACAGGAAGGATGTGGTGGCAAGCCTGGCTATCAGACCTGTCAGTATGCTCAAACTGCACGGTTCCGTCTATATCGGAGAAGGAACCGCAAAGACGGACAGCCCCTACGGGAGTTTCAAGGCGGGAGAGACATACCGGAGAAACAGATGGAGCGCAGGACTGGAACTGAAGGCAGGACCAATATATCTCCGAAGCGAATATATGGAAGGACTGGACGCCTCGGTCAGAAGCCGCGGCGCATACGCCACACTGACCGGGTCTCCGGTAAAATTTCTGGACATCGTGGCATCTGTGGATTATCTGGACCGGAACATCAGCCTGAGCGACTGGCAGTGCAACTATATCATAGGACTGCAGTGGAACATATACCGCAAATGCCGGCTTCAGGCACAATATGTATACCAGCAGCGGTCCGCTGACAGCCAAGGCATATACAGCGGCGTTCCGTCCTCGCATATGTTCGTAACACAGCTTCAGGTAGGATTCTGATATTCCCGGAACTAAATAATCTTCCTGATATTGCGGAAAAGGGCATCGGGAATATCCGCAGAGGCGGTGCGGAAGCCGGCGTTACCGTTGATCTCGCAGACCTTGAAGCCGCCGTCTCCGTCATAGAGCAGGTCCACTCCGGCGAAGAAAAGACCGCATGCACGGGCTGCGGCCAGAGCGGTCGAAGCCGCCTCCGGAGGCAGCGGAATCTGACGGAAGGAGCCTCCGGCGGCGAAATTGGACTTAAAGCTGGATGGATTGTAGCGAAGCACATGACCGGCCACTTCCTCCCCTGTCACCCATACCCGGATATCCCGTCCGCTGCTCGAAGCCACGAACTCCTGTAGCAGAGGCTCACAGCCGCAACGAATCTCCTCCGGAGTCTCCCCGAACTCACTGACACCCCTGGCCAATGCCTCCAGCCGCAGTGTCTCCTCCCGACGGCACGCCTCCAAAGCGTCCCGGTATTCCGTCTCATTGCGGACAAGAAACACATTCTCCCCTTTCGAGCCGAAATTGAGCTTCAGTATAAACGGATACGCCGCACCGCCGGCAGCCTCCTCCATTGACAGCACCTTCGGAACCGGCACTCCGGCTGCTGCAAGCACCTCTCCGGAGCGGCGTTTGTCCCTGCACAGAATCATTGATCCGGATGAATTGATTACCTTTACACCCTGCTCCTCGTACCACTTGGACAAGGCGATATTATAGCCCCTCATAAGAACGAAATCCGGTTTCCAGCCAGATGCTCCGACAGGAGCCTGAGCCACAGGAGCATCATAGAACAGCACCTGCAGCCCTATGCCATAACGGGCAGCCGCTTCCATGAACCAGCCGAAAGCGTTGTTCTCACGGGGAGTTGTGGACGGATATATCAGCAGGCCTCTTTTTCCCATACCGCAAATGTAATCCCAATCCGTTAAATGAGAAACCGCCAGCCCCTGATTTTTCAGAAGACCGGCGGCAATCAGACTATTTAAAATTTGTTTATTTCAAAAGCTGCTCATCGATAATCTGCTTGAGCTGAGCCTTGGAAGGGGCACCGGGGCTCATCGAAGGCTCACCGTCGGCAGGTATGTAGAGCAGGGTCGGCACCGAGCGGATTCCGAAGGCTCCGGCGAGCCCGCGCTCCTGGTCAACGTCCACCTTGTAGATTACTATCTTGTCCCCGTATTCCCTGGCCAGCTCATCGAGCACGGGGCTCAGGGCCTTGCAGGGGCCGCACCAGGTGGCGAAGAAGTCCACGATGGCGGGCTTGGTTCCCTCGTATTTCCAGACCTGTGAACCGGCCTCGTAGTTCCACACTTTCTGCAGAAATTCCGCTTTGGTAATATGCTGTACTGTTCCCATTTCCGTTTCTTTTTCCCGGGAACTTATCTCCTGTCCGTAAAGATTTACTGTCGTTGCGGACAGGAGCAATGCCCCGGCCATAAGTAATGTCGTTTTTAAATCTCTCATTTTTTATAAATTTTATCCTCTATCTTCTCCTTGGGGAGCTGACGGGTGCAGAAGAACCAGTCGTAGCACTTCAGGTCCTTGTCGTCTCCGTCCATGCGGCTTTTGGCCACTCCGCAGGAACCGGCCGTGGGCACTATCACCTCGTCTCCGGGCTGCCAGTCGGCGGGCAGGGCGACACCGAACTCATCGGCGGTCTGCAGGCCCACCAGCACTCTCTTGAGCTCATCAAAATTCCTGCCAAGCGAGAGGGGATAGTAGATAATGGTGCGGATTAC
>DXAW01000121.1 GCA_019116865.1 Candidatus Coprenecus stercoravium | reverse complement strand
GACAAGACCCTGGCCGACGTAGTGTACGGTTTTGTCGAGATCATTGCGTTCTCCTACGCTGTGGACATGTTCCTCACCGGTTCGCAGCAGTCCGTACAGACACTCATCATGTCGGAGCACAATGACGAAATCGCCGGAAAACTTCAAAGCCTAAGCATAGAAGGAAACCGTCCGGTAAAATCTGTACAATGGTCCACTGAGGGTGACAAAAAAATGCTGATGGTTGTCAGCCGCAAAAGTTACTCGAACGATATCGTAAAGACAGCCAAGCAGATAGATCCCAACGTAATCCTCATGACGGTGCCTGTGACAGCCGTATACGGTATCGAGGGGAAAAATCAGTAACACTTCCTAAGAGACCCTGTTGAGATCCTTAACCAGGGCATTCTTAATCTGCAGCAGCAGCTTGAGACGGTGCATCACATCCTGCTGAGATTCCGTATCAGCGTCCTGCTGCGTCTGCCTGAGAGTCTCCATGAGCTGAGAACAGGTATACTCCACATATTTAAGTTTGTATACCAGCACGGCTTTCGGTACGTTACGGCCTATTACATTACGCTCAGGAATCTGTGCCCTGACATACTCCTTGACATTCAACACGTATTTCTCCTCCGTAATATCCAGAACCATTGCCGTAACATCAGGCTCCATGCTGTTGACGAAACTACGTATTATCCTGCCCTGCAAGGACTCGGGATCACCCTGAACACCGTCGTCATGTTCAAGAAGTCCTGAACGGATTTCAAAATACATATCGTATATCCTCTTATACAACGGATTGTGCAGTTCCAGATCATCATCCGACAACTGAGCCGAGATATACTCCGCCACAGTTATATCCATCACCGGAGCTTCCGCCCCGTATTTCTGATGATCGTCGAATGTCATGACATACTCTCCGAACTTGAGCAGGTAGTACAAAAGCTCTCTCTCCGCCGGATCCAGCAATGGAACAGGCTTTAGCGAAGAGGTGTTCCCGGCGGTGCTTACCGCTCCGTAATCACCATCATGACCGGCATCCCTATCCTCCACCGCAGCCGCATACCGGGCCTCCTTCTCCTCGCGCCTGCGGCGCTCGTATTCCCCGGACTCAATCTTCTTACGGCGTATCCTGGCCACTTCTGCAAACAGCACATCCTCTTTCATACCGAGTCTGCCGGCACACTGCTCGATATAGACAGAACGCATTATCTGATCCGGGATGACGGCGACAGTACCTATTATATCCCTTATCAGCTCTGCCTTCCGCATCGGGTCTTTCTCTATATCGGACGAGAGCAGACCATATTTGAACTCTATGAAATCCACTTCATGTTCCTGGAGGAAATCCAATATCTCCTGCCTGGTATGTGACCTGGCGAACGAATCCGGATCATGACCGTCTGGAAGAAGCAGCACCTTGACCGTCATGCCCTCCTCCAGCAGCATATTTATACCGCGTAGAGCCGCCTTGATACCGGCGGAGTCTCCGTCATACAACAAAGTGACATTGTTGGTAAACCGCTTTATCAATCTTATCTGCTCGGAAGTCAGCGATGTCCCGGAAGAGGCAGTGACATTTTCTATCCCCGCCTGATGCATCGATATGACATCAGCATATCCCTCAACCAGATAACATTTCTGCTCCCTGGCTATTGCGGATTTCGCAAAATATATGGCGTAGAGTGAATTGCTTTTATGATAGATCTCGCTCTCGGGGGAATTGACATACTTGGCCACTGTCTTGTCCTCCTTGAGAGTTCTGCCGCCGAAAGCTATCACATTACCGCTGAGCGAATGTATCGGAAAGATGACTCTCTCTCTGAAACGGTCGACCAGCTCTCCGTTATGCTCATAGCACAGACCGGTGGACAGCAGGAACTCTTTCTTATATCCTGCCTTCAAAGCAGCCTGGGGGAGAGTGGAAAACGCTGCCTCTCCCGCAAAAGAGCGGCCGGATGGCGCCCAGCCCAGTCCGAACTTACGTATAGTCTCCTCGGAGAATTCCCTTTTCTGCCTGAAGTAGGAAAGTCCTACCGAATGTCCCTCCGCCGTATTGAACAACGCATCGGCATAAAACTTGGCGGCAAACTCCGACACAGCTATCATCGACTCACGTTTAAGACGGTCCTCGGCGTCCTGCTCGGTCTCCTCTCTCTCATGCACCTCGATACCGTATTTCCGCGCAAGGTATTTCAGTGCTTCCGGATAGGTCATCTGCTCATGCTCCATGACGAAAGTCACCGCACTGCCGGCCTTTCCGCATCCGAAACACTTGAAGATACCTTTGGACGGCGAGACTGAGAACGAGGGAGTCTTCTCATTGTGAAACGGGCAGCAAGCCACATAATTGGTCCCCCGCTTTCTCAATGTCACGAAGTCACTTATGACATCGACGATGTCCGCAGCATCAATTATCTTCTCAACCGTCGCACTGTCTATCATGAGTATAAATTAAAAAAACCGCCTGATCAACTCGTGACAAGGCGGAAAAAATAACATTATGAAAACATAGTAAATCTCGCTCCCCTTCTAGGACTTGAACCTAGGACCCCCTGATTAACAGTCAGGTGCTCTAACCAACTGAGCTAAAGAGGAATTTTCCTTTTGGGACTGCAAAGATAGATATTTTTTTTTATAAGCCAAAAATAAATTAACTTTGTCAGGAATTTTTTTCGGATTACCTATGGATGTCAATCTTCTTTCCCGTCTGCTCAGAGAGCTCATCATTGATAATGACCGTATTCCACTCCCTGGTATAGGTTATTTTTTCACCGAGCTCGTCCCGGCGTCTTTTTCCAAGGACGGTAAAACCATCTACCCCCCGTCAAAAAAGATTTCCTTTAAAGGAGATGACAGAGCGACTGGAGACATGATATCAGATTACTACTCCGAATCTTCCGGAATAGATAAGGAAACAGCTGATATTGAGATGGATATTTTTCTCAAACAGTTGAAAGTCACCTTAATGCAAAAGAAGCTCATCAATTTTCCATACATGGGGAAATTACGATGCACGCTTGAGGGCTCGCTCTACTTTGTTTCCGAAACAGAAAATTCCATCTTCTCCCAGGCATTCGGATTCGAGCCGGTCATACTCAAGCCTATAAGCAACAGAGCGCATGACATTCAGAAAGAAATTCCGGAACCTGCCCCCGCCGTCACTCCGGATAACAAACCTGAGCGGCAACCCCAAAAGAGAACAGGAAAAGTATGGATCATCCTACTGTCCATACTGGCTGCAATAATAACAGCCGCCGTCATCCTTGTGGAACTCGGACGCAGCGGCCGTCTTGATTCGCTCATCTACAGCGATGAGGAGCTTGAACTGATAAGGCAACAGGGCAACTAACCTATAGTCGCCCCATTACACAGAGTCTCCTCCGGAGTCATTATGCGCATCTTGCCGTCGGGCTGACGCGCCATCAGAATCATTCCCTTTGACTCGATACCGCGTATCTTGCGGGGAGCCAGGTTGGCCAGTATACATATCTGCTTGCCCACCATCTGCTCCGGAGTATAGTATTCGGCGATGCCCGAGACTATGACCCTCCTGTCTATACCGGTATCTATAGTAAGTTTCAGCAACTTGTCGGTCTTGGGCACCCTCTCGGCCTCCAGCACGGTGGCCGTGCGGATATCCATCTTTCCGAACTCATCGAAAGTACACTCGGCCTTCTGCGGCTCCACAGGAGCAGCTGCGGCAGCTGCCTTGCGGTTGGCCTCCCGTATGGCTTCCAGACGGGCCATCTGCCTGTCTATCGCCTCGTCCTCTATCTTCTCGAAGAGCAGTTCGGCCTTGCCGATCTGATGTCCTTCGGGCAACAGGTCTCCACTGCCGATATTGTCCCACTTAAGGATATCCTTCGGCAGATTCAGGATAGTCAGAAGTCTGTCTGATGAGAAAGGAATAAATGGAGCGAATGCTATGGCCAGGTCGGCACAGAGCCTGAGGGACACATTGAGAATGGACGCAGTGCGGTCCATATCGGTCTTGGCCACCTTCCAGGGCTCGGTATCCGTGAGATACTTGTTGCCGAGGCGGGCGAGGTTCATGGCTTCCTTGAGAGCCTCCCGGAAACGGTAATGTTCAAGAGCGTCGGTTATGGCCGCCTTGAGAACGGGAACCTGTGCGAGAGTCTCGTCGTCAATCTGCTCATGTTTCAAATCCGCCGGCACCTTGCCATCAAAATACTTATGAGTCAGCACCACCGCCCTGTTTACGAAATTGCCGTAAATGGCTACTAGCTCGGAGTTGTTGCGGGTCTGGAAATCCTTCCATGTAAAGTCGTTGTCCTTGGTCTCGGGAGCATTGGCGCAGAGCACATAGCGCAGCACGTCCTGCTTGCCGGGGAAATCCCTGAGATATTCATGCAGCCATATCGCCCAGTTGCGGGATGTGGACAGCTTGTCGCCTTCGAGATTGAGGAATTCGTTGGCAGGCACATTCTCGGGCAGGATAAAGTCTCCGTGCGCCTTGAGCATCGAAGGGAACACGATGCAGTGGAAGACAATATTGTCCTTGCCTATGAAGTGAACCATCTTGGTATCAGGATCCTTCCAGTATTTTTCCCAATCGTCGGGACGGGCCTCTATGGTGTTGGATATATACCCGATAGGAGCGTCAAACCATACATACAGCACCTTGCCCTCAGCTCCTTCAACCGGCACCGGGATACCCCAGTCGAGATCACGGCTCACTGCTCTGGGCTGCAGGCCGCCGTCTATCCACGACTTGCACTGACCGTAGACATTGGTCTTCCACTCCTTGTGTCCTTCCAATATCCACTGTCTGAGCCAGGGTTCATATTCGTTCAGGGGAAGATACCAGTGTTTGGTCCTGCGTTTTACGGGAGGCTTGCCGCTCAAGGCCGAATGAGGGTTGAGAAGTTCATCCGGACTAAGGGTAGAGCCGCATTTCTCACACTGATCACCATAGGCGCCCTCTGCTCCGCACTTCGGGCATGTACCCACGATATAGCGGTCTGCCAGAAACTGCCCGGCCTCCTCGTCGTAATACTGCTCGCTTTCTTTCTCTATAAACTTTCCGTCTTCGTAGAGTTTACGGAAAAATTCAGAAGCAGTCTTGTAATGAGTCCTGGACGTAGTCCTGGAATACACATCGAAACTGATACCGAACTCGGCGAACGACTCTTTTATCAACTTATGGTATTTGTCAACGATATCCTGAGGGGAGCATCCCTGCTTGCGGGCCTGAATGGTAATCGGCACCCCGTGCTCATCCGAACCGCCTACAAAAAACACGTCCCTGCCGCACATACGGAGATAACGGGTATAAATATCAGCAGGCACATAGACTCCTGCCAAGTGTCCGATGTGAACAGGTCCGTTGGCATAGGGCAGAGCGGACGTAACAAGATAACGCTTGAATTCTTTCATATTTACAATGTTTTAAAAAACGCAGCAAGTTATAAATTATTTTCTTATCCTGAGAATGAAATCGAATCTGTATTCACCATACGGCAGCATATACCTGTCCAAAGGCAGCTCTCCCCATGAATTAATGCAACCGAGTCCCATCTGCCGCAGATCGAAATTGACATATGTCTCAGGGCGCGGCACAAGCTCTGAAGCATGACGCACATATCCGGGCGAGGCTATATCCAGATCCTCAATCGAATAATTCAGGGCCGTGGCCGTGAAAGGCTCACGGGCCAGTATCTCCAGGCCCGTACCGGTGCGGTCAATCACTCTCCAGTATCTCAGGCCGGTGCGTGCCCCGCTCTCCTGCGGACGCACATAGTCGTACTGGTACAGGTCCGCCACTTCTGCCTGATAGCGGCCTACCACCGCAGCATCACAACGGTCGATATAGTTCTCGAACGGGCCGTATCCGTAATAGTCGACACGGTCAAACCGGGAAGGCATCACCATACTCATACCGAAACGCATCAACGGTGCCGCTTCAGTACCGTCTCCGCACGGCATCAGATGTTCCGTTACAGCTATGTCTCCCTCAGAATTGACAAGATAGGACATTCTGAGCACCGCTCCTACGGATGCAATATCATATTCGGCCTCCACAGCCACGCCCCTGTCCGTACGCTCCGCAGTCAGGGCAGTAAGCCTAAGTTCCGGATTGCGCCATACCGAACACTTCTGATGAAGCATCGCTCCGTCATCGTTGTCGGTGGCGGCTCTGTAGAAATTGGGGCGAAGCGGCTTCTCCAGAAAATCAGCACCGTCAACAATCAGCCGCTCGAGCAATCCAGTGGAACGGCTGAACTCAGCCCGCCAACCGTCTCCGCAGACATAATAGAACACGGCATCCCTGGAAAGTGACGGAGCATCCCCTTCTCCGGGGAAACTGTCATCAATGAACGAGGCATATTGCCCCGCCGCATCATACTCCTTTACCGGTATTTGATCCCAGGCCAGCACGGTACCGGCATCCAGAACGCCGTCCGCATCCTTGAGGCTGTACCGCAGGTTGAGCATTACCTCAGCCGCACCGGCGCAACGGCTCAATGCCTCAGGCACCGGCAGGGAAACAGAGACCTCGGACTGCGGAGCCGCCTTCAGGTCCTCCACTACTCCGGACATTACCGGGCGGCCGTCAGCTGTCACATCCCATTCGAGACGGAAAGCGGACAGATCCTTAAAGAAATATTCATTGTAGATATCGATGCGTCCGGAAGCGGGATTATCCGAGGTTGTCAATATGGAACGGTAGTGATAGGCTACCTCCATAGCCGAGGGATGCAGGGTACGGTCCGAGGCCACGAAACCGTTGCAGTTGAAATTATCGTCCGACGGGTCGTACTTGTTGTAGCTGCCGCCGTAAGCGGCCGTTGCCCTTCCGTCACTCTCGTAGCGGATAACTGCCTGATCCACAAAATCCCATATAAATCCGCCCTGATATTTGGGATACCTGCGCACCAGGTCCATATACTCTCCGAATCCTCCGAGAGAATTACCCATCGCATGGGCATACTCGCACTGAATCAAAGGCCTTGAAGGATCCGTCGCCAGGTAGTCCTCACACCACCCGGGGCTGCGGTACATGGGGCAATATACATCCGTGCATGTCGTATTTCCGAAATTCTCAAAATCCAAAGCCCGCTCATACTGGACCGGACGGGACGGATCATACTCCTTGACAAGAGCATAGCACGCCTCGAAATTCGGCCCGAAGCCGGCCTCGTTGCCCAAACTCCATATGATGACGGAAGGATGGTTGATGTCCCTGCGGACCATCCTCATATTCCTTTCTATATGAGCCTGCAAATATGCGGAGTCCTTTGCAAGTGTCCTTTCGCCGTACCACATGCCGTGCGACTCCACATTGGCCTCGTCTATCACATAAAGTCCGTAACGGTCGCACAGGTCATACCACAACGGATCATTGGGATAATGCGCAGTACGGACTGCATTGATATTGAGAGATTTCATTATCCGTATATCCTCCAGCATCTCTTCCGGAGTCACCAGATAGCCGCCCTTTGCGCTCATCTCGTGCCGGTTGGTTCCTTTTATCAGCACCGGCTTCCCGTTGACCAGCAGCTGTCCGCCACGGATCTCCACCTTGCGGAATCCCACATTGACAGCCACCGCATCCGTCTTATTGCCGCCGCACAACGCCTCGGCCTCCAGACGGTACAGACAGGGCGTCTCCGCAGTCCACTTTCCGGGCGAGCGTACATCCGCCACCGTCCGGAACATACCGCCATCCACACCGGCGGTGCCTTTCCACACCGTCCTGCCGTCAGGAGATGTCAGCACAAGCCTTACCGCATCCACATTTCCGGCCACTTCTCCCCTTACCGACAGGCGTCCGTTACGGTAAGAGGCATCCAGGTCAGGCACGGCCTCCACCGTATTGATCCTGTCCTTCTGTCTGGCATAGACATAGCTCTCCCTGGCAATGCCGGTCATCCGCCAGAAATCCTGATCTTCGAGATAAGTTCCGTCACACCAGCGGAATATCTGAAATGCAAACAGATTATCGCCCGGCTTGACGTAATCCGTAATGTCAAACACCGCCTCAAGCTTGCTGTCCTCGCTGTAGCCCACATACCGACCGTTGACATACAGAGTGATGTTTGATGTGACCGAGCCGAAATGAACGAAGATATCCTTCTCTCCTACCCATTCCTGCGGCACTGCGATGCTTCCGCGGTATGTCCCCACATGATTCTGGAAAGCCGGGACACGGGGCGGCTCGCTGCGGAAGAAATTCCTCCAGGCATAGCCGTTGTTGACATATAACGGATCTCCGTAGCCGTTCAGCTCCCAGATACCGGGCACCGGCATTGTACCCCAGTCTCCGTCATCGTAGTCTGCCTTATAATAGTCCACAGGCCTGTCCGAGGCATTCTCCACCCAGTTGAATTTCCACAGTCCGTGCAGCGACACCTTCTCAAGGCCCTCGATATCCATCGTAGCGGACATCTCCTCCCTGCACACCGAATTGACATACGGATTACCCCATGCCGAATCCCTCTCAAGCACCGAGGTGCGGTCAATATTCCGTGCTGTTACCACTGCGCTATGAATAAGCAATATAGCAGCAATTAAAAAAGTAGCTTTCTTCATCACATCACAAATTTGCATAATGATTTGCGAAGATAATTATCTTTGCGCGATTTTTCAAAAAGCGTTCTGATATGCTTAATATATCGATAAGCAAAGGGCATGTGCTGAAAGAATGGCTGCCGCTGGTGGCACTGGCCTGCTCCACATTCATATTCAACACATCGGAATTCATCCCCATCGGTCTTCTGAGCGATATCGCCGCAGACTTCGCCATCACCGAATCCAAGGCAGGACTACTGATTACCATATACGCCTGGGTTGTGGCCATCGCCTCGCTGCCCCTGATGCTGACAGTATCCGGGATTGAGTCCAAGCGGCTGATGCTCGGCATATTCGGACTGTTTGTAATCAGCCATGTCGGATCGGCGTTCTCCTCAGGCTATTACATGCTCATGATGTCCCGTATCGGGGTCGCCTGCTCTCACGCCATTTTCTGGTCGATAGTAACACCTCTCGCCGTCAAGATTGCTCCCAAAGGCAAAGGCTCAGCCGCTCTGAGCATTATAATCGCCGGCTCGTCCATCGCCATGATCGCCGGCCTCCCTCTGGGCCGTGCCATAGGTCTTGTTGCAGGATGGAGAATGACATTCCTTATTATAGGCTGCGTATCCTTCGCAGTGATGCTGCTTATAGCTGCTGTATTGCCCAGAACTCAGGGGCAGAAGGCATTTTCCCTGAAACAGCTTCCCGGACTGCTCAGGACACCGTCCCTGTCCGGCATCTATCTGGTCACAGTGCTGTCAGTCACCGCACATTTCACAGGATACAGCTACATCGAACCGTTCCTGGCCCAGATTGCCGGATTCAATGCCGGCTCAATCACCATGGTGCTGACCCTTTTCGGTATCATGGGTCTCATAGGCAGCCTGCTCTTCTCCAGATATTTCGATTCACACCGCAGCTTCTTCACTCGCTATGCGGTCATCGGCATCGGCTGCTGCCTCATGCTGCTGCATCCGGCCGCCGCACATCATCAGACAGTTCTGGCTCTCTGCGTATTCTGGGGACTTGCCAACTGCTTCTACAATATGGTCTTCCAGTCAGAAATCATACGTACCGTCCCTGAAGGCACATCCATTGCCATGTCCATTTACTCAGGCATCTACAACGTGGGTATCGGAAGCGGCGCCCTCATCGGCGGCTGCGTCTGCTCAGGCATCGGTGTCGGTGCGATAGGCTATATCGGCGGACTCATCAGCATTTCCGCCTGCCTGTGCTGCATCTTCTATCTCCAGCCACGCCTAAAATAGAACAGATGCCCAGAGCATAAAAAATGGGCCTGAATCGTTTGACTCAGACCCATTCAGTGCCCGGAACAGGACTCGAACCTGCACAGCCTTTCGGCCACTAGTCCCTGAAACTAGCGTGTCTACCAATTTCACCATCCGGGCAGACACATATCCGTCTTTCGAGAGACGGGAGCGCAAAGATAATACTTTTTTCGCAAGTTGTATACTTACAGTGCAATTTTTACTTCAACGCAGTCTGTATAACATTGTCAATTCCGGCAAGTATCTGATAAAAAGCCCTGTCATCAAGTGTAGAATAACGTCCGACCAATGCTCTGAGCTGAGTCAGCACCACATCCCTCGATATCCTCCACTGAGCCATATCCACATCCATTCCCCTCGAACGCATATAGGCCAGGAAACCTTTTTCAAGATCCATACTGTCCAGCAGGACATTAAGTTCCGCCATATCCTCCACTTCCCTCAACTGCGAGCGGTATATGTCGGCCACCTCCGAGGAATACTTGACTGTCAGAGCCTGACGGTTGACAGATGCCAGCAGAGCGGTTACGCCTGCCGTATCTATCGGAACAAACACATCAGGGATGATGCCGCCTCCACCATAGACCACCTTGCCCTTGGGCGTGACAAACCGGAGAGAATCATTACGGGGGATACTGTCCGCATCCATCATCTCACCGTGACGGTATCTCTCATAGATATCGTATATATAGTCCGTGCCGCCAGGGGTATAAGGTTTCTGTATGCAGCGTCCGGTCGCAGTATAGAATCTGGCCACTGTAAGACGTATTCCGGAATTATCCGTAAAATATATCGGTTCCTGCACGACCCCTTTGCCGTAACTGCGGCGGCCGTATATGTCAGCCCTGTCGTTGTCCTGCATGGCTCCGGCAAAAATCTCACTCGAAGAGGCGCTGTTTTCGTCTATCAGCACGGACAGACTCAGGTCCTGGCACTTACCGGCTCCATCAGCATAGAAATCCTGACGTGGACGATGAGCACCCTCCATATACACTATAAGGCTTCCGTCCGGCAGGAACTCATTGGATAACAGCAGTGCCTGATCCAGATATCCGCCTGTGTTCCCCCTCAGGTCGAATATCAGTCTGCGCATACCTGACTCCATCAGACCAGGCAAAGCCTGCTCAAACTCCTGATAGCTTGTTCTTGTAAATTTGGACAGCCGCACATAGCCCGTAGTGTCGTCTATCATATAGGCGGCATCGATACTCTTGACAGGTATTTTGTCGCGCGTCACATCAAATACGACCGACTCCCCGTCACGAAGTATATCCAGCCTCACCTCCGAACCGGACGGACCTTTAAGCATACTGACGAGCGTATCCTGATTGATATGGACACCGGCCACGGTATCGCCGTCCACAGCGATGATTCTGTCTCCCGAGATAATCCCCGCCCTCTCAGAAGGGCCACCGGGAATGGCATTGATTACTATCGCCGTATCCTCGGGCACATTGAATGTTATTCCGATGCCGTCGAACTTGCCCTCCAGCTCCTGATCCGCCTGCTGAAGACTGACCGGAGGCAGATACACCGAATGCGGATCCAGCTCGTTCATAATCAGAGGCAGGATAGCCTCGGTGAATTCCGCATAATCGACAGTATCCACATAATTCGCATCTATCTGCTGCAGCACCAGCGCCAGCTTGTCCCAGCCGTGACCAGAGACCCTGAGCGCCTGACGGTCCTGACGGTTATACATCACCTTGGTGACAATACTTCCGACAAGAAGCATTATCAATGACCAAAGAATAAACCTGAGCGTACCGTACTTATTATCTGACGACATGGGAATCCGGATTATATATTGTCATACTTGCAGACCTCTATGCCGGCTCTGCGCAACAGCTCTATGCCGTCCCTGACGCTGTATTCTATCACATAGACGACCCGCTTTATACCGGCCTGGATAATCAGTTTGGCGCACTCAACGCACGGAGCGTCCGTAACATACAGAGTAGCCCCGTTGCTATTGTTCCCGGACTTGGCCACTTTGGTTATGGCATTAGCCTCGGCATGAAGCACATACGGTTTAGTCTTGCCAGTGGCCGGATCCTCACAGATATTCTCGAATCCGGACGGTGTGCCGTTGAATCCGTCGGATATAATCATCCTGTCCTTGACCAGCAGCGCCCCCACTTTCCTGCGGGTACAATAAGAGTTCTTGGCCCATACCCGGGCCATCTCCAGATAACTGCGGTCAAACTGCTCCTGTTTATCCATTCTCTCGATTATTTGGAACGTTGATACAAATATCTCTTTATGCTCTTCTTCGGTGTCTTCTCGAACTCCTCGGGGAAGAGCTCTACGGCACCCACTTTGCAGTAGTTGGGCTGATGGGCGTTCATTTCCTTGACGCTCTGCTGAATCCTGGCAAGCAGCTCTTCCTTGGAAAGTCCGTCCGCCACCGCCAGCTCAGAATCGGGATACACCAAAGCACGAAGGCCGCCGTTGTCCTCGATGACAAGCGACTCTATCACATACGGCATATTGTTAATCTCGCCCTCTATCTCCTCAGGATATATGTTCTGGCCGGAAGGGCCGAGAATCATACTCTTGCAGCGGCCTTTGATGAACAGGAAACCATCCGAGTCTATCACGCCCATGTCCCCTGTCCGGAACCAGCCGTCCTCGGTGAAGGCCTCGGCCGTAGCCTGCTCGTTCTTGTAATAGCCCAGGAATACATTGTCCCCCTTGACCAGAATCTCGCCCGGAATATTCTGGGGATCGGCAGAGTCTATCATGACCTGCATCCTGGGAGCCGCCTTGCCGCAGGAATACAACTTGGTCTGGTTCCAACGGGCATAGGTGATAATCGGACCGCACTCCGTCATGCCGTAGCCTACCGTGAAACGGAATCCGATGCGGCGGAAAAACGCCTCAGCCTCCCGGTTGAAAGCGGCGCCGCCGATAATCACCTCGTCGAATTTGCCGCCGAAAGCCTCATCCAGCTGATTGTTAATCTTCTTGAGTATCTTCTCATCAATCACCGGAAGCCTCAGCAGCAGGCGGATGTCCCTGCGGTTGATAATAGGCTCCAGCTTCTTCTTGTAAATCTTCTCAATGACCAGAGGCACCGTCACTATCAGATCCGGCTTCACCTGGCCCATGGCATCCAGAATAATCTTGGGCGTCGGCAGACGGGTAAGGAAATGCACATGACTGCCTGAACAGAACTCCACAAGGAACTCGAACATCATACCGTACATATGCGCCGTGGGCAGCATGGACACGCAGTTGGAGGCATTGTCCAGATGGCCGTGAACCTCGAAGCCGAAAAGCACGTTTGACAGCAGAGAACGGTAAGGGAGCATGACACCCTTGGAGAATCCGGAGGTCCCTGAAGTATAGTTTATCATCGCCAGTTCCTCCGGTGAGTCCTTATAGTAGCTGACACACTCGGGATTGAAACTGTGCGGATATTTCTTTCCGAAAAGTTCATTGAGATGCTCCCTGGTCTGCACTATCTTGTCATTGGAAGCATAGAGCAGGGAAAAATCGTTCATAAGGATAATGGCGTCGAGGCCGGGCATCTCCGACTGGGTCAGCCCCTCCCATATCATATCCCCCACAAAGAACACCCTGGCCTCGGAATGGTTGACCAGGTGATAAATGTTGCTGCTCTTGAACTCGTGCAGCAGAGGCACGGGCACAGCCCCGTAAGTAATGGCCGCCAGGAATGATACGGCCCAGTTGGCCTGGTTCCTGGAGCAGATGGCAATTTTATCTCCCTTCTGGAGACCGCACATCTCCAGCATTATATGGATCTTCGCAATTTTACGGGCGACATCCCTGTAATAAAGGGTCACTCCATTGTAGTCGGAAAGCGCCGGATAATCCCAGTTCTTCTTGATACTTTCCTCGATGATTTTGTTCAGTGATTCAGGGTTCATACACATTCAATCTTCTTCATTTAAGTTAGTCTAAAAAGTCTGCATGTCGCACAGGTGCGAATACAGTCCGCCGGCCTTTATCAACTCGGCATGAGTGCCTTTCTCCACTATTCTACCTTCCTTCATAACCACTATCTCATCCGCATGCTGAATGGTGGAGAGCCTATGGGCGATTACTATGGAAGTCCTGTTTTTCATAAGGTTGGTCAGCGCATCCTGTACAAGACGCTCGCTTTCAGTGTCCAAAGCGGATGTCGCCTCATCCAGAATCAGTATCGGGGGATTTTTCAGCACTGCCCTGGCTATGGCTATTCTCTGCCGCTGACCGCCAGAGAGCTTGCCACCCCTGTCTCCTATATTGGTGTCATAGCCGTTTTCCATCTGCATTATGAACTCATCGGCATTGGCTATGCGGGCAGCGCGCTTGACATCCTCGTCCGAGACATTCTCCATACCGAATGTTATATTGTTGCGGACAGTGTCATTGAACAATATAGCTTCCTGGGTAACGATGCCCATCAAAGATATCAGCTCCTTGGGATAGTACTGCCTGATATCGATCCCGTCTATGGTTATGCTGCCGTCAGTAACGTCATAGAAACGCGGCAGAAGGTCTGCAAGCGTGGACTTTCCGGCACCGGAAGGCCCCACCACCGCTATCATCCTGCCTTTAGGAATAGTAAGGTCTATGTCCTTCAGCACATAATCAGCGGAGTACTTGAAAGAAACGTGACGGTATTCTATAGAGCCTTTAAATTCAGAGACATGCACAGGATTCTCTGCTTTCTTTATTGACGGGACAGCATCCAGAATGGCGAATATGCGGTTACCGGACACCAGACCTTTCTGGATATTCGAATACGCCGCAGCAATAGCCTTGGACGGCTCCAGTACCCTCCAGTAGAAAGCGATATAGACGATAAAGCCGGAAAGGCTCATGCCCAGCTCACCCCTCATCTGAAGGATGCCTCCGTAAAACAGCACTGCGGCCGCCACGGATATGCCCAGGAATTCCGAAAGGGGGGACGCCAGTTCCTGACGGGTATACATCGCCCGGCTCACACTTTTATGCTCCTCATTGGTCTTGTCGAAATTGTCCCTTACGTACTTCTGCGCATTGAACGCCTTGATAATGCGTATTCCCGATATGGCCTCCTCAAAATGGCTGATGATACGTCCCATAAGAGCCTGAGTCCTCGTCGCTCCACGCTTGAGCTTACGGCTGACGGCACCTATCACGAATGCGGATATCGGTAAGGTCAGCAGGGTCAGCAGGGTCAGTTTCGGGGACATGTAGAACAGTCCCGCCAGAAAACCCAGCACCAGCAGAGGTTCCCTGAATATGATATGGAAGCTGCTGGCCACACTGTTCTGCACCTCGTTGACATCATTCGACACACTCGAGAGTATATCCCCCTTGCGCTGAGCCTGAAAATAATCCACATTGAGACGGGTTATCTTGTTAAACAGGTCAGTGCGGATATTCTTCATCACGTAGGTTTTCATATTCACCAGAATCTTCTGAGACAGGAATCTGGTAAGATTGGAGAGGAATGACGTAATAATCAGCACGAGACATACGAATAACAGTCCCCTGAGCACACCGCTAGCCTCCAGAACCTTAGTGAGATAATACTGGAACACGCCGTAGAAATAGTCCACGCTCAGGGAGAACTCCGGTATCGACGAGAATTTCTCCACTGCGTCAGGGTCGAAAAGCACTTCAAGCAACGGCTTGATAAGCGCATAATTGACTACTCCGAATATAACGGAGAGAATCGAGAATATCAGATAGCCCGGCCAAAAACGGCTATATGGCCTGGCATAAGAAAGTATCCTTCTAAAAGCCTTCATCGTACGCTGTTCCTATTCTTTTTTGTCATCCACTTCCTCGTAGTCCACATACTCCCCTACATTGTCCCCCACTATCTTTTCTCCTGCCGCAGCATCCTTGCCGGAGACCGAGACCTCACCTTCCCTCGCCTGATTCCAGTTCCGTCTTCCGGAACCATGAGCGGAGGCGCCGCCTCCCCTGAATCTCCTGAGCAGCATCATGGGCAGCATCAGCAGAAAAAGTATTCCGCAGACAACAATAAGCAACAGTGTACTGATAAACGCCATATTGAATTATTTATCTCCTGCTGAATGAACCGTCCTTGAGGTTCAGGAACATGGTCCTGCCCTCCATCGTCGTCACTTTCACCTTACTAGACGATACAGGCTCAACGGCAGTATCTTTCTTTAGTTTATTTTTCTTGGTAAAATCAGCACATATCGTGCCATGCGCATCATAGATAAGAGTCTGATAGGACGTTCTCACTATCCAGTAGACACCGCTTTCCATCTCCAGCAGCCGGGGCAGTCCGACGATACGCTCCTGCAATTTGATATCATTCCATCCAGGAATTCTTTCTCCGGCGATATCATATTGAGCCACGGTATTGTCTGCATGAAGCACCATCAAGGTGTAATCCCTGTCCCCGGAAAAGTCATACACATCAGGACCGAGCAGTATCTCCTTGCCGAGGTCTATCGGGAACTTACCCACCTTGCGTCCCAGCCGGTCCAGCAGATACATCTTGCTTCCGGCTCCGAAAAGCATCTGGAGCTTATTGTTCTTAAGATAATCTATCTGTCTTACGGTTCCGCACAACGGTCTGTCGAACTTGACTGTCCACACAGGCCTGCGGGCGCTGTTGAGCAGACGAAGGTCATGATTGTCCAGCTGCTCAAGCCAGTTGTCGGAACCGTCTATGAAATTTTTCACCTTGAAGGGTCCTTCCGGTATATCCACCGGAGTATCATCCACAATTTCCACTCCTGAGACACCCTCCTCCGGCTCCGGCTGCGGCAACTCGGAAAGATCCTCGGAATATACAGACAGCCTTACGCCCAAATCCCCGCCGGTCTTATAAGTATTCAGCACCAGCAGTTCAAAATTATGTACCCCGAACGCCGACGCCACAGCCTCTGAATACGGCTTTCTGAAGAAGGAAGCCATACCGTCCGCATATCTCACTGCGTTTATAAATAATGAGGCGCATGAGAGCTCCCGAAGTTCTTCCGACGCCGGAGTCTGAGCGACATAGTCTGCCATGGAAAAGAAACCGCCTCTTTTCCACTTATCGGTCAATGACTTCAAAGTCTCTTCGCCTCCGATAAGAATCCAATCACCGTGAATCACATAGCTGTCTTCAGACGACGGGGCGAAAGCATCTCCGAGAAAAGTACTGATATAACCTTTATATAAATAGGTATTTACCGTATCCTTACCGCCACCCAAAGCCCCGGTATTTCCAGACCTGAGTGCGAGAATCCGCTCTCCTGAAGCACCGATTGCGAACACGGCCGCCTCCGTCAGGTCCAGCGAGGCGGCGAAAGCCGAAGTGGAGATTTCCAGACCGTCATTTGAGGGCAGTATGGCATTGAGATAGTCATAATCCTTCCTGAGACCGTTGGCAGAAAGGTACGAATGATAGGCCCTGACATATTCGCTATATGAGGTCAACGGAAGCGTGAATACGTACAGGGCATCGTGAGGCACTACCGCAAAGACTTCGGGGCGACGGCCGCGCTGGGTCAGAAGCACGTCTGAGAAATTCTCCCCGGACATAACTCCGGTCACCTTGCCGTCCATAGTCCAGGGATTGTCTCCGTCCGAAAGACCGAAAGTACCCCAGTCGGCGAAATTCTGGAAGAAAGAGGCCTTTCCCAGCCAACTGCGGCTGACAGCCCCTGAGAAAAATTTCCCGATATTGGAAAAATTGACATGCAGGACTCCCCTGTCAGAGGTAACCCCATGTATTTTGGAATACAGCGGCTCGTCTTTCACGGACATGCCGCTTTCCATCTGCCTCAGCGACGACTCCACTATGACAAGTGAAGGGCTGGCGATAAGAAAACGGCCGCACAATGCAAAAGATGCATCGGGAACGGCAGCCTTGAAAACAGACTGCTGACCGTATCTTTTTTCTATCACTCCTCCGCATTCATCAAGAATCTGAGAAAGAAACGCAGAGGCATCTTCCTTCTCGGGCACTGTAATCACCAAAAGAGGCGACACGGCGTTCTTGCTCGAATAGTGCATAGAAAGCGCCGCCTCCCAATCTGACGAGACATCAGGAATGCACCCGGCTATCTTTCCGAGCGCACTCCTTTCGTCCGTCATTTTAACTATATCAGAAAAAGAACCGGCTTCAAAGAGGAATACAGCATCGGAAGGTATGGCCTGCACGCCTTCCGTAAGCCTGTCTGTCTCAACAGCCTTGCCGTTACCTGCAAAAAACAGGAAATAGAACAGGCCTCCGACGCCTCCCAAAAGCAGGAGCGCAATGACCGAACAGATTACTATACTCCTCCTGTTCATAGCCGCGGTTATTTATTCTCCTTGGGCTGAGCCTTGTAGACCTTAATCAGGTCGACATCGAAAATCAGCACGCTGTTACCGGGTATCGGACCGGAAGGACGGCTGCCGTAACCAAGTTCAGCAGGAACCACTATCTGAATCCTGCCGCCTTCCTTGGCATATCCGAGACCCTCGGACCATCCGGGAATCACCATAGTAAGAGGGAACTTGGCTGTCTCGCCTCTCTCATAAGACGAATCGAATACTGTTCCGTCAATCAGACGGCCCTCGTAGTTGACCTCAACAGTGTCGGTAGGCTCGGGAGAGATACCGGTGCCCTCAATCTCTATGAGATACTGAAGACCGGACTCGGTCTCCACCACTCCTTCCTTCTCCTTGTTGGCTGCGAGGAAAGCGTTGCCCTCCTCAAGACTGCGGTCGGCCTCAAATGCCATACGGTTGCGGATGTAGCTCTGGATGCGCATACCGAGCTCATTCTCATCAAGGATAGGATCCTTGTCATTGAGCACATCATTGAAGCCCTTTCTCACCTGAGCGAGATTGACCTCTCCCATAGGAGTGCTGGTCAGCATCTTTCCATAGTACATGCCAAGAGCATAGCTGATGGTGTCGATCTGGGCGTCAGTAGTGTCAGGCATCCTGTCCCCTTTTTTATATGTGCCCGCACATGAGGACAGTGCGAAAATTGCTGCGGATGCAGCGACGATTACATTTGCTAATCTTTTCATTGCTTTGAATTGTTTTTATTGGTTGTCATATAAAGAGCCGCCACTCCGGTGCACGCCGCTATAATCGAGGTGGCCAGAATAGCTATTTTACCCGCATTCACAAGATAAGGGTCCGAGAATGCCAGATTGTCTATAAAAATGGACATGGTAAAGCCTATACCGCCGAGAATACCCAGCGAAAGCACCTGCTTCCATTTCGTACCGGAAGGAAGGTCCGCCAGCCGCAGCTTGACCGCCAGCCAGCTGAATGTCAGGATACCCAGCGGTTTTCCTACAAGAAGTCCGAAAAACACACCCGGTATTACCGCCGGCATCACTCCCTGACCGAGGGCGGAAGCGTCGATTACCACACCCGCATTGGCCAGTGCGAATACGGGCATTATGAAGAAAGTGACCCAAGGATGCAGGGCCGACTCCATGCGGCACAGCAGAGTATCGGGTCCTGAGAACGCCCTGACATCCCCGACAGAACTTCTTGCAGGGATGGTCATAGCCAGAATGACGCCGGCTATCGTGGCATGGACTCCGGAACGGAAGACAAACACGAACAGCACCACGCCGAGGGCCAGATACAACAGGGCCGACTTTACACCGGCGCGGTTAAGAGCCACCAGGGCCAGGACGGTAATCAGCGCATAGAGCAGATATATGAAATGAATATCATGCGAAGGATAGAATACTGCCAGCACTATTATCGCTCCTATGTCGTCAACCACAGCCAGCGCCACCAGAAACACCTTCAGACCGACCGGACAACGGGTGCCCAAAAGCGACAGCACTCCTATTGCGAATGCAATATCGGTAGCCATCGGTATCCCCCAGCCGGATGCGGAGGGAGTGCCCGCATTGAAAGCAGTATAAATCAATGCCGGGAATATCATTCCTCCCAGTGCGGCGAACATGGGAAGAGCCGCCTTCTTCATGGTGGACAGCTCCCCGACCAGCAGTTCCCGCTTGATTTCAAGACCCACCGAGAAAAAGAACACGGCCATCAGCACATCGTCAATCCATAGTCTGAGCGGCATGCTGAAAACACCGTCCCCGAATGAGACGCCCAGATTGACGGACCACAGGTCATGAAGGCCGCGCATGGCGGGGACATTGGCGGCAAGCACCGCAATGACAGCGCAAATCAATAACAGGACTCCGCCCGTCATACTACTGTGGAGCATTCTGTTCAGCAGCACACGGCGCCGCAGCAAGTACATATTGTTTATTCTCATCCGCCTTCTGTTCAGGTCTATTTGCAACTCACAAATTTAATTATTTTTTCTTTCGGGAATACATCGAATACAACAAGAGTTTGAAAAGCATTCTCGCTCCCGTATTCGCATCCCACTCGGAATCCGCTGACGGAGCCACTTCGCACAAATCAAAACCTACTATCCTGCGTCCAGACGAAGCAAGTTTACGCAGCAGCCAGTCAGCCTGGGAGAATGTAAGTCCCCCCGGAACCGGAGTTCCCGTACCGGGACAATATTCGGGAGACAGTCCGTCAATATCGAAGCTCACATACACATCATCCGGCAATGTAGAGATAATCTCCTCACACACGCTGTCCCATGACGCACCTCTGAAAAGCTTTTCCTTAATATCCAGGTCTGTAAACGGCGAGAACATTTCAGAAGAAGTAACCAGAGCATATTCGGCAGAACAGAAATCCCTGATTCCCACCTGGGCTATATGACCAAGACCGTCAGCCTCCCGCATAGCGTTGAACATTATGGACGCATGCGAATAGCGGAAGCCCTCATACGCCTCCCTTGTATCCGAATGTGCGTCCACGTGCAGGACTCCCATGCCCGGATACCTTCTTGAAAGAGCTTTAATCAGGCCAAGCGGCACGCTGTGTTCTCCTCCGACCAGCGCCACAGCCTTCCCTTGCGACAGATATCGCTCAGCAGTCTCCTCCACATAGGCGTTGAGACGTTCTGAGCAGGAGTTCACTATTGCGCACAGACCGGAAAGAGACTCCTGATCCTCTCCGCGCTCAAGGGCCGATATCACATTCTCAGCCACCTCCCTTGCCTGTACGTTCAACGCCGCGATGTCCTCGTCCTGCGGCATAGTCCACACTTTCATGCCGGCGGCTCCCGGTATCCGCTCATCAAACAGGTCCACCTGAAGAGAGGCCTCCAGCATCGCCTCAGGTCCTCCTGCCGTTCCCTTTCCATAAGACACGGTCGCATCCCACGGAACCTGGACCACCACTGTATCCGCATCCTGCTCCCGGCATGGAAAGCCGAAGAAATTACCGTTCGCTATCCCTATATTGTCAGGATTAAACTCAGCCATTACTGTATTCCCTCCCTCATGATATCGTGAATATGTATCAGACCGGCATACTTACCTTCGCTGAGCACTACCACCGATGTTATCTTATTGGCCTCCATGAGCCTTAGCGCATCCACCGCCAGGGCGGACAGGTCGATGGTCTTCGGGGAGCGCGACATGATGTCCCCGGCTCTGAGTGTATTGATGTCCTTGCCGTTCTCTATCATACGCCGGACATCCCCGTCCGTAATTATTCCCTTCAAAGAACCGTCAGGGCCAAGAACCACCGTAGCGCCAAGCCTGTGGGACGAGATAGTAATTATCGCATTCTTTATCGTCTCATCCTCCGACACCCACGGTTTGTTGGTCTTGTCGAACACATCCTCAACTCTCATATACAGACGCTTGCCCAGCGACCCGCCGGGATGGAAGCGGCCAAAATCCTCCGGTGTGAAATTCCTGTAGCGGGACAGGGCCATCGCTATGGCGTCACACACCACCAGATGCAGGGTCGTACTAGTCGTAGGAGCCAGATTATTGGGGCAGGCCTCTCTCTCCATAGGTACGTATATCAGATAATCCGAATGGGTGCCGAGATAGGAGTCCCTTTTGGAGACTATGGATATCACCGGATTGCCCATCTTCTTGATAAAAGGCAGCAGCCGCTTGATCTCATCAGTGTCGCCGCTCTTGGAGATAAAAAGCACCACATCGTCTCCGCCGACCATACCCATATCACCATGCACGGCATCTGCCGAGTGCATGAAAAGCGCACAAGTACCGGTTGAGTTAAGTGTAGCCACCATTTTCTGAGCTATGATGGCGCTCTTCCCAACACCCGACACCACTATCCGGCCCTTGCACATGGCCATCACCTCGACCGCCTTACCGAAGCCCTCATCCACGATTTCCGGCAGGGCATCAACGGCCCGGGCCTCCACCTGAATAGTCTCCAAAGCGTATTTTTTCAAATTTTCGACTATATTTTTCATTTTAATTTGCAAGAAAAATAAACTTTAGGTATTTTAGAGGCGCAAAGGTAATAAATATGAGGATTAGTTCAGAAGAATTGCGTTCCAATTTAAAGAAGTTTTTCGGCTTCGACACATTCAAGGGGAAACAGGAGGAAATAATAACAAATCTGATAGAAGGAAACAACGCTTTTGTGCTCATGCCTACCGGAGGCGGAAAATCATTGTGCTACCAGCTTCCGGCCCTTCTCATGCCCGGCACAGCCATCGTGGTGTCTCCGCTTATTGCCTTGATGAAGAATCAGGTGGACGCCATCCGCGGCTTCATATCCGGCTCGGACGGAGTAGCGCACTTCCTCAACTCGTCCCTCAACAAGACACAGATACAGGAAGTGAAGGACGACCTGCTCACAGGCGTCACCAAACTGCTATACGTGGCACCTGAGTCCCTGACTAAAGAAGAGACAGTATCTCTGCTCAAGCAGATTCACATATCGTTCTACGCTATTGACGAGGCCCACTGTATCTCAGAGTGGGGACACGATTTCAGACCTGAATACCGCAACATCCGCGCAGTGGTGGACGAACTCGGGCAGGCCCCTATTATCGCCCTTACGGCCACGGCCACGCCCAAGGTTCAGGCGGATATACAGAAGAATCTGAACATGATGGACGCAAAGGTCTTCAAAAGCTCATTCAACCGCCCCAACCTTTACTACGAGATACGGGACAAGGTCAATGTCAAAAAAGAGATGATCCGGTTTATCAAGGAGAACGAGGGCAAGTCCGGCATCATCTACTGCCTCAGCCGTAAAAAGACAGAGGAAATCGCCGAGTTCCTGAATGTCAACGGTATCAAGGCCCTGCCCTACCATGCCGGCATGGACGCCTCCACCCGCGCCAAAAACCAGGATATGTTCCTGATGGAGGAGGTGGATGTCATCGTGGCCACCATAGCGTTCGGAATGGGTATCGACAAGCCGGACGTGCGTTTTGTAATCCACTACGACATACCGAAGAGCCTCGAAGGCTACTATCAGGAAACCGGCAGAGCCGGCAGAGACGGCGAGGAAGGCAAGTGCATCACTTTCTACAGCTACAAGGACATACTCAAGCTGGAGAAATTCATGCAGGGCAAACCTCTGGCAGAGCAGGAAATCGGCAAGCAGCTGCTGCTTGAGACAGTCGCCTACGCCGAGTCCAACCGCTGCCGCAGAAAGATTCTGCTCAACTACTTCGGAGAGGACTATCCCCAGGACAACTGCGGCAACTGCGACAACTGCCTCTACCCCAAGAAACTGTTCGAGGGAAAGGAGTACATAGCCACGGTCCTGGAGCTTGTGGACTCCATGGAAGAGAACTTCAAGGTGGAGCATCTGGCAAACATACTTGCCGGAGAACTCAACTCCATTATAAAATCATACAACCATCACCTGTCGGAATTTTTCGGCATAGGAAAGGACAAAGGCCCCAGATTCTGGGTGGCAATCATCCGTCAGGCAGTAGTGATGCACCTGCTGCATAAAGACATAGAACAATACGGACTAATATCCATCACTCCGGAGGGAAAGAATTTTCTGGAGCGCCCCTACTCTGTGATGGTTGCCGAGGACAGAACTTTTGCTGACGGAGACGACGATGACGATGACGACGTTGCGGTAATGGCTGCGGCCAGACACGGCGGCGGTGCCGGAGATCCCGCACTGTTCTCAATGCTCAAAGACCTCAGGAAGGATATGTCCAGAAAGCTAAAGCTCCCGGGATTCGTGATTTTCACCGACCCGTCACTGGAGGACATGTCCATTCACTATCCCATCACTCTGGACGAGCTTAAAAACTGCCAGGGCGTAGGAGAGGGCAAGGCCCGCAAGTTCGGCAAGGAGTTCATCGACCTCATCGCCAAATATGTGGAGGAGAACGAAATCCAGAGGCCGGAAGACATAGTGGTCAAATCCATTGTCAACAAGTCCGCCAACAAGGTATATATCATTCAGAACATAGACAGGAAAATCCCGCTGGAGGACATAGCCGAGGCCAAGAACATGGAGATGTCCGAGATGTTGGACGAACTGGAAGCCATAGTCGCATCAGGCACGAAAATAGACATCAACTACCACATACAGCAGACAGTGGATGATGACAAGGTGGCCGACATCTACGACTATTTCAAGAATGACGCCGAGACGGATTCAATAGCCGATGCCGTAAAGGAACTGGGACCTGATTTCGAAGAAGAGGAAATACGTCTGGTACGGATCAAGTTCCTTTCAGAAGTCGCAAATTAGAATCAATATCTGTTGAACCAGGTGATCTGTCGCTTAGCATAGCGGCGGGTATTGCGCTTTACCAGCTCCACAGCCTCGTCGAGCGATATTTTCCCGTCCAGATAATCGAACACTTCCCTGTAGCCCACTGTCCTCAGCGCCGGCATATTCCTGTATTTTTCCAGAGAGCGGACCTCATCGACCAGACCGCATTCGAACATCTTCTCCGCCCTGCGGTCTATACGGGCATAAAGTTCCTCCCTCGGCATGGAAAGTATCTTACGCTCCACATTGAAAAAACGTTTTTTGCGGGGGGCAGTCTTGAAAGAAGAAAATTTACGTCCGGTCGACAACGTCACCTCCAAGGCCCTTACGACACGCTGCCGGTTGGACAGGTCTATGACGGCATAGCTCTCGGGATCCAGTACCCTCAGTTCCTCGGCAAGCACGTCCACGCCCTCCGACACAGCCCTGGCTGTCAATTCCGCCCGCAGCTCCTGATCGGCAGGAGGGAAATCGTCAAATCCGTAGCACACCGCATCGGCGTACAAACCGGACCCGCCGACCATCACCAGCCGGTCGTGCTCCTTGAACAACTCAGAAAGCAACGCCAGAGCCTCCACCTCATACAGACCGGCGGAGTAATACTGCGATACAGAATGACTGAATATGAAATAGTGCCTGACAGCCCTCAGCTGCTCCTCGGACGGAGGTGCCGTCCCTATGCGCATTTCACTGAAAATCTGGCGCGAATCACATGAAATCACCGGCGAGCCGTATTCCTGAGCCAGGCTTACGGCATAGTCGGTCTTACCCACTGCCGTCGGTCCCAGCACCAGTGTAAGCGTCTTATCCATCAGTTCTACATCGTCTCCTCTCCTTCGGGAAGCTCATCCTCCTCGAAAACATCCTCCTCGGGCTCTGACTGCGTGCGCCCGGCCTCGGACACGCCGTAGTCCTCGTACACAGCTGAGAACTGGCTTGGATTATTCCCGCGCTCAGTCACCAGAAGAGGGTACGAGCGCCTTTGATTGTACTCGGACTCACCTTCGAAACTCAGCTCCAGAAACAGATTGAGAGTCATGTTATAGACATAGCGGAGCACACGTTCTCCCTGACGGAAGGTATCTTCCACCGTCACCTTATCCATAGAGCCGTCGCCGAAATCAAACAATCCTATTCTGCGCAGCACCTTGCCTGCGCCGGAAATAGTCTCAAACACCGTCATCTGGTCCGGGGAGAAACCAAGATCCCTGTTCAGAAACTCATGCAGCTTGAACAGACTCATGCCCGCATCCAGATCATATTCCCGCATAAATATCTTATTGCCGGGAATCACTGCTTTGTACCGGAATATCGTCATATCTCTACACCTTTATATTATTCAGAAAAGCCACCGCATCGGTCCCGTCCGGAAAGTCATCCACGGCAGGCCTCTGAGCAGTACCAAAGTTACGTATAATTTTTTGAATTCTGTCCTTGTTGCACAGGATAAATTTGTCCACATCCCCATGAGAGCGGTATTCCGAATACCACACCTCTCCTACGTGCAGACTTGTCCCGTACGGGCTGTTCCCTGACAGCGGCCTGAAAATCACCGTTCCGCTGTCCAGAAAGTCTTCTCCGGACAGAGTCAGGACAGCCCTGTTCCTTCGGTGATTGTCCTGAGCAAGGCGCCCCAACCGGGCACGTGCGAACCGCTCCGCCGCCTCCATCAAAGGGCGCATGTCATAACCCTCCGGCACCAGCAGCCACGTCACACTGCGGCAGCCCAGACCATAGTAAAGCAGCATATCCTCCGCCAAAGCATCCAGTGCGGCGCGGTCCTCATCTCCTCCGACCACAGCAAGACTGAAACGCGAAGCCCGTATCAATTTAGGCACTCCGGGGAAATGTGTCCGGAAATAATCGGCTGCCGCATCTCCACCCATTGTCAGCAACGCATCCGGCTTCCATCCGTCAGTAGAGTTACAGAACTCCACTTCGGGGAAAAGCACAGGCAGCAGATGTATGTCCTTGGACGACAACTTGACCACAGGCGTCCAGCCCGCAGCCAGCACCGACAGTATATCCTGAAACGCCACCGCCGGAATATTGCCGGCCGCCACCACGCCGCAGACCTTTCCCGATGCTGACGGCTCCGGATATTGTCCCAGCCATTTCTCCAGCACATCACTCCGCAAGAATCCGTCCGCCAACGCCTCCAACGCGCGATGCTGCATCCAGGGGGTGAAGAACACATTGTCCTGCGCCCCGGCATCCACCGCAGCATCAAGTTCCGGCCACTTCTCCATCCCTCCGGCCCAGCCGGAAAGCCGCCTGCCCAGATGTGCATAACGGGCTACAAACTCACTACGACTCATTTTCCTTTTATATTGCCCCCAAAGATAAAAAATTTTAGGCTCATCCGGCTTTTTTGACTAACTTAGTGCCTCAAACGGCCTGACATGGACACACAGGAGAGAAACGACACCTACATGACTCTGAAAGCGCCCTCAGAGGGGCTGTATAAGGAGAAAGGCAGCAAGTTTCTCGCTTTTGCATATCCGGTGGCATCGGAAGAGGAGATAAAACAGCACCTGGAGCGGATACGGAAAGAATACTACGACGCCAGGCATCACTGCTACGCCTACAGGCTCGGGCTGGAAGGCAATGTCTGGAGGGCCAATGATGACGGAGAACCGTCTTCCACTGCCGGCAGGCCCATATACGGGCAGATACTGTCCCACGAACTGAGTGACGTGCTCATAGTCGTGGTCAGATACTTCGGAGGCATAAAGCTCGGCGTACCGGGGCTTATCAACGCTTACCGCAGCGCAGCCGCCGACGCCATAGAACACGGCAGGATAGTGGAGAAAGTAGCGTCGGAACCGTTTGCCGTAACTTTCGGATACTCCGTGACGGACAAAGTGATGCGCATAATAAAGGACATGGGGACGTCTCCGGGAAGATACACGGCCGACAATGTGTGCCGGATTGAAATGGAAGTAAGGCTCAAGGACATAAAGCGGTTTACGCAAAGGATGGAGGAAGCCGGGGCTACAGTTGAACACTTATAAACCAAAACACATATATGGCTAAAAGTTTAATATCTATCGAGGACTTCACCAAGGACGAGATACTCCACGTTCTTGATATCGCTGAAGAGATGGAGCACAATAAGTCGCAGACGTTTCTAAGCGACAAGGTCGTGGCATGCATCTTCTTCGAGCCCTCAACCAGGACGAGGCTGAGTTTTGAGACAGCCGCCAACCGACTGGGGGCAAGGGTTATCGGATTTTCTGACGCCGCCAACACCAGCATCCGCAAGGGCGAGAGCCTCAAGGACACGATAAAAATGGTGTCCAACTACGTGGACCTTATCGTCATGAGACACCCTCTCGAAGGCAGCGCGCGCTACGCCTCGGAGGTGGCGTCCGTTCCGGTAATCAACGCCGGAGACGGAGCCAACCAGCATCCAACCCAGACATTGCTGGACCTCTACACCATACGGCAGACCCAGGGCCGTCTGGACCACATAAACATCAATATGGTCGGTGACCTCAAATACGGCCGGACGGTCCATTCCCTGCTCCAGGCCATGAGTCATTTCTCTCCCGAATTCGAATTCACCGCACCGGAAGAGCTCAGGATGCCTCAGGAATACAAAGACTTCCTCGACGTCAAAGGCATTCCATACAAGGAAACCGCTGACCTGCAGGAATACCTCAACAGTACGGACATCCTGTACATGACACGCATCCAGCAGGAAAGGTTCACCGATCCGGTTGAATACGAGAAGGTCAAGAATGTATACAGCCTCAATGCCTCCATGCTGTCGGACGCCCGTCCGAACATGAAAATCCTTCATCCCCTGCCCAGGCTGCAGGAAATCGCAACTGATGTGGACGACACCCCGTTCGCATGGTACTTCAAACAGGCCGAGAACGGAATGTACGTCCGCATGGCCATCATCTCATACTTACTTGGTAAAAGATAGGAGAGTCATCTATGGAAAGAATTGACGAAAAACAGCTGAAAGTCAGCGCCATCAAAAACGGAACAGTACTTGACCACATACCTAGCTGCCAGGTATTCAAAGTCATCGACATACTCGGCCTGAGCAGTTCCGAGCACCCCGTCACATTCGGAGTCAATCTGGACAGCAAGTCCATGGGCCGCAAAGGCATAATCAAGATATCCGAGAGATTTTTCAAGGATGACGAGCTGAATAAGATAGCACTTATCGCCCCCAACGCCAGCGTCAACATTATCCGGGACTTCAAGGTAGTCGAGAAAAAGCTGCTTACCATTCCCGAAACTGTCTGCGGCATAGTCAAATGCATCAACCCCATGTGCGTCACCAACCACGAGGATATCCCCACCAGGTTCAAGACCATAGTAAAAGGTTCTGAGATTCAGTTATTGTGCGCCTACTGCGAAAAGATCACAGATTTATAAATTTTACCTACCGTAACAAATATTTTGTAACTTTGCCCCAATTAGATTAATCATTTTTAACATTTATTTACAATATGAAAAAAGCTTACAATTTCAACGCCGGTCCCTGCGTACTGCCCAAACCGGCCATCGAAGCGGCTATCGAAGCCCTTAAAGATTTCAAGGGAACAGGAATGTCCGTAATAGAAGTGTCTCACAGAAGCAAGGAGTGGGAGGCCGTTATGGACGAGTGCCGTTCTCTCTGGAAAGAGCTCCTCAACATCCCTGACGGATACAGCGTGCTCTTCCTCGGCGGCGGTGCATCCCTCCAGTTCCTCTATGTGGCCATGAACCTGCTTGAGAACAAGGCCGGCTACCTGGAGACAGGCGTATGGGCAAAGAAAGCCCTCAAAGAAGCCAAAGGCATCGGCAACGCCTATGCAGTAGCATCCTCAGCTGACAAGAACTACACCTACATTCCTAAGGGATATGAGATTCCCACTGACCTCGACTACTTCCACATCACTACCAACAACACCATCAAGGGTACAGAGATTCATGAGGATATGGATTGCCCCGTGCCCCTCGTAGCCGATATGTCTTCCGACATCATGAGCCGTCCTGTAGACGTTTCCAAGTATGCTCTGATCTACGGCGGTGCACAAAAGAACGTAGGTCCTGCCGGTGTAGTATTCGTTATCGTTAAGGACGAGATTCTCGGCAAGGTATCCCGCTATCTGCCCACCATGCTCGACTACCGCACACACATCGAGGGTGAGTCCATGTTCAACACCCCTCCTGTATTCTCTATCTTCGTTATGACCGAGACCCTGAAGTGGGTTAAGGCTCAGGGTGGTGTAAAGGCCATGTACGAGCTCAACAAGAAGAAAGCCGGAATGCTCTATGACGAGATTGACCGCAACTCACTCTTCGTCGGCACAGCCGCCAAGGAGGACCGTTCACTGATGAACGTATGCTTCGTAATGGCTCCCGGCCACGAGGATCTTCAGGATGAGTTCCTCGCCTTCGCAAAGGAAAGAGGCATGGTAGGTATCAAGGGCCACCGCTCTGTCGGCGGATTCCGCGCTTCCATCTACAACGCCTGCCCTATCGAGGCTGTTGAGGCTCTGATCGCCTGCATGCAGGAGTTCGAGAAAATGCACAAATAAATAACCCCGCAACCTCGGCACGACCGGATTCATATCAGGACTGCCGGGGTTCGGTTTTTTGAAACGGATAGAATCAACTTATTAAAATATTAACAATGAAAGTATTAGTAGCAACTGAGAAACCTTTTTCAAAGGTAGCTGTTGACCAGATCCGCGAAATCGTGGAGAAAGGCGGTCATCAGCTGGCAACTCTCGAAAAATATACTGATGTCAAAGACCTTTATGCAGCCGTAGCAGACGCTGACGCCCTCATCGTCCGCTCCGACAAGGTTACAAAAGAGGTAATCGCAGCCGCTCCCAAGCTGAAGATCGTTGTCCGCGCCGGTGCCGGTTATGACAACCTCGACCTGGCTGCATGCACCGAGAGAGGCATCGTAGCCATGAACACTCCCGGCCAGAACTCCAACGCCGTGGCCGAGCTCGCTATCGGCATGATGATTTACATCTCCCGTAACCAGTTCACTCCCGGCACAGGTTCAGAGCTTAAAGGCAAGACCCTCGGTATCCAGGCTTACGGAAACGTCGGCCGTCTGGTAGCCGCTCACGCCAAGAGCTTCGGCATGAAGATTATGGCTTTCGACCCCTTCGTTCCCGCTGAGAAGATTCAGGCCGAGGGCGTAGAAGTGGCCGCCTCACTTGAGGACCTCTACGCTAAGAGCGACTTCGTTTCCCTGCACATTCCCGCAACCAACGAGACCAAGAACTCCATCGGTTACGCTCTCCTCTCCAAGATGCCTAAAGGCGGATGCCTCGTGAACACCGCCCGCAAGGAAGTCATCAACGAGCCTGAGCTTGTAAAGGTTCTCGAGGAGAGACAGGACCTGAAATACATCACCGACATCGCCGCCACCAATCAGGCAGAACTGAACGAGAAGTTCGGCAAGAGAGTCTTTGCTACCCCCAAAAAGATGGGTGCCGAGACAGCCGAGGCCAATATCAACGCCGGAGTAGCCGCTGCTAACCAGATCTGCGACTTCTTCGCTACAGGCAACCGTAAATTCCAGGTCAATAAATAGTCTATAGGAGATCAACGATATGGTAAAAGTAAAACCTTTCGCAGCAATCCGCCCTCCCAAAGCCATTGTCAAGGAAGTGGCAGCCCGTCCTTACGACGTGCTCAACTCTCAGGAAGCAAAGGCTGAGGCAGGAGAGAAATCCCTTCTTCACATCACCAAGCCCGAGATTGACTTCGACCCTATCATCGACGAGCACTCTCAGCCCGCTTACGACAAGGCCGTAGAGAACTTCAAGAAATGGCAGGAGAAAGGCTGGCTGGTTCAGGACAAGAAAGAGTGCTACTATGTATATGCACAGACCATGAACGGCCGCACTCAGTACGGTATAGTTCTCTGCGCAAACGTAGAGGACTATATGACAGGCAAGATTAAGAAGCACGAGCTTACCCGTAAGGACAAGGAAGAGGACCGTATGATTCACGTCCGCATCCAGAACGCCAACATCGAGCCCGTATTCTTCG
>DXAW01000120.1 GCA_019116865.1 Candidatus Coprenecus stercoravium | reverse complement strand
TGTTGCCGCTGATGAAGCGCACTTCACAGCCTTTCTGGAGTTTCTCCACATTGTCGTTGGTCATGTCGGCGATGCCGCTCATACACATGCCGCTGATGCACTTCACGTAGCCGGGAGTGCTTACGCGGGGACCTCCTACGGCGACGGTCTTGCGCATGTCCACCTTGCCGGTGGCGAAGAAGCGGCCGATGATGGCCAGCATCTGGAGATTGACAGTCCAGACCATATCACCCTTGTTTATAGGGCAGATGTGATTGATCTGCACGCCTACGTTGCCGGCGGGATGAGGCCCGTCGAATACATGGAACTCCACTCCGCTGAGTCTGTGGAACGGAGTGCAGGCATGTGTCTTGGCATTCAGACCGAAATGTATCTTGGGAGTAATCTTGGACAGTACACTGATAGCTGTCTGTATATTCTCCACCTCATCCTTCAGGATGTAGTCATAGTCCGCAGCCAGAGGAGCGGAGTCGAATCCGGAGATGTAGAGTGCCTGGGGGCGTACTTCCGGATTGGGGATGATACCGTAGGGACGCTGCTTGATGCAGGGCCACAGTCCGCTCTCGAGGAGGGCGCTGATCACCTGCTCCGCAGTGATGGCCTCGGGCTTGGGAAGATCAAACCTGGCGTACTCCGTTTCCGGATCAGCCTTGACTCTGACCTCGAGAAGCTTTCTCTTCTCACCTCGGATAATTCCGCAGACAGTTCCGCTCACCGGAGAGGTGAATCTGACTTCAGGTCTCTTCTTATCGAAGAAAAGGACGGATCCGGCCTTTACGGCATCACCTTCCTTTACTGCGAGCTTTGGAATAAGGCCTCTGAAATCGGTGGGCTTTACAGCCACTGTCTCCGAAACTATACTCTTGAGGATACGGGCTTCCGGCACACCCTCTACAGGTATGTCCAGCCCTTGTTTCAATTTTATATAGTCAACCATATCCTTTTATGTAAAACAAAAATTTGGGTGCAAATATAGATAAAACTTTTGTAGATTTGTGCTCCAATTTAAAAAGAATGTGAAATGAATTTGTCGGGTTTGAATAGTGCTCAGCAAGAAGCAGTTAAGTGCGTGAGCGGAGCTTCGATGATTATCGCGGGAGCCGGTTCCGGGAAAACTCGCGTGCTTACATGGAAGATTGCGGCCATAATTGAGAGCGGAGTGGAGCCTTCCTCCATCATGGCCCTGACCTTTACCAACAAGGCGGCCAAGGAGATGAAGGAGCGTGTCGCGGCCATAGTCGGCAGGGACAAGGCCCGCCGCCTGTGGATGGGTACTTTCCATTCCATATTTGCCCGCATATTGAGGGACAATGCCGGACTGCTCGGATTTCCGAAGGCATTCACCATCTACGATGCATCCGATGCCAGGAACGCCATAAAGGCCTGTATCAGAGAACTTCAGCTGGATGACAAGACATACAGGCCGGGAGAGGTGCTTTCGCGCATATCCACGGCCAAGAACTATCTGGTAACGGCATCGGACTATATGAACAACCATGAGGCGATACGCAAGGATACCCAGATGCGCAAGGGCCGGATATGCGATGTCTATAAGCTCTATGCGGAGAAATGCAAGGCCGAGGGGGTCATGGACTTCGATGACATACTCCTGTATACCAATATCCTGCTCAACAAGCATCCGGAAGTGGCGGAAAGTCTAAGGAGTGTCATATCGCACATACTGGTGGATGAGTATCAGGACACCAATATGGCACAGTACCGGATAGTGAGGATACTTGCGGCCCGTAACCACAACATCGCTGTGGTCGGGGATGACTCCCAGAGTATCTACGCATTCCGAGGAGCCAGGATACAGAACATCCTCAATTTCAAACGGGATTATCCGGAGGCCAGAGAGTTCCGCCTGGAGCAGAATTACCGCTCCACTCAGACCATAGTCAATGCGGCCAATTCGGTCATAGCGCACAATACCAACCGTCTGAAGAAAGAGTGCTTCTCGGAGGGAGACAAAGGCGAGAAGATAGAGCTGATACGTGCATACGACGATAGGGAGGAGGCGGCCTCCATCGTGTCTTCCATCATGAGGCGGATCTATTCCACAAAGGCCTCTTACGACTCCTTCTCGATACTCTACCGTGTCAATTCCCAGTCCAGGGTGCTGGAGGAGGCCCTGCGCAAGAAGAATATACCTTATATAATATATGCCGGCCATTCGTTCTATGAGCGCAAGGAGGTCAAGGATATGCTGGCCTATATGAGGCTGGTGCTCAATCACAGTGACAACGAGGCTTTCCGCCGGGTAGTCAATCTGCCGGCCAGGGGCATAGGGCAGACTTCGATGGCCAGGCTGTCGGAGGCAGCGTCCGCATTGGGGATGTCGTTGTGGGAAATGTGCTTGAGTCCGGAACTTGGCCGCTGGGACATCAAGGAAGCGGCTGCCGCCAAGCTGCGGATGTTCGCGGATATGATAGACAGTTTCAAGGCCCGCATATGGACGGACGACGCATATACTCTGGCCGTGGCCATAGCCGAAGGCTCCGGGCTGCTGCCGTCGCTGAGGGCCGACATGTCGGTGGAGGGTATGTCGGCTCTGGGCAATGTGACAGAGCTGCTCAACGGAGTTCAGGAATTTGTGGTCAATGAAGTGGAGACGGCGGAGCAGATGGGAGAGCACGGCAAGATACCGACTCTGGAGGCCTATATGGAGAATGTGGCCCTGCTTACCGATGCCGACAAGGCTGAGGACGAGGATGAGAACAACCGGGTGAAGCTGATGACCGTCCACGCATCGAAGGGGCTGGAGTTCCCGTATGTGTATATCGCCGGGATGGAGGAGAATCTGTTTCCGTCATCCATGTCCTCCACTGCAGAGAATGTGGAAGAGGAAAGACGGCTCTTCTATGTGGCTCTGACCAGGGCTGAGAAGGCCGTGACACTCTCGTGTGCCGGCAGCCGTTTTCTGAACGGCAAGACCTCGGCCTGCCGTCCGAGCCGCTTTCTCAAGGAGATAGACCCAAGATACCTGAATGGGACTGTGGAGGATTTCTCCTCGGTAGGAGGAGATGACTACGGGGATGACGACAGCGGATGGAACGGTTGGCGGCAGCATCGGAGCCAGCCTCAGATCCATAATCAGGTGCAGGCCCGGCAGGAAGCGGTCAGTGTCAGACCCGATATGTCCAGATTTAAGCCGGTAGAGAAAGCCAGGACTTTCTCCGGGCCGATAGCGGAATCGGTCTCGGCGGGGGATATGGTACGGCATGACAAGTTCGGTATCGGGGAGGTAATCTCGGTGTCCGGATCAGCCCCGGACATCAAGGCCGTTGTCAGGTTTGACGCAGCCGGAGAGAAGACTTTGCTGCTGAAGTTCGCCAGATTGCAAAAAGTATAAGTTTTATTAATAATAATTACAAATATGCTACAATCTTGGCACGGGAATTGTAATAAATTTCAGTGAAGTTTTTCATAGTTTAAGTTTAGGTTAAGTAGCTGGGCCGCGTCCGATCTGAAGGATAGTGGCTCAGTGAATTTTTATAGCAGTTCGATGTTGTTTCTCTCCTTGACATCCTTCATGGCATTCCTTGTATCAAATACGAATCGGGCATATTGCTGCACTATATTGTAGTCAATACAAGTGTGGGCGGTAGTAATGACAGTTATGTCAGAATCAGACAAAAGTGATCGGCTTAGTTCGGTTTCACCGGTATATGTAACTCCTTTGTCGTGATATTCTTTTACATATGGATCATAGAAGCGTACGTTTGCTCCCTTTTTGCGCAATACATTAATAACTCTTATGGCTGGACTCTCCCGACAGTCATCTATGTCAGCCTTGTAGGCCACTCCCAGCACCAGAATATCCGAGCCTTTTAAGGATTTGGAAAATTCATTCAGAATGTTGGCGATACGCTGCACGCAATATTCAGGCATCCTGTCGTTGATCATCATGGAGGTCTCGATCATGGAGGTGTGGAATGCGTATTCCCGTACCTTCCAGCTCAGATAGTAGGGGTCCAGCGGTATGCAGTGGCCTCCCAGACC
>DXAW01000119.1 GCA_019116865.1 Candidatus Coprenecus stercoravium | reverse complement strand
ATGTTCTGAATACATGATAGTTATGATTTTGGTGCGGGACTTTCGACGATATTTGAGGGTGCGGCAGGAACATCTGTCTTCTACAAATTATTGATTTGCTGATAATTGTGAGATTGCCCTGCTCCTGTTGTTACCGTTCTGCCTGCTTTACCAGAGAATATGCCGTCCTGACCGTCCGAGGCGGTACATATTTTAGCAGGTGATTCGGTATCTGTAATCCGGTTATTGCTTTAACGCACATATATTCAGTTGTTTACCGCCGCGGTGTCATAACAGATACGGTACCTTTTGTGGGGAATCCGCCTCAAACCGGCCCTATCTGTTTTGCCGTATTTTGCATATTCGCTTGTTACATAGCGGTTTATGCGAAAAATGAAATTACAGATACTGGGTGTAGGGTGTACCCAAAATTGCCCCGCTCCTGTTGTTATCGTTCTGCCTGCTTTATCAGGGAATATGCCGTCTTGACTGTCCGAGGCGGTGCATATTTTAGCAGGTGATTCGGTATCTGTAATTCGGTTATTGCCTTAACGCACATATATTCAGTTGTTTACTACCGCAGGGTCATAACAGATACGGTACCTTTTGTGGGGAATCCGCCTCAAACCGGCCCTATCTGTTTTGCCGTATTTTGCATATTTACTTGTCACATAGTGGTTTATGCGAAAAATGAAATTACAGATACTGGAGTGTAGGGTGTACCCAAAATTGCCCTGCTCCTGTTGTTACCGTTCTGCCTGCTTTATCAGGGAATATGCCGTCCAGACCGTCCAAGGCGGTGCATATTTTAGCAGGTGATTCGGAATGAGGGGTACCAAAAAAGTTGGACACAAAAGCAAGAGTCATGAAAGAACAAGAGAGTCACCGAGTCGTGAAGCTTGTGCTCCTGAAGGAGAGTTGTGAAGGCGGTTGAGTCACCGTGAGTCGTGCCTGCTGCACAGTGTGAGCTACAGTACGGGCCGCTATGCGCTCTACTGGTGTCGCAGGATGCATCCCCGTGCGGAAGCGTTAGTGTCCAGACAGAATGTCTTGAGCATCCGCAGTACAGGCGGAGATGTGCGAAACCCGCGTGGACAAGTTCATTAAATGGTATCTGTAAGGAAGAGGAACAAATGATATGGAATCCTCAAAAGCCAGATGGTTGGTGGTATGCATGCATACCACCAACCACTTTTGTCATTGTCACCAACTAAAAATGTCAATTATACCCTGCTTTCCTGCTTACCGTTCTCACATACATCCATATCACTTTTGGATTTATCCGATTTCACATACTATTGCAGGTGTTTTCCGTCGGAAAATACACAAAACATCTGCAAATCATATTACAAAACATATTAGTTATATTGAATAACTTTTTTGTTAAACATCAACTGTGGACATCGAGGGGCAGGTCCGGGACGTCCGGATGACAAAATTTCCGAAATATGTGACACAGCGGAGATATGCACGCAAATTGCATATATTGAATAATAACAAACAAAATTCTATTGTATGGAAAATTTATTCGAAAGAGTGGCTGAGAAAGCCGGAAAGACTATCCGCCACTGGTGGCTCTACCTTCTTACAGGTATCCTGTCTATCATTGCAGGCATCATCGTATTCTGCAACCCGATTGAAAGCTATCTTACCCTCAGTCTGATGTTCGGTATACTGATGCTTATATCCGGTGTTATCGAGCTGGTAGTCAGCGCAACGAGCCGGAATTACTTCACATCAAAAGGATACAGCATCGTTAGCGGCATCCTTGATATCGTCATCGGTATATTCCTCTGCTGGAATCCAGAACTGACTATGATCGCCCTTCCCGTAATCCTCGGGGTATGGATGATGTTCAACAGCTTCACCATCATCGGCGTAGGAAGCGATATGGACTCGTTCCGCATCAAGGGCAGCGGCTGGATTATAGCCGGCGGAGTGATACTTCTGCTGCTTTCGCTCGGCATCACGTTCTGTCCTTTGACCATAGGCACAGCCTCTGTTGTCATACTCACAGGCTCCGTTCTGATAGTCTTCGGCGCAATGGTTATCGCTCTGAGCCTGCGTCTGAGGCGCATCCACGAGCATTTCCGATTCCACGATGCCGAGGTAATAGAATAACAGACGAGCAACCGCAACTAAATACCCCTTGTTCAGAGCAGTCTGACAAGGGGTATTTCTTATATTGCAGTACGTACTGATTGCCGTTACATATAGACAATCTCGAAATCCGGATCGGGCATGTCGGGGTCGAGAGGATATATAGGACGCTCAAGACGCTTGTAAGGCAGCTGGAGCAGATCCTGGTCCACACCGCCACGGGTCTGGGCCATCATCCAGTCACCGCTATGGCTGATCTCGTAAAGTTCCTCTGTCAGATAACCGAGTTTATTGACGATGATATCCACCTCATAGGGGTCGATACCCACAGCCTCGTAATCCGCCTTGTAATGGTAGGGGCTTCTCTCCTCTCCCACAACAACGAGCATGGAGCCTACCTTTATCACCACCTGGTCATTGACATCACGGTCGAGAATCTTGACCACTGTACCGTCAAGCATTACCGGGGGAGCGTAGCGGTCATCCACAGCCGCACCCACTTTGCAGCGGACATGGCCTCCTTCTCCGACCTGTTTGGCCTGTGCCACCATCTCAGGGCCGGGGATAGCTGTGTATACTAATGTCTTGCCGCCTTCTTTCCTGAATTCGGGACGTGCAAGCAACTTCTTCAAAGTCCAGGTCACGTCACCGGCACCGCCCGCAGTAGGATTGTCACCCATATCGCTGATGAAATAAGGCTTTTTGTCGCTCTTGATGGCTTTCTCAAGCACTTCCTCAAGCGAGGCAGTGGGAGCGACAAACTCGAAATCGTCACGCACGGACCAGAAGTGCTCGGCGAGCTGACGGGCTCCGTCGGTAACCTGTGCGCTGTCGTCACCTGTAACCACCACCACTCCGTGATTACGCGGCTCGTCAGCCCATGGATATGACATCCAGATAGCCGCATCAATGACACCGTCCTGAGCCTCGATAGGCTCTATAGCGGCGTACAGCGACTTACCCGGCTCCACACGGGTCGATGTCTTCTCTCCGGGGAGCAGGATAGGCACCTTCACCCACGCCTTGTAGGCAGGCTTGCCCTTACCGCTTTCTATACGGTCCAGAAGATTGACGATAGCTCTCTCACGCGAGATGAACCTGTCCGTATGAGGCGCCATCCTGTAGGAAGTGATAAGGTCCACTCCCTTGGCCAGTGTCGGAGACACACAGCCGTGAGGGTCCATGGATGCGGATATGAGCACATCGGGACCCACCACCTCACGGATCTTGGTGATATAGTCTCCTTCAGGATCATCAAGTCCCTCCACGCTCATGGCTCCATGTATGTCGAGGAATATACCGTCATAGGGCATACCCTCTTTCAGCATACGCAGGGAGCGGTTGACAAGAGTGTCGTAGCAATCGCGTGTCACCATTCCACCGGGAGTAGTCCAGGCCAGAATGGTGGGCACCCACTCGGCCCTGTTCAGAAGTTCGTCATTGTCCTGGAAAAACGGATATGAGGCGATGATGTCCTCTCCATAAAGGATGGGTTCGAACATATCCAGTGTCGTTCTTGCCGGAGAAAAGGTACTGCACTCAATACCGATTCCGACGATGGCCACGCGGGGCTTCTTCTCTACGCAGCCGCATACTGCCGCCAACGACAAGGCGGCGAGCATTAATTTTGAAAAATATCTCATACAGTTTATTTTATTGAATTAAGTAACTCACGTATGGTATCCATGACTACTGCCAGATGCTGCCTGTCGAAACCCGTCTCCGCATCCACCACTACTCCGTCCCGTCCTATCAGATATGCTCTCGGAATAGTTCCTGTGGCAAATAGCGAATATACTTTCCGTTCGGGATCGGGATACAGGGGAAAAGGGAACTTCCCAGTACTGTCAAATTCCATCAGATCAGCATCCGTGTGTTCCCGACCGACGGCCACGAGACGGAAATCCTCCTCGTTCTCAAACATTGGATACAGGGTGTCGCGCAATGCGGCCATTTTCTGCTGGCATGGAGGGCACCATGTAGCAAAGAAGCACAGATATGTCACCTTTCCTTTCAGTTCCGCACTGGAAAGCTCTCCGTTGACTTCCGAGCTCAGAGTAAACTCCGGAAGATTGTCTCCCGCCTTGATCTTATCCTGACTGCCGCTCCTTACGCAGGAGGCGAGCGTCAGGCATGCCGAGAGCAATATCAGAAAACACCTGGTCATACCACTATTGTTTTTTCAGTTTCAATTCCCTGGCCTTAAACGTATTGTACATCAGCGACACGATAGTCATGGGACCGACTCCTCCGGGAACAGGCGTAATGTATGAACATTTAGGAGCAACAGAACTGAACTCCACGTCTCCGAGTATACGGTAGCCTTTCGGAGTATCCGCCGGGACACGTGTTATACCCACGTCTATTACCACAGCTCCTTCCTTGACCATATCCCCTTTCAGGAACTCGGGAACACCTATTGCCGCAATTATGATATCAGCACTGCGGGTATACTCCTCAATATTCCTGGTATGACTGTGGCACACCGTCACCGTACAGTCTCCCGGATATGATTTCCGTGAAAGCAGATTGGCCATGGGACGTCCGACGATATTGCTGCGTCCCATAATCACACAGTGTTTTCCGTAGGTATCTATCTTGTAACGCTCAAGCAAGGTGAGTATTCCAAACGGGGTCGCCGGGAGAAAACCGTCCTCTCCCAGACTCATGCGGCCTACATTGACAGGATGGAAACCGTCGACGTCCTTTTCCGGAGATACCGCATTGATTACCTTGTTCTCATCGATATGCTTCGGCAACGGCAGCTGGACTATGAAACCGTCCACTTCGTCATTATTGTTGAGTCCGTCTATCACTGACAGAAGTTCCGCCTCGGATATTGTATCTGGAAAAGTCAGCACAGTGGAATTGAAGCCCACAGCCTTGCAGGCCTTTTCCTTATTGGCCACATATGTCTTGCTGGCACCGTCATCGCCTACCAGTACGGCCGCCAGATGAGGAGGTCTCTCGCCGCGGGAAGTCATCCGCGCTACTTCCTCCGCAATCTCTCTTTTCACGGCTTCCGCCGTTTCCTTACCATTTAACAATATCATATCGGTACAAATTTATCTTCTTCTCATATTTCTTATCGCATTCCTGGCACCGCCGGAAGCCACTGTCTTCATGACCTTACGTGTTCCCTCGAACTGCTTCAGCAGACGGTTCACATCAGCGATGGTGGTTCCGCTGCCGTCGGCAATCCTCCTTCTGCGGCTGCCGTTGATAACCGAAGGATTCTCCCTCTCATACGGAGTCATCGACAGGATTATAGCCTCCACGCTCTTGAACGAATTATTGTCGATATCCACATCCTTGAGCGCTTTGCCCACTCCCGGAATCATGGAAGCCAGGTCCTTGATGTTGCCCATCTTCTTGATCTGCTGTATCTGCTGATAGAAGTCCCACAGATTGAACTGATTCTTGGCCAGTTTCTTGGCCAGTTTGCGGGCTTCCTGCTCATCATACTGTTCCTGAGCCTTCTCCACCAGAGAGACCACATCACCCATACCGAGGATACGGTCTGCGATACGGTCTGGATGAAATACGTCCAGAGCCTCCATCTTCTCGCCTGAGCTGATGAATTTTATAGGCTTGCCTACCACCGCCTTTACAGACAGCGCCGCACCGCCTCTGGTATCACCGTCCATCTTGGTAAGCACCACTCCGTCGAAATCCAGGCGGTCATTGAACGCCTTGGCTGTCTCCACGGCATCCTGACCGGTCATGGCGTCTACCACGAACAAAGTCTCGGTGGGTCTGACCGCATCCTTGATGGCCGCAATCTCGTCCATCATCTCCTCGTCCACCGCCAGACGTCCGGCAGTATCTATGATTACGAGCGAATAGCCTTCCTTCGAAGCATACGCTATGGCATCCTTTGTTATCTTCACCGGATCCTTCACCCCGTCCTCCGAATACACGAACACATCTATCTGCTCTCCCAGCACTTTCAACTGGTCAATAGCCGCCGGCCTGTACACGTCTCCGGCCACCAGCAGCACCTTCTGGCCCCTCTTGCTCTTGCAGTTGAGAGCCAGCTTGCCGCAGAGTGTCGTCTTACCGGAACCCTGGAGACCTGCCACCAGCACTATTCCGGGCTTACCTTTTATATTGATGTCCGTAGCCGTGCTGCCCATCATGGCCACCAGCTCGTCATGGACGATCTTTATCATCATCTGGTCAGGACGTACCGCTGTCAGCACATTCTGTCCCATAGCCTTGGCTTTCACATCATTGCAAAAGTCCTTGGCTATACGGTAGCTTACATCCGCATCAAGCAGCGCACGGCGCACCTCTTTCAGAGTCTCCGCCACATTAATCTCCGTGATACGGCCCTGTCCCTTGATTATCTTGAATGACCTCTCTAATTTCTCGGTTAAATTCTCAAACATAGAATCAATATTGCCTTTTGTTAAATAATCTGCAAATTTATTAAAAAATGGTTAGACACTGCGCCTAATTTTCTAAATTTGCGGCACGATTAAAAACAACTGAAAAATGGAAAGAGGACCTATTTCAAAATTCATCACCCATCACTACCGCCATTTCAACTCCGCAACTCTCGTGGACGCAGCCAAGGCCTATGACGACCTGATGCAGCGCGGCGGCAAGATGATGCTGGCCATGGCCGGTGCCATGAGCACCGCCGAACTCGGTATCTCACTGGCAGAGATGATACGTCAGGGCAAGTTCTCTATCGTATCCTGCTCAGCCAACAACCTTGAGGAGGACATCATGAACCTCGTGGCCCACTCACATTACAAGAGAGTGCCCAACTACCGTGACCTCACTCCAGAGCAGGAGCATGAACTCCTTGAGAATCACATGAACCGCGTGACAGACACATGCATCCCCGAGGAGGAGGCGTTCAGAAGACTTGAGCATCACCTTGTGGAAGTATGGAACGACATGAAAGCCAAAGGTGAGAGGCTCTTCCCCTGGGAAGTTATCTACAGGCTCCTCAGAAGCGGAGTGCTCGAACAGTACTACGAGATAGACCCCAAGGACAGCTGGGTTCTGGCTGCCTGCGAGAAGAACATCCCCATAGTAGTGCCCGCCTGGGAGGACTGCACCACCGCCAATATATTCACCGCTCACTGCATCCGCGGAGAGTTCGACACCAATATGATAAAGAACGGCATCGAGACCATGATCTATCTCACTGAGTGGTACAGGGCCAATTCCGGCGGCGCCGGCGTAGGCTTCTTCCAGATCGGAGGAGGTACTGCTGGTGACTTCCCCATCTGCGTTGTGCCCATGATGGCTCAGGATCTCGAGTGGAAGGACGTGCCCCTGTGGTCCTATTTCTGCCAGATTTCCGACTCTACCACATCTTACGGTTCCTATTCGGGAGCAGTCCCCAATGAGAAGATCACATGGGGCAAGCTCTCAAAGGACACTCCCCGGTTCATCGTCGAATCAGATGCGACCATCGTGGCTCCACTGATTTTCGCATATGTCCTCGGCTGGTAAAAGATTATTCATAGTTTTCATTATATGCTGGGTCGCTGCGGACCTTCTTCAGGCCATTCTGATGGAGGTTCACAGCGACGAAGCGTATTATAGGCTCTATGGTCTCTATCCGGCATGGGGCTATTATGACCATCCTCCTATGGTCGGCTGGGCCGTATGGCTCAGTTCCCTTTTCTTCAACGGTAATCTGGGCATCCGTTTCATAACAGTACTGACGCACGCCGCCACATTAACTGCGACATGGGCCGCCTCAGGCATCCGTACTCCTGACCGCAGGCAGACTCTGATGTTTTTCATCACGGCCGCATCATGTTTCATGTTCCAGGGCTACGGTTTCCTGACCACGCCTGACTCCTATCTGTTATTTTTCACAGCCCTGTTTCTGTACTCATTCAAGAAATTTCTGGAAAAGGAGGACTGGAGCGCAACATTACTGCTGGCACTGTCAATGACCGGTATGCTATACAGCAAATACCACGGCGTACTTGTCATCCTTTTCACCATCATATCCTGCCCCGGTCTGCTGACCAAGAAGAAAGCATGGGCCGCTGCAGCCATGACCTGCGCTCTCATGCTGCCGCATCTTCTATGGCAGGCAACCAACGGCTTCCCGTCATTACGATACCATCTCGCAGACAGAAGCACAGGATTCAGTTTCCCAGACATGCTCGGCTATCTCCCGACACAGCTCGTGGTGTTCAACCCGGTCACACTCCTGATATTCACATACATTATCATCAAGCACAGGGCAGCGGACCAGTTCGAGAAGACATGCCGGTGGCTGGTCGTAGGATTCATTGCTTTCTTCATGCTGGCCACGCTCAAAGGACACGTGGAGCCGCACTGGACAGTAGCCGCTTCCATTCCGCTCATCCTGACAGTATTCCGTCATGTATCTGGTTCAGACAGGCTTCAGCGCCTGACCTGCCGCCTTACCGTGCCCACAATAGCACTTACCATAGTCGCCCGTATCCTGTTCCTCACCCAGTCCTGCCCGAGCACCTGGGCTTCTACGGGAAACATGACAAATACGCATCCCTGGCAGAAAAGACGGGGACTGACATACCGGTAGTCTTCTGCAGCTCATTCCAGAATCCATCACTCTTCCTGTATTTCAACGGCGGACAGTCCACAGCACTGAGCTCGGTCACTACCCGCACCACCCAGTTCGATATATGGAGATGGGAAGAACAATGGCAGGGTCAGCCTGTATGGATGGTCAGCAGAGAGATGGATAAAGTGGAACATATAGAACATTTCCAGTCGGCCAACCGCCTTGAAATCCAATACACTGTCATCGACAAACCGGAAGCCTGGCCCAGAACACATCCGGGGGACACTGTCCGCATCGAATACACGATACTCAATCCCAATCCCTACAAGGTAGACCTCAACCATCCCGAGATGCCGCTGACGCTCAAGACCGTATTCACAGAACACCTCAACGCTGTCTTCTGCGAAGGCACATATACCGCATCGGCCAGCGTGCTGAACGAAGGCACACCGGACAATCCTTCCCGGATAACCGGTACATTTACATTCACCGTCCCTGAATCAGGACTCGGACGCAATGTGAAGATGGGTCTGGTGCTCGACAACGGCTACTGCGCACCTCTGCTCTCAGCAGTGACGGAAATCCGCTACCTGGGCTGATGCTCCGGACGCAGCAGGTCGAGAACTGTCTTGACCGGATTGAATGTTATCAAAGGAACCTCCACAAATACAGTGTTCCAGTTGCTCATCGAGCCGTTCCACAAGCCGGGAAGCTCCTGCGCCTTGAGCGGACGGCCCTCGTAGCTCTTGCTGCTGATGAATCCGGTCTCTGGATCCACGAAACGCTGCAAGTCAAACTTACGCCCCAGATAGTCAGTCGTGGAGCATACGACATCCACCGGGTTGAAGTGGGTTGAACCTTTGAGCATGGCCACAGTAGACCGGTCATTCATATCCAGCTGAGCACCTTCAAGAATCTGCAGGGAAGTGGAGCCGTCCGCATCATAGACGATGTAAGGACCGCCTCCGGGTTCGCCCTCATTCTTGACCATACCGCAGACACGTATAGGACGGTTGAGCTTGGCGTGCAGGTACTGAGGAAGTATCTCACAAGGCACTTTCGGCAGAGTGACACAGAACTCCCTGCTCAGGAAGTCCTTGATCTCATCCAACAGGCAGGGATCATCAACCCCGGCCTCCATCAGCTCATCCAAAGCATTAAGATAGCGGCAGATAACCGAACGTACCTCAAGCAACTTGCCCGCAAGCACCTTCTTCCACCTGACGGTGTCCTCAATAAGCCTCTGGTGCACTACATTGTCGATATTCTTCAAAAAGATAATGTCCCCGTCCACAGCCGCAAGGTTGCGCAGCAGGGCTCCGTGTCCACCGGGGCGGTAAAGCGGCTTTCCGTCAGCCTTCAGGAAAGGTGTATTATCCTCATTGACCGCGATAATGTCTGTAGACGGATCCTGCACACTGAACGAGATATCGTACTTGCAGCCGAAACGCTCCTCATATTTCGCAACGGTCTCCCGGAGTATTTTTTCGAACCCGGCCTGATGCGCCGGCGACACAGTGGAATGAATATGCACCACACCGTCTGCGCTACGGGCATACATAGCACCCTCCACCAGATGCTCCTCAAAGGCCGTGCGCACCTCATCGTCATAGCGGTGAAACAGCACCTGACCCTTGGGTCGGTTGCCGTAATCCAGCCCAGGCTTACCGGAGGCCGACAACCCCTGACCTATCACATGGTCAATGACCTTATAATCGGAAAGGCCGGCGAAATCCTCTCGGGAGTAAAAAGCGAACCTGTCGATATTGTCCACGAACTTGCGGGCCTTGGAGTCAGATTCCAACCCCTTACCGGCAGCCAAAGCGTCCCGGCCCTCGAACAGGTCCTTGAACATCCTCGACGCCGCTCCGGAGGCCGGAACGAACTTCACCACTCTTCCCCTGAAACCGTCATATCTTGCGACAGCCTCCTGCTGCGCAATCCCGTCCATCACCACAATCCCCCTCCCGGGAGTCGCAGCTGCCACTAACTTCAAAAACGGAAATCCCTTCCGGTAATTCTCTATAAACCTATCTTCCATAGCTTTGTTGATTTATTCTGTTTTCATCCTTCAAAGCTACGAATTTTCCCCCTCATTTCCTCAACTTCATCCTCAAATTTTCGCCACAAACCCTCACCCCTCTCCCTGGATGAAGCAATTACAAAAGTATGAGCCACCTCGGACAGTCTCAGGATGGCATATTCCTTGAAAAAGCAGGGACTACGGTAAGTATGAGCGCAGAGCGGTTTCGTAACTAGCCGACAATCAGAAACTTGCAGAAGCACGGTGTTCCTGCCGCACCTTCAGATATGGGTCAAATCTCGCATTCAAATCACAACTAACACATATTCAGCGCATTGCATCAGCAGGGTGCTTCTCTGCTTACCGTTACCGCACCCTGATGTACCACTGATAATGTTTCCACTAAAGAAGATGTGAAATATATCGGGGCACGGAAAATTCGTGACGGTAGGGGAATGTTCTGCGGAGACGCTCGAAAGAGGATGGGGATGAGCGCAAGGCCCGGTCTGTGTCCATAATCGGGAAAATATTCTGAAGCGAACGGGCAAAACGAGCCTGTTCGTCCGGAGCGCCGATGAAATGCGGCAGTGCTGTTTGCGGCATGGGTTCTGCCGGAGGACGGAAATCCAGCAGTCCGGCAATACCGAAATGCCGCGCAAGCGCCTGTACCGCCATCGCAGTGCCGTTCACCTTGCCCTCATAGGAATATCCGGCGATATGCGGCGTAGCTATGTCGGCCGCATCCAGCAAGTCCTTGGAGATAGACGAAGGCTCGTCGTTCCACACATCGATTATCAGAGCCGACAGCCTGTCTCTGTGTCTCAATATAGCCGCATCATCAGCCACCTCGCCACGACAGGCATTTACAAGAACAGCACCCGGACGCATCCTGTCCAGAAGACTGTCTGAAATCATTCCTCGGGTCGAGCTGTCCAGCGGAAGATGAAACGACACTATGTCCGACTCCTCCAACAAGATATCCAGCGGCACGAGCGTAGCTTTCAACTGCATGTTTATATCATTGCGCAACACTCTGAATCCCAGGTATTCCGCCAGACGGGCCACCCTCTCGCCCGTATTGCCGGCACCCACAACACCGAGAGTCTTATCCCTCAAATCGATTCCTTTCAACGAGGCCGCTGTAAACAAAGCCGTATGCACATACTGCATCACTCCGCAGGCATTACAGCCTGGAGCGCTGGCCCAGGCTATGCCGGCTTCAGAGAGCCATTGTGCGTCGAGATGGTCTGTGCCGATGGTGGCCGTAGCCACAAACGACACCCGGCTTCCTTCCAGAAGTTCCCTGCCGCAATGAGTTCTTGTCCTCACAATAAGTGCATCAGCATCCGCACAGTCATTTTTCGAGATATCCTTCCCTGGCAGATATACGACCTCGGCATACGGTTCCAGCACGCCTTTGAGAAACGGGATATCGATATCGGCTACGACTTTCATCTGAGCACTATTTTCCTGACAGTGTCCGACCCGAGCATGGCATTGATATCCGAGATGATACCGGCCGTCTGATAATGCAGCTGGTTGCGGATTATCGAAGAGGATATATTACAATACAGTATCCCGTCCTTGAAATAAGATGACGATGTAGCGGCAGCCGCTTTAAGGCCCACCGCCTTCCTCCAAGCCTGCTCCACGTCTATCGAGACAAAACTGTCCCTTAGCCGTACCTCATCGACATACAGGCTCAGCAATTCTCCGAGCTTGACCGCACCTGTCCTTTGCATACGTTGAAAAATTTACCCTGATCCGTGATTCCGCCCACTATCTTGCGCAGACGGTCCTCATCTGTGTCCGTAATGAATATCTGCCCGAAATCCCCCTCTACTACCATTCTTATAAGCGACGCCACTCTTCCGGCATCGAGCTTATCGAAAAGGTCGTCGAAAAGCAGAATCGGAGCCAACCCCTTCTCCTCCTTCATGACCGAATACTGGGCCATCTTCAGAGCTATCAGAAACGACTTCTGCTGTCCCTGCGAAGAGCACCTGCGCACCGGATAGCCGTCCATCATAAATTCCAGATCGTCCCTCTGGACTCCGGCTGTCGTATAGCCCATTATCTTGTCTCTCTGTCTGTTGGCATCAAACAATCCGCTGGTGGTCTTTCCTCCCGACAGATCTGAGCGGTAGCGCAGCTCCACATGCTCCTTTCCGCCGGATATCATATTATAAAAGGACTCAGTCCTGCCGCACAGCATTTCCGCAGCCCTGCTACGCCCCTTGTAGACTGTCTCGGAGAAGCCGTACATACGCTCGGAGACCGTATCCAAAAGCATGTCCTGCACAGGCTCCTGCTTGAGCAGCGAATTACGCTGACGAAGCAGTCTGCCGTAAGCCATCACCGCCCTGAGATATTCCTGATCCATCTGGGATATCATCATATTGAGGAAGCGCCTTCTCTCCTCTCCCGAATCATTTATCAGCGAGATGTCCGACGGCGAGGTCATCACCACCGGAATCCTCCCTATATGATCCGACACACGCTTGTAGGCCTTGTCATTGCGGCGGACCGACTTGTTGCCGTCACTGCGCACCGACACCGCTATGTCCTCGGTTCCGCTTTCAGTACCGTAGCTTCCGTGAAGCACAGTCTCTCTCTCCCCGTAAGTAAATGTGTACCTGTCAGTGGAAGACAGAAAGCTCTTGGTCATGGACAGGTAATAGACGGCATCCAGAAAATTGGTCTTACCCTCTCCGTTGTCTCCGCAGATACAGTTGATTTTCGGGGAGAATGTGACATCGGCCGACACGACATTCTTGAAATTACTGACGATTATTCTTTTCAGATACATTGAATAAGGCCTCCTTATATCGGCAAAGATAGGCGAATTCTTGTAATTTTATCTTTGCGGTTACACAATTTGTTGTATTTTTGCATCCATTACAAAAATTACGGAAATTATAAATTTTTAAATCCAAATGGCAAAGAATATCAACAATCCCAATGCGGAGAGAAATGAGAAAGTCGGCGAAGCCGTATCACAGACCGAGGAATTTTTCAAGAAAAACGGAAAGACACTGTCCTATACAGGCGTCGGTCTAATATTAGTCGCAGCGATTATTATCCTTATCATACAGTTCTATTCCAAACCGCTGAAAGCCGAGGCCGTGGATCAGACATACACTGCCGAGCAGTATTTCAGGGCAGAGGACTACGACAAGGCCCTCAACGGTGACGGCAACGCCCTCGGATTCGCCCAGATTATCGACGAATACGGAGCAAAGGCCGGCAAGGCCGTCTATTTCTACGCCGGAGTATGCGAGCTCCAGCTGGGCAATGCCGCCGAGGCCATCAGCTATCTGGAGAAATACAAGGGCAAAGAGCCTGTCATCAAGGCACGCGCCCTGGCCTGCACAGGCGACGCATACTCAATGCTTGAGGACTACGGACAGGCGCTGTCCTACTATCTCAAGGCCGCTGAAGTGGAGGAGAACGTATTCGCCGCATCCTACCTTCTCAAAGCCGGCATCATCTGCGAGGAGACGGGACGCCTCGACGAGGCCCTTGACTGCTACCGCACCATCAAGGACAAATACCCCCAGTCCTTCGAGGGATATGAGATTGACAAGTATATTTCACGCATAGAAGTTAAGAAATAACGAGAAACGAAAGTATGGGAAGAGCATTTGAATTCAGAAAGGAACGCAAGTTCAAACGCTGGGGCAATATGGCCCGCGTATTCACCCGTCTAGGAAAAGAGATTACCATAGCCGCCAAGGCCGGCGGTCCTGACCCTGACAACAATCCCCGTCTGAGGACACTGATTCAGACAGCACGCAGCGAGAACATGCCCAAGGAAAATATCGAGAGGGCTATCAAGAGGGCTGTCGAGAAAGATCAGGGAGACTACGAGGAGATAGTATACGAAGGCTTCGGTCCCCACGGCATAGCATTTCTGATTGAGACCGCCACCGACAACAACATGAGGACAGTGGCCAACATCAGAAGCTACTTCACCAAGGTGGGCGGAAGTCTCGGAACACAGGGCTGCGTCAGCTTTATGTTCGACCACAAATGCGTGTTCAAGGTGAAAAAGGACACTCCCGTAGACATGGACGAGCTTGAGCTTGAGCTTATAGATTACGGAGTGGACGATGTATACAAGGATGAGGAGGACAACATCATCTACATCTACGGTGAGTTCGAGTCTTTCGGAAATATCCAGAAATATCTTGAGGACAACGGTTTCACAATCGTTTCAGGAGGATTTGAAAGGATTCCCAACGTACCTCTCAAGCAGCTTTCCCCTGAAGAGAAGGAAGGTATCCTGAAGCTGATTGACAAGCTGGAGAACGATGATGACGTTCAGAACGTCTACCATACCATGGCAATGTCCGAGGAATAAATCTTTTAATAATACATATTATGGAACTGTCGCATATTGAACATCTTGGAATCGCAGTCAAATCTCTTGACGAGGCCATTCCCTACTATGAGAACATGTTGGGTCTCAAGTGCTACTCGATAGAGGAGGTACCCGACCAGAAAGTCAGGACAGCCTTCTTCAAAATCGGACAGACCAAACTGGAACTGCTTGAGAGCACCTCTCCGGACGGTACCATCGCCTCATTCATAGAAAAGAGAGGCGAAGGAATACATCATCTGGCATTTTCTGTGAAGGACGGTGTTCAGAACGCCCTCAACGAGATGGAGTCCAAAGGCGTGAGACTTATTGACAAAGCACCCCGCAAGGGAGCTGAAGGACTCAACATCGCATTCCTCCATCCCAAATCCACACACGGCGTGCTGACTGAATTGTGCGAGGATCCCAATAACAAATAAACAGATACGAATTAAAATATAAGCATATGAGCCAACAGCTTGAACAGGTAAAAGCGCTGATAGAGCTTCGCAATAAGGCACGCCTCGGCGGTGGCCAGAAAAGAATCGACTCTCAGCACGAAAAAGGAAAATATACAGCCCGCGAGAGAATCGCCATGCTTCTCGACGAAGGCAGTTTCGAGGAATTCGACATGTTCGTGACACACCGCTGCACGAACTTCGGCATGAACAAGAACATCTTTCTCGGAGACGGCGTGGTGACCGGCTACGGTACCATCGACGGCCGTCTCGTCTATGTTTTCGCTCAGGACTTCACCGTATTCGGAGGTTCCCTCTCTGAAACGCTTGCACAGAAGATTTGCAAGATCATGGATCAGGCCATGAAGATGGGCGCGCCTGTCATCGGCCTCAATGACTCGGGCGGAGCACGTATCCAGGAAGGCGTCAACGCACTCGCCGGATACGCCGAGATTTTCCAGAGAAACATTCTCGCATCAGGTGTTATTCCCCAGATATCAGCCATTCTCGGCCCCTGCGCCGGAGGTGCCGTGTACTCCCCTGCCCTGACCGACTTCAACATCATGGCCAAGGGCACCAGCTACATGTTCCTTACAGGTCCGGCTGTGGTCAAATCAGTTACCGGTGAAGTGGTGACACAGGAACAGCTCGGCGGCGCATCAGTACATGCTACCAAGAGCGGCGTCGCACATTTCGCAGCCGACTCCGAGGAAGACGCCATCGCCATCATCCGCAAGCTTCTTTCGTTCATTCCTCAGAACAATCTTGAAGAGCCGCCCTACAAGCCTACCGCGGACCCCGCACAGAGGCTCGAGGACTCTCTCAACTCCATCATACCCGACAGCCCCAACGAGGCATACGACATGTACAATGTTATCGGAGCCATCGTCGATGACGGAGAGTTCTTTGAAGTACACAAGGACTATGCGCGCAACATCATTATCGGCTTTGCCCATATGGGCGGAATGTCTGTCGGCATCGTCGCCAACCAGCCCAGATACCTGGCCGGTGTGCTCGATATCAACTCCTCAAGAAAGGCCGCCCGCTTCGTACGTTTCTGCGACGCCTTCAACATACCTCTCGTAACCCTCGTGGACGTTCCTGGCTTCCTGCCCGGAACACAGCAGGAGTACGGCGGAATCATTCTGCACGGAGCCAAGCTGCTCTACGCCTACGGTGAGGCGACAGTTCCTAAAGTCACCGTCACTCTGCGTAAATCCTACGGCGGTTCACATATCGTGATGAGCTGCAAGCAGCTCCGCGGTGACATCAACTACGCATGGCCTACCGCCAACATCGCAGTGATGGGAGCCGAAGGTGCTGTGGAAGTGCTCTACTCCAAAGAGATCAAAGCTGAGGAGGATCCCGATAAAAGGGCCGAGATCGCAGCAGCCAAGAAGAAAGAATACAATGACCTCTTCTGCAACCCCTACAAGGCTGCAAGCTACGGCTATATCGATGATGTCATCGAGCCGCGCAACACCCGTTTCCGTGTAATACGCGCTCTTGAGCAGCTTTCTACCAAGAAGCTGGCCAACCCTGCTAAAAAACACGACAACCTTCCTTTGTAACCATCAAACCGACTGCAATGAACAAACTGAGAGTCATATTGGTGTCGGGTCTTGCGGCAGTCCTGTCGGTCATGTCACTCAACGCCCAGAGTCAAAGCGATATGCGCCTTAATGAGTTGCTTATATACAACACAAGCGACTTCGAGGATGACTTTGGATTCCGTAACGGATGGATAGAATTGTTCAATGCCTCCTACGGAACAGTGGACATCGGCGGGTGCTTCCTCACCAACGACCGCGGCAACCTTACAAAATACATTATACCCAAAGCGGATGTGCTGACCAAAATACCGCCCCGGCAGCACACTCTGTTCTGGGCTGACAATGAGCCTTTCAGAGGGACGTTCCACATCAACTTCACTCTTGAGGAGTCCGATACGGTATTCTTCGTCTCCAGCGACGGCAAGACCATCATCGACTTGATAGCCGTACCCAAAGACCTTGACACCAATCAGTCCTATGGACGTACTGAAGACGGTGTCGGTTCCATAGACGGCAGCGGTGACGGCTGGGGTATCATGCCGCGCACATCTCCCAGCACCAACAATGCCGGCGTAGATGACGAGACCAAAAGCCAGATAATGGCGAGAAATGACCCCAACGGCCTATTCATCACTCTCACAGCAATGTCTGTAGTATTCCTGGCTTTGATTATTCTCTGCTTCATTTTCAAGTTCACAGGTCATATAGCAGTGAACAAGCTCCAGAGAAAATCATCCGCGGCTACAGCCGACAGTGAGGCATCCGGCACACACGTCAAGGAGACTTCCGCCGAGACTTATGCTGCGATAGCTTTCGCACTCCACCTGTATCAGGAGGAGAACGAGGCCCATGACAACGAGAGCCTGACCATCACCATGAGTCATACAGACAGGTCGTACTCACCCTGGAATTCGAAGATATACACTCTCCGTCAGACTCCGACAGTAAGAAAGAACCATAGATAACAATACAGACCATGAAAGAATATAAATTAAAGATCAACGGCAATGACTACAACGTGGTCATCAACGATGTTCAGGATTCTGTAGCCTCAGTGGAGGTGAACGGATCAAACTTCAAGGTAGAGTTTGAGAAGCCTATCGTCAAACCTACTGCCATCAAAGTAGTGAAAACCGCTGTCGCAGCTCCGGCTGTATCCGCCGCAGCGCCCAAACCCGCAGCCGCAGCGGCTCCCACTCCAGGAGGCACGACCGTTTCGTCGCCGCTGCCAGGTGTGATTCTTGACGTATGCGTAAAAGAAGGTGACGCAGTCAAGACCGGACAGAAAGTAGCCGTTCTTGAAGCCATGAAGATGGAAAATGTCATAGAAGCTACTGCCGACGGTGTTGTAAAGAGCATAAAGGTCAACAAAGGCGACTCTGTACTCGAAGGCGCACCTTTAATTATTATAGGATAGAGTTATGATTGTAGACAACCTAAAACAATTCTGGGAATATACAGGATTTGCAAACTGTGACTGGACCTATCTGCTGATGATCTGCATCGGCCTGCTCTTTATCTACCTAGCCATCAAGAAAGAGTGGGAGCCAATGCTTCTTGTGCCCATCGGTTTCGGTATCATCATCGGTAATATTCCCCTCTTTCAGGGACTGTCAGTCGGAGTCTATGAGGAAGGCTCAGTGCTGAACATTCTCTACTACGGAGTTATCAAAGGCTTCTACCCTCCTCTGATTTTCCTTGGAATCGGAGCCATGACCGACTTCTCCGCACTGATATCCAACCCGAAGCTGCTTCTTATCGGAGCCGCCGCCCAGCTGGGTATCTTCGGAGCGTACATCGTCGCTCTCTTGCTGGGATTCTCTCCTGCAGAAGCCGGAGCCATAGGCATCATCGGAGGTGCGGACGGACCTACCGCAATCTTTCTCTCTTCGAGACTTGCACCAGACCTGATGGGAGCGATAGCCGTATCGGCATACTCCTACATGGCGTTGGTACCTGTGATACAGCCTCCTATCATGAAGATGCTCACTACCAAGAAAGAGAGACTCATCAGGATGAAGCCGCCCCGTCCGGTATCGCCCACAGAGAAGAAGCTTTTCCCTATCATCGGTTTCCTCGTAACTGCATTCATCGTGCCCTCCGGTATCCCTCTACTGGGTATGTTGTTCTTCGGTAACCTACTGAAAGAAAGCGGAGTGACACGCCGTCTGGCAGAGACCGCACGCGGACCGCTGATCGATATCGTGACCATCCTCATCGGTCTGACCGTAGGATGCTCCACTCAGGCCGACAAGTTCCTGCAGGTAAGGTCGGTCTACATATTCCTGCTCGGAGCCTTCTCCTTTATGGTCGCCACATTCGGAGGTGTCATGTTCGTGAAGATTTTCAACCTCTTCCTGAAGCCAGGAAACAAGATCAATCCTCTGATCGGCAATGCAGGAGTTTCCGCCGTACCGGATTCGGCCCGTGTATCGCAGCTTGTCGGACTTCAGTATGACAAGACCAACCATCTGCTCATGCACGCCATGGGGCCCAATGTCGCAGGCGTAATCGGAAGTGCGGTAGCCGCCGGTATCCTGCTCGCATTCCTGGGCTAAAGACTATCCAGGTTGTTTGTAAAAAAAGTGTCATCCGCAGATGGCACTTTTTTTGTTTTATTTGAGTAAAGTTTTTACTAACTTTGAAGAATTAATAAATTATCATACCGTATGCAAAATAAATTGCAAGAACTTACCGACAAGCTCTACAACGAAGGTCTGTCGAAAGGAAAGAAAGAGGCCGAGGCTCTGAAGGCCGCAGCGATCAAGGAATCCGATAAAATCATAGCCGACGCGCGCAAGGAAGCGTCTTCCATCCTTGAAGGCGCAAGAAAAGAGGCGGAGGAACTCAGGACCCGGGTTGAGAATGACGTCCGCATGGCTGCGTCTCAGACATTGTCGGCCATCAGACAGCAGGTGGAAAGCATCATTACATCGAAAGCCGTCTCCGCAGATGTCAGCAAGAGCCTTGAGGATCCCGAACTGATAAAATCCGTCATAACCACTGTCGCCGGAGCATTCAACGCAGCCGACGCCGCTCCTGCTGGACTGGACGTCATACTGCCTGCCTCCATGCAGAGCCAGCTTCAGGCATGGTTCGAGCAGAACGCACTTTCCATAATGGACAAAGGCATAGATGTGACTTTCTCAAAACAGATAGCGGGAGGATTCAAAATCGGGCCCAGGAACGGCAGTTACATGATTAGTTTTGCCGAAGGGGATTTTGAGAACATCCTTAAAGAATACCTCAGACCTGCCACCAGGAAACTGCTATTCGGTTAACAATGAACAATTATCACTACATCATTGCCGGTCTGCCCGAGCTGCTGCCGGATTTCTCCGCTGATACGTTTGCATATCAAGCACTGGAGGACTCCGTCAGGGAACAGTTATCGGCAAAGGACAACAGGACTGTTGACTGGCTTAAATTCGGATCTGATCCGGCCAACCTGTCGAGGCATTTTTACCGTGCGGTAGCCTCACACCGTTCCGGTTTCCTGAGAAAGTACTTCGACCTGGACCGTAAGATGCGCAATGCTCAGGCCGGATACACCGCCGCCGAAGAAGGCCTGACACCTGACTCATATACCATCGGGGAGACAGAGTCAGCCAAGGAGGAGATGTCCGTGCTCATGCCTATATTCCAGAACAGCAACCTGATTGAGAGAGAGCATCTTCTGGACAGATTCAGGTGGGACAGGATTACCGACATGACAGTATTCCACTACTTCGATATGGATGTGATTCTTGCATTTCTCACCAAAGGCATGATTGTCTCCAGATGGAGCCGGATGGACAAGGAACGCGGAGCCGAACTGTTCAGACAATACGTAGATGAGGTACGCGGTACATTCAAAGGTGTAAACTTCAACTAGCAAATAAAATATCAGAATATATGAATCCTAACAGAAAAACATCAGGCAAGGTCACAGGCGTGATTTCCAATCTCGTCACCGTCGAGGTGGACGGGCCTGTCTCCCAGAATGAGATCTGCTATATCCAGCTTGGAGATGCGAGGCTCATGGCCGAGGTCATCAAGATGACCGGCAAAAGGGCCTCAGTACAGGTCTACGAGAGCACCCGAGGACTCAGGAACGGTGACAAGGTTGAATTTCAGGGTCACATGCTCGAAGCCACTCTCGGCCCCGGACTGCTTTCAAGTAATTTTGACGGACTGCAGAACAATCTGGCCACTATGGAGGGTGTATTCCTCAAACGCGGAGAGTACACAGCCCCTATCGATGCCGACAGAGTATGGAATTTCACACCTCTGGCGAAACCCGGAGACGATGTCGTGGCCGCAGACTGGCTGGGCGAAGTCAAGGAAGGATGGCTGCCTCACAAGATAATGGTACCTTTCTCCTTCGATGGAACATTCAAGGTCAAATCCATTGTCCCGGCCGGAGAATACAAGGCCTGCGACACCATCGCCGTCCTGACTGACGAATCAGGCGAAGACCGCAATGTCTCGATGATACAGAAATGGCCCGTGAAAGTAGCCGTAAACGCATATAAGGAAAAGCCGCGTCCATGGCGCATAATGGAGACCGGCGTAAGGTGCATAGACACTTTCAATCCCATAGCGGAAGGAGGTACCGGATTTATACCGGGTCCTTTCGGCTGCGGTAAGACAGTGCTTCAGCATGCCATCGCCAAGCAGGGAGAAGCCGATGTCATCGTCATGGCGGCCTGCGGAGAGCGCGCCAATGAGGTGGTCGAGATTTTCACCGAATTCCCTGAGCTGGTGGATCCCCGTACGGGACGCTCGCTCATGGAAAGAACCACCATCGTCTGCAACACCTCGAACATGCCTGTGGCCGCCCGTGAGGCATCGGTCTACACGGCCATGACTATCTGCGAGTACTACAGGTCGATGGGTCTGAAAGTACTGCTGCTGGCCGACTCCACTTCACGTTGGGCTCAGGCACTTAGGGAGATGAGTAACCGTATGGAGGAGCTTCCCGGTGCAGATGCGTTCCCCGTTGATTTGTCATCCACCATTTCCAATTTCTACGCCAGGGCCGGTGCCGTGACTCTTAACAACGGACAGACCGGCTCCGTAACATTTATCGGAACCGTATCCCCTGCTGGAGGTAACCTCAAGGAGCCTGTCACCGAGTCCACCAAGAAAGCCGCGCGCTGTTTTTATGCATTGTCCCAGAACCGTGCCGACAAGAAGCGCTACCCGGCCGTAGACCCTATCGACTCATATTCCAAATATCTGGAGTATCCGGAAATAGTCTCATTCCTTAATGAGAAGATAGCACCGGGATGGGTGGACATGGTCATGAAAGCCAAGACTCTGGTACTAAGGGGCAAAGAAGCGTTCGAACAGATCAACATCCTCGGTGACGACGGTGTGCCTGTAAGTTACCACGAGCGTTACTGGAAATCCGAGCTTATAGATTATATTATCCTCCAGCAGGACGCATTCGACAAGATAGACGCGTCTTCATCTCTTGAAAGACAGAAATTCATGCTTACCAAAGTACTGGAAGTATGCGATACAGAACACGACTTCGAGACCTTTGAGGAGTGCTCCACCTGGTACAAGGAGATTATCAATATCTTCAGGCAGATGAACTACTCGGAATTCCAGAGTGAAAGTTTCAACCAATACCTCGATCAGATCAACAAATTCATCAACCATGACAAATAGAGCATTTCAAAGAATATATACTCAACTGGAGGCCATTACCAAAGCTACAGTCACTGTGAGGGCGCAAGGGGTCTCCAACGATGAGCTAGCCACTGTGGACGGCCGTCTTGCACAGGTGGTGAAGATGAAGGACGATACCGTCACCCTGCAGGTATTCGAAGGCACGGAGGGCATTCCCACCAATGCCGAAGTGACATTCTTCGGAGAACCGCCCGCCCTCAATGTCAGCGATGAGCTGGCAGGCCGCTTCTTCAACGCATACGGACAGCCCATAGACGGAGGCCCGGAGGTAGAAGGCGAAAGACGCTATATCGGAGGTCCGTCTGTCAATCCATACAAGAGGAAACAGCCGTCACAGCTGATACCTACTGGTATCGCCGGCATCGACCTTAACAATACTCTGGTCTCCGGACAGAAGATACCTTTCTTCGCCGACCCCGACCAGCCGTACAATCAGGTGATGGCCATGGTGGCCCTCAGAGCCGATGTGGACAAGATTATCCTGGGAGGCATGGGACTCACCAACGACGACTACCTGTATTTCAAGAATATGTTCGAGAACGCCGGAGCCCTGAACAAGATTATCAGCTTCGTCAACACCACAGAACAGCCTCCCGTCGAGCGTCTGCTCATTCCGGACATGGCCCTGACCGCAGCCGAGTATTTTGCCGTGGACAAAAATGAGAAAGTGCTTGTCCTGCTGACCGACATGACCCTATATGCGGATGCCCTGTCAATTGTCTCCAACCGTATGGATCAGATTCCCTCCAAGGACTCCATGCCCGGATCCCTGTACTCAGATCTTGCAAAAATATACGAGAAAGCCGTACAGTTGCCTGCAGGAGGCTCCATTACGATTATCGCAGTGACTACTCTCAATGACGGAGACATCACACACGCCATCCCGGACAACACAGGATACATCACCGAAGGCCAGCTCTTCCTGCGTATGGACAGCGACACCGGTAAGGTCATCGTAGACCCCTTCCGTTCCCTGTCCCGTCTGAAACAGCTGGTTATCGGCAAGAAGACCCGCGAGGACCACAACCAGGTGATGAACACCGCCGTCCGTCTATACGCCGACGCCGCCAACGCCAAGACCAAGCTGGAGAACGGTTTCGACCTCAGCGACTACGACAACCGCTGCCTTGAGTTCGCCAAGGAGTATTCCACGCGTCTGCTCGCCATCGACGTCAACATCTCCATAGACCGGATGCTCGACACAGCATGGGAGCTGTTCGGCAAGTACTTCTCCAAGGCGGAGACCGGTATCAAGGATTCCCTGACTCAGAAATACTGGAAAGAAAAAGAAGCATAAGACACAATGGCTATCAAATTCCAATACAATAAGACATCGCTGAACGAACTGGGCAAGCAGCTCAAGATACGCACACGTGCGCTGCCTACTCTGAAAAACAAAGAGGCAGCCCTGCGTCTTGAGGTAAAGAAGGCCAGGAAGCGCTCGGATGAGTTATTGGAAGAGCTGGCCTCGTCCCTGGAAAAATACCAGTATCTCTCAGGACTGTGGAACGAGTTCGAACCCGGACTGATTTCCGTGAAGGATGTGGAGCTTGAGACCGCCAAATTCGCCGGTGTCAAGATTCCGGAACTCAAGAACGTCATATATGAGGTAAAGGAAATCGATCTGTTCCGCAAGCCGATGTGGTATTCTGACGGAGTACGGATACTCAAGGACCTTGCACGCCTTGGTATAGAATCCGAAATATGTTCCGAGAAAAGCCGGATTCTGGACTTCTCCCGCAAGAAGACCACACAGAAAGTCAATCTGTACGAAAAAGTCCAGATACCAGGATACCATGAGGCAATCCTGAAGATAAAGAGATATCTGGAGGACGAGGAAAACCTTTCCAAAGCATCCCAGAAGATAGTAAAGACCCGACACAACATGGAAGAAGAGGAGGACGCGCTATGATTACCAAGATGACCAAATACTCCATGATTCTCCTTTCCGGAGACCTGGAAGATTTCATGTCAGGTATCCAGCAGCTCGGCATGGTGGATATCACCCGCTCTACGGCTGTATGTGACGAGGCATCCCGACGGATGACAGACATCATCACACGCTGCAAGAGTGCCTCTGACTCGCTCCGCAACCTTATGAAGGAGCAGCCTGATCTCAAACCTGAAGAGCACCCGGAGCTGACCGGAGAGAAATTACTGTCCGCTGTGGAGGAAAACATATCCGGCAGGACGGACATAGCTACGGAACTGGCTTCTTTAAAAGAGGAGTATGACCGGGCGGAGCCATGGGGAGAATTCAGCCCTTCCGATATAGACCGCCTGAAAAAAGCCGGCCTGACTCCTCATTTCTACTCCGTCAGTGACAAGAAATACCAGACCGCCTGGGAAGAGCAGTTCCCCATCTGGATTCTCAACCGCTATGCCGGACAGACATATTTCGCCGTGCTATCATCTGATAAAGACGGCAGTTATGACTTTCCCTACGCAGATGCCTCACACTTCCCGTCACGTCCTGCGTCAGCCGTATTGTCCGACATTGAGAATCTAAAGACCAGACAGGAAAGACTGCTGTCAGAGGCTGCCGGATTCGCACTTCGCAGCACGGAGCTATCCGGGCTATCGGACAAGGTGTTCTCTGAACTGGACCTGCACTATGCCGAGACATCCACATTGAAAGAAGGAGAAGGGACTATCTGCGTCGTGGAAGGTTTCGCCCCTACTGAAGATGACGGCAAAGTCAAGGAATACCTTGACTCACGAAGCGTTTACTATACAGCGGACGCTGCAAAAGGCGAGGACAATCCTCCTGTCAAACTGCGCAACAACTGGTTTGCACGTCTGTTCGAGCCGATTGGAGGACTTTACGAACTTCCCAACTACGACGAGCTTGATCTTACCCCGTACTTCGCTCCGTTCTACATGCTCTTCTTCGGATTCTGTCTGGGAGACATGGGATACGGACTTATACTGGTCATCGCAGGTATAGCGGCCGCCATTGCCCTGCCCAAGTACAAGGCATACGGCAAATTGATCGCCTGGCTCGGAGTAGGCTCCCTCATCATGCCGCTGCTTTCAGGCACATTCTTCGGCATGAAACTGGCCGACATCATACCGTCCATGCCCGACAACATCAAGGTCCTGTTCTTCTCAGACCTCAAGATGTTCTGGTTTGCCATCGTCTTCGGACTGTTCCAGATAGTCTTTGCACGAATGCTCAAGGCCATATTCGCCTTCACCAGACATCGCTGGGACGAAGCCCTGACCGAAGTAGGCTGGAGCATGATCATCGTTTGGGCGGCCTGCGCTTACGCCGGTTCACAGACAGACTTACAACTGCTGCCGCATATCGTCTCACAAATTCTACTCTTCGGAGGACTGATTTTAGTGCTGTTCTGCAGCAAACCAGCCAAATTCTTCCTGCTCAGACCTATTAAAGGCATAGTTTCCCTCTACGACATCACCGGTATATTCGGAGACATGCTGTCGTACATTCGTCTGTTCGGACTGGGCACCACAGGAGGCATTCTGGCTCTTGTCATCAACTCCATCGCCATGAGTCTGTCAGGCATTCCATACGTCGGCTGGCCGGTAACAGTGATATTCCTAATCTTCGGGCATCTGGCCGTTATGGGCCTCTCCTGTCTCGGAGCATTCGTTCACCCTGTCCGTCTTACTTTCGTAGAATTCTACAAGAACGTAGGCTTCGAAGGTGGCGGCAGAGCATATAAACCATTGAAATCATATAACAATAACAAATAAAATCTCAATCTTATGACAACACCACTGATCTTAGCTTATGTGGGTATGGCAGTAATGCTCACGCTCTCCTGCACTGGTAGTGCAATCGGTGTAACAATGGGCGGAAACACCACTATCGCCGCTCTCAAAAAGAAATCCGACATATTCGGAAAGTCCATGCTTCTGTGCGTGCTCCCCTCTACCCAGGGATTGTACGGATTCGCAGCGTTCTTCTTGATGCTCAGCAGTCTGGGCGGAATGGAGGAAGCCTCACAGGTACTCACTATGAATCAAGGACTGGCTATGTGCGCAGCAGGTCTGGCACTCGGTTTTGTCGGCCTCTGGTCGGCTATAAAGCAGGCCAGTCTGGTATGCAACGGTATCAACGAGATGTCCAACGGCAACGATGTATTCTCCAAGACCATGATTCTTGCCGTATTCCCCGAGCTTTACGCCATCCTCGCATTTGCCTGCGCATTCCTTGCCCTTCCGTAGTAGTCAAGGCAACAAGTTTCATACATGGTCCGGAACCGGTCACACGGTCATCCGGGCCATTTTTTTACGCATTCGGAAGTAATAAAATATACCGACAGCATCCGCTAGCGCCCAGCCTACAGGTATGGACCACCATATACCTGCCACACCTACGGCAGGCACGGCAGAGAGCATGTATGCCAATACGACCCTGGTTCCCAGCGACAGGACTGTCAGCACTACCGACATACCCGGCATCCTGACCGCACGGTAATAGCCGTAAAGCAAAAACAGAATGCCTATGCCGAAATAAAACGACCCTTCTATCCTCAGATACTGCACGCCGATATTGATTATCTCCGATTCTTCCAGAGGGACGAATATCAACATAAGATATCTGGCCAGAACAAAGACCAGCGCAGACACGAATACAGAGAACAGCACAGTTATTCCGAATGCGCTTCTAAGTCCCCTGCGTATGCGTTTGTCCTTACCCGCCCCGTAATTCTGGGCCACGAATGTCGAGAATGCATTACCGAACTCCTGCACAGGCATATAGGCGAAAGTATCTATCTTCACCGCAGCCGCAAAAGCAGCCATCACCGCTGTTCCGAAACTATTCACAAGCCCCTGGACCATAAGTATGCCGAAATTCATCACCGACTGCTGCACACATGTCAGGGACGAGAATGCGGTTATCTCCTGTACTGAGATACGGTCCAGACGCATATCCTCCTTGTGAAGCCTTAGTTCCGGTCTGCGCCACAACACATACACAGTAAGTCCTGATGCAGAGACTCCCTGCGCCGCCACTGTCGCCAGCGCCGCTCCGCCAACGCCCATGCCCAAGACCGGTATAAAAAGCAGGTCCAGCCCTATATTAAGAGCTACCGCACTGCCCAGAAACCAGAGAGGGGTCAGCGAATCACCAACTGCGCGCAGCAGCGCCGCATAGAAATTATACAGAAACGTAAATGGAATACCTGCAAATACTATCAGCAGATAGGTCCTTGACATCCGGTATATCTCCTCCGGTATCTGCAACAGGCGCAGTATGGGGTCTATAAACACGAATGACGCCGCTGTCAACACCACTGCCACACTGCCTGTCAGCACCAATGATACATAGATACTGCGCCTGAGACCATTCATATTGCCTGCACCGAACTGCTGTGAGAACACGGTACCGCTGCCCATGGCCAAACCCAGCAACACTGATGTCAGAAAAACCATAAGGCTGTACGCAGAACCTACCGCAGCAAGAGCACCTGAGCCTATACACCGTCCTACTATGATAGTATCGGCAATATTGTAGCATTGCTGCATCATCGCTCCGGCCATCATCGGCAAAGTAAAACGCAGCAATGTGGGAGTGATGCTCCCGACAGTCATATTCCCTGTCCTCAGTCCTGACATAACAATTGAAAAAGCGGACAAAGATAACTACATTTGCAGACATAAATCACCGTCATGAACACTAAGACCAAAGGATATATTCTAGGCTCCATTGCCGCAGCGACATACGGCATGAATCCTCTTTTCGCCCTGCCTCTGTACAAAGGCGGAATGAATCCAGAATCCGTATTGTTTTTCCGCTACATATTTGCCATTCCCATTCTGGCCGTTATGATAAAAGCCAGAGGACGGTCATTCAGGGTAAGCCGCAAAGAGACCATAACATTGATAGCGATGGGTATTCTGGTCGCAATATCCTCCTTGACCCTGTTCCAAAGCTACAACTACATGGAAGCCGGCATCGCATCCACCATCTTGTTCGTATACCCCATAATGGTCGCCCTCATAATGTCTCTCGTATTCAAAGAGAAACTTACACTGATGACCGGGCTTTGCCTTGTGCTGGCACTGGGCGGCATATCCATGCTATACAATGGGAGTGACGGTACGACACTGAGTCTGACAGGAACACTGCTTGCTCTTGCATCAGCTCTGACCTACGCCATCTACATAGTCGGTATAAATCAGACGACATTGAAAAATACAGCTACACTTACCGTAACTTTCTACGTGCTTGTTTTCGGTGTAACGCTTTTTATAATAAGACTGCTCACAGGCATAGAGCTTATCACTCCTGATAAATGGTATCTTTGGCTAAATATACTGGCACTCGCTGTATTTCCTACTGCCATATCATTTCTATGCACTACCAGCGCAATTCAGTACATAGGCTCGACTCCGACCGCGATTCTCGGTGCCCTTGAGCCTGTTACTGCCATCATCTTCGGCATCTGCATATTCGGCGAGCGCATGACCGTCCGTGAATGCACCGGTATCATAATGATCCTGGTAGCCGTGACAATGGTCATCGCCGGCGGCTCCATCACACTGCATATGACACGTTTCCGCAAGATGTTTCCCCGCCTTTCCCGAAAAAATAAATAATTAAGGCAAGACTAACAGGTACAACGGTCAATGTGATCTGCCGGGATTTCGGAATATCCCGCGAGACATTCAATAACTTCAGAAAGGCGGACAGGGAGGTCAGCGCAGCCCTGGCGATGAAGAAGGTATAATTGACATTTTTGGTTGGTGACAATGACAAAAGAGGATTCCACATCATTTGTACCTCTTCCTTTCATCATAAGTACAGATACCATTTAATGAAGTTGTCCACGCGGGTTTCGCACATCTCCGCCTGTACTGCGGATACTCGAGACATTCTGCCTGGACACGAAGGCCTCCGCACAGAGATGCATCCTGCGACACCAGTAGAGCGC
>DXAW01000002.1 GCA_019116865.1 Candidatus Coprenecus stercoravium | reverse complement strand
TGATTGGTAAGTCTCACACGGGCTACCTTACGCATAGCCGAGTTAGGCTTCTTAGGAGTGGTGGTGTAAACACGCACGCACACACCTCTCTTCTGAGGGCACGCATCCAACGCGCGAGATTTGCTTTTCTCAACGATAACCTCGCGTCCTTTGCGAACTAACTGTTGAATTGTTGGCATAAATGTTTGTTAATCTTAACTTTACATTATTCCCGTCAAATTAAACGGGCTGCAAAGATAATCATTTTTCATTTAATGCCTAATAATTTCAGACTTTTTGTTATTAAATATGTGTTACACACCTTAAAACAACTCGGCAAGCATACAGCGGGCCGAACCTCCTCCATGAGTCTCGATATAGTCCAGCTGAGGAGACAGGAGTTTGTAATGTGCGCTGAGTTCCCTGCTCTGCTCTGTGGTCAGACTCTTGCGGGCAGTAGCCGACATCACCATCACAGGACGTCCGGAGGGGCTGCTGAGCTCCAGCATATTGCCGGCGAAACTCTCCAGCTGCTCAAATGTAATGTCCAGTATCTTCCTGCCGCTGCCGGTTATCGAGCCAAGCACCCTGTCCCTGTCTTCCGGACGTATGGACTCCGTGCAGATCACGCAATAGGCGGTGCCCAGCCCCATCAGCACGTTGGTATGGTAGACGGCCACTCCATTACGGTCATAAGCTTCGAAAAATACGGGTGTGTAACCCATCTGTTTGCAGAAATCGGCAAGCACACGCTCCGACGTGCGGTAGGACTGGCAGGCATAAACTATCTTGTTATCCCGGTCAAGGACCATACTTCCCGTCCCTTCCAGAAACAGATTCTCATTTTCCCACCAGGTGAGGTCCACGACCCTGCGCACTTCGAAATTCTTACGCAGCACCTCAAGCACCTCCGACTTGCGCTCATTTCTCCGGTTGACCGCCGACATGGGATAAAGCACCAGAGTACCGTCCTCGTGAGTGCTGAACCAGTTGTTGGGGAAGATGGAGTCAGGAGTATGCGGATGCGGGGTGTCCTCCGCTATGACTACGTCTATCTTATTGGCTCTTAAAAGTGCGACGTAAGATGTGAACTCACGCAGGGCATTCTCCTGAGCTGAAGACTCACGTCCCGGACGGGAGAATGCGTTGTTGTCGCCCGTCTGCGGATTGAAAGCGAAACGGGCAGGCTTGACCATAAAAACCTTCGAAGTCGTCTGCATATCTTATATGTGCTCGAATACGTCTTTGATAATAGCGACCGCCTCACGTAACTGTTCCTCATTGATGACAAGAGGAGGTGCGAAACGGATAATATGCCTGTGCGTAGGCTTGGCCAGCAGGCCCTTCTCGGCCATCGCCAGACATATATCCCAGGCTTCCATGCCGTTCTGAGGCTCTGTAATCACTGCATTGAGCAGTCCCTTGCCTCTTACCGACTTGAAGAAAGGAGACCTGATAGTGGATATCTCATCCCGGAAAATCTTTCCGAGCCTGTCGGCATTCTCTGTCAGATGCTCATCCCTTATCACTTCCAGAGCGGCTACCGCCACCTTGGACGCCAGCGGGAAACCGCCGAATGTGGAACCGTGCTCTCCGGGCTTAATAGTGAGCATAATATCATCATCGGCCAGCACAGCCGATATGGGAAGAACCCCTCCAGAAAGAGCCTTGCCGACAGTGACCATATCGGGACGGACGCCTTCATGATCGCAGCAGAGCATCCTGCCGGTACGGCCTATACCGGTCTGGACCTCATCGGCTATGAAAAGGACATTGTGCTTCCTGCACAGCTCGTGGCACTCACGCAGATATCCGTCATGGGGCACATACACTCCGGCCTCACCCTGAATAGGCTCCACCAGAAACGCCGCCACCTTGTCACCTTTCTCCTCCAGCACCTTGCGCAATGCGTCCGAATCGTCATAGGGGATGGATACAAATCCCGGGGTGAAAGGTCCGTACTGCGAATAGCTGTCAGGATCAGTCGATATGGACACTATGGTAATGGTCCGTCCGTGGAAATTACCCTCGCATGTAATAATAAGAGCCTCATTCTCCGGTATGCCCTTCCTGACATATCCCCAACGGCGGGCAAGCTTGAGCGCGGTCTCGACGGCCTCGGCCCCCGAGTTCATGGGCAGCAGCTTGTCATATCCGAAGAAACGGGTCGCCATCTCCTCGTAAGGTCCCAGACAGTCATTGTAGAATGCTCTGGAAGTAAGGCAGAGCAGATGGGCCTGATTACACAATGCGTTGACTATCTTAGGATGACAATGTCCCTGATTGACTGCGGAATAAGCCGAAAGAAAATCAAAATAACGGTTGCCGTCAACGTCCCAGACATAAATCCCCTCGCCTCTGGACAGCACTACCGGAAGCGGATGATAGTTATGAGCGCCGTATCTGTCTTCGAGGTCGATGAAGTGTTGAGCTTTAGGTGAGATATTCATAAGTACGGATGTTTTCCGCAAATTTAAAAAAAAAGACGCACCGAAGAATATCCGATGCGTCTTTATTGGTATTATTGAATCAAGTTATTCTACTATTTCAGCCGATGAGCCGTCGAAAATCACGGTCTTGATTACGATATCGGACTCAGCCACACCGGTGCTGGCATTCAGGAAGTATGCGAACACATAGTATGTATCGGCTACATTCATGGTAGTGGATGTGGATGCAGGACCCTGCTTTACATTCTGCCATGCTGTGGGAGGATATATCTTGAGATATGATGTCATGTAGTCCAGCTCGTACTGATAGCAGCGCTCGGCGGCCGTACCGCTGGTATATCCTTCGCCCTGGAGAGTATTCTCCCTGTTGAACTGAAGATTGTAATATCTTGAATTATCATAAGGAGTAGCGACAGCGGAGAGAGTTGTACCTGTTATCTCGGCCTCCAGTGTTATGGAACCTTCGGTAACATCGAGCACGTCAGTAGTGAAGAGCTTCTTGGCAATGTCGGTAGTACGCTCGGTGGTCTCGCCGTTATGCACTCCGTAAACGTATACATAGTATGCGGTATTGGGTGTCAGCGCTCCCTGTGTAGAGCTCCTGCTTCCGGTAATCAGACGCAGAGTCAGATAATCCTGAAGAGTAGTTCCCATCATGATGGCCTGGCTTTCCAGACGCTCGAGGTCATCACGGAAAATCTCATCGTCGCTCAGGCCCTGGATGGAGCTGGCCTCTCCCACTACCACCAGATAAGCCATATCGGGATTCTCGGGAGTAATTGTAATCTTGGCGGACGAATACGACACATTGGTAACTTCTATCGTGAAACCGCCCTCGGTCACAGGCTGGTCAGATATAGGCTGGGCGATAATGGCGTCGAACGATACGGTGTCCTCATCCTCATTGTAGATATAGGATACGGTAATAACACCCGTACGGTCACCCAGAGCATTCTTGCCTACGGTATAGTTCACCTCACCGATAGTCTCGTAGCTTATGATGGAAATCCAGTCCACATCAGTAGTGGCCTCTATCCTGCCGTCAGCCTCCTCGTTGAAAATCTCATAACGCAATGTGAAGCTGCCGCCCTCCGCATCGGTGGCGATGGTCTTGCCGGAGAGATTGTCGAGATAGGGTCCGACAATAGGTGTCTCCTCTCCGAACGCAACCTGTGTAAGCTTAACGACTGCCGATACCTCGCCGCCTTCATACACATAGTGCAGATTAAGTTCGCCTATGCGCTGCACATCCGTCTCGTTGGGAGATGCTATGAACTTCACGCTCACACTGTCGCATGTCACGTCAGACACCCAGTCAGCCACACATGAAGGAGTCAGCACACCCCCCTCCACAGGATTCTTTATTTTGTATTCAATAACATTCTCTCCTCCAGTATAAGAAGCGTAGTATTCACTCTGAACGTCAATCTGAGGCGCATTGGGGTCAATCTTTTCTGTCTTGTTGCATGACATGACCAGCATGGCAACGGACGCCAGCATGGACATGAGGATAATGGATTTTTTCATAGAATCTTAAATTATTTAAACGTTAAATGTCCAAAACTATAAACTTTTTTCAAAAAGTCAAAAAATTTACTAAACATTGAATAGAAAATGCATGATGTCTCCGTCTTCCACGACATAGTCCTTTCCCTGCACGGCCAGCTTGCCGGCAGCCCTGCACTCGGCTTCCGAACCGTATTTGACAAAGTCCTCATATTTTATCACTTCCGCACGTATGAAGCCTTTCTCGAAATCAGAGTGAATGACTCCGGCGGCGCGGGGAGCCTTGTCGCCCTTGTTGATGGTCCATGCCCTCACCTCAGGCTCACCGGCCGTAAAATACGTCCGTAATCCCAGCAGGTCATATGCGGCACGTACCAGACGCTCGATTCCGGACTGCTCCAGACCAAGCTCCTGCAGAAACATCTGCCTCTCGTCGTAACTGTCCAGCTCAGCTATCTCGGACTCTATCTTGGCGGCGATGACCATGACTCCGGCATTCTCATCCCTGACGGCATCACGGACCCTGTCCACATACACATTGCCTTTGGAAGCTGACGCCTCGTCGACATTGCACACATAAAGTACCGGCTTGGCTGTCAACAGGAAGAATTCTCTGGCAATCTTCTCATCCTCCGGATTGTCTATGGTCACCGTCCTGGCAGACTTGCCGGCCATAAGGGCCTCCTTGTAGCGGAGCAGTATATCACATGCTCTTTTCGCATGCTTGTCACCTCCGGTCTGAGCCTGCTTGTAGAGTTTTGAAAGACGGCTCTCCACTGTCTCCAGATCCTTGAGCTGAAGCTCCATGTCTATGATTTCCTTATCCCTGACCGGATCCACGCTTCCGTCCACGTGAACCACATTGGGATCATCGAAACAGCGCAGGACATGAAGGATGGCATCAGTCTCACGGATATTGGCCAGAAACTGATTGCCGAGCCCTTCTCCCTTGCTGGCGCCCTTGACAAGACCGGCTATGTCCACAATCTCCACAGTAGCCGGCACCACTCTCTTGGGATGCACCAGTGACTCAAGCACTTTAAGCCTTTCGTCCGGCACTGTGGTCGAACCTATGTTCGGCTCGATAGTGCAGAAAGGAAAATTGGCAGCCTGTGCCTTGCCCGAGCTTATACAGTTGAACAAAGTGGACTTGCCCACATTGGGCAGGCCCACTATTCCGCATTTCAAAGACATACCGGATTCTTTTTAAAACAGTACCATCAACTGGGCCACGATGACCCTGAGGAACATGGCCAGAGGATATACCGTAGCATATGCCACGGCTATTCTGGACGCCTCGAATGTATTGTTCATGAACGCAAGGGCCGGAGGGTTGGTATGCGAGCCGCAGACCATACCGGCGATGGAGAAATAATCCATCTTGAACACCAGTCTTGCGAGTATGGTTACTATAATAAGAGGTACAACGGTAATGAGGAATCCATATAGAATCCACATATAGCCTCCGCCCGTGACGGCTTCGACAAAGTTCTCACCGGCACCCAGTCCCACAGCGGCAAGGAAGAGCGATATACCCACCTCACGCAACATCATATTGGAGCTTGCGGTGGTATATGTCACCATACCCATGTTGGGACCGAAACGGGCTATAAGGATGGCCACCACCAGAGAACCGCCTGCGAGACCCAGCTTCAGAGGCGCTGACAGACCGGGGATGGCGATAGGGATGGAACCTACAATGATACCGAAGAATATACCGATGAAGATAGGAATGAGCTTGGGCTCACGGAGCTTCTTCACCTGGTCTCCGACGATTTTAGCCACCTTGAGTATAGCCTCCTGATTACCGACCACCATTATACGGTCTCCCAGCTGCAGGTGCAGGCCCGGAGTCGGGGTAAGGTCGATACCGGCACGGTTGACTCTGGTTATATTCAGACCGTACTGTGCTCTGATATTGAGCTCTCCGAGAGTCTTACCGTTAATATTGCCGTTAGTGACCACGAGACGGCGGGAAACCAGATTGGTATCGAGCTTCTCCCATGTCTCCTCGTCCATATCCAGCTTCTTACCGATGAAGGCGCTTATCACTTCCGCATTGTTCTGAGAAGTGATTATCAGAAGCTTGTCTCCGGCATTCACTACAGAGCGCGAGGTAGGAATCTCCATCCTGCCGTCGGCATGATACTGACGGGACACCACAAAATGCTTGTTGAGAAGATGGTCCACCTCATATATGGTCTTGCCGAAAAGTGACTCGTTGCGTACTTCTACGGCTATGTTGCATGCGCTGTCCTTGTTGGCGTCCCTCTTCTCCACATCAGCTCTCTCCTTGTCTATGTTGATTCGGAAAATGGCGCGCGCACCGAGCAGTGTAAGGATAACTCCTACCACACCCAGAGGATAAGCGACCGCATAACCTGTAGCCAAAGTCGTAGGATCGGCTGTCTGAAGCTCGGACACAGTCTGCTGTGCGGCACCGAGACCGGGGGTATTGGTCACAGCACCTGACATCACGCCGACCATGGTGGGCATGGGTGTGTCTGTTATAAAATGAATAGACAAAGTCACACCTACGCCGAGGATGACAATCAGCGCGGCAAGCATGTTCATCTGCAGACCTCCCTTCTTGAATGATGCGAAGAATCCGGGGCCGACCTGCAGACCGAGAGAGAATACGAAGAGTATCAGACCGAAATCACTGATAAAGCTCCTCACAGAGTTGTTGATGGTAAAACCAAAATGGGACAGAAGGATTCCGACAAACAGAATCCATGTCACTCCAAGGGAAATCCCGAAAATCTTTATCTTTCCGAGGAGTATTCCCAAAGCGATTACAATCGCCACAATCAGAATGGCATGAGCCACGCTGTCGGAAAACAATAACGAATTTATCCAGTCCATATAAGTTACAATTAGCAAAAAGTCCGCAAATGTAGCACTTATTTACGATTGGACGGTATATTTTTCTCAAAAATGCGGCCCGAGCCGTATGCGGCAAGCAGATGCTTCAGGTCCTTTATCTGCTCCTTAAGTACCTTTCCCACATCAGTATCTCCTACCAGAGTACGCTTGTCCACAGACTCCACTACCTTGGTAAGAGACTTGATATCAGCACCTTCCTTGACAGCCTTGTCTATAGACTTGAACGGTTCGTGCTGTGCCAGCATCAGGCCGTAGGAATTATATATAAGGGTGTATCCGGCGATACCTGTTTCGGACTGATAAGGCTTCGAATAACCTCCGTCTATCACCAGAAGACGGCCGCCGGCCTTGATGGGCGACTCTCCCTTCTTGGTCTTCACGGGCACATGACCGTTGATGATATGGGTATGCTCACCGTGCAGACCGAACTCGTCAAGTATCATCTCACAGATATCCTTGCGGTCCTTGTACTGAGAATAATACCCCAACGTCTCCTTGTGCGTCTCCTTCTCCGCTATGAAATACCTCTCGAATGTGGCCATCTTGTCCTTGTCAAACGGAGGTGCATAAGGGCCGCACCACAGATACCACATGAAATCCTGCGCATAGCTCTTGAGCTTTTCGTCCTTGTCCTCGTAATAAGCCGCCCTGGCCACCTTGTCCACCATGTCGAACAGAGCCTTGCCCTTATACTGCTTGCCCAGGATAGTCAGCTCCTTGAAGGAACCGTCCTCATTAAGCGGCATGGAGGCATGGAACATCAGGTTGGAATTACGGACAAGATATAAGGAGCCCTTGGAGTAAAGGCACCTGATATGCTTGTCCAGCTGGGCGTTGTTGGTGAAATTGCAAAGCAGCTTGCCCACCACGCTCTTCTCCTCTGAGGACAACTTATATGGATGCGTCCTGTCTATCGTCGGGAAGTTCATATCCTTCATCGCATAGTCCTTGTCTCCTATACGCACCGTCCCTTTATCAAAATCTATCTTGTCCAACAGATTGCGGTCTGCCATACCGAACTCCCGGCGGCGGTGGATGACCTCGCCCTCCAGCTTGAACTGGATGACAGTCATCGCCTTGTGCATTCTGGAAATGAGCCTTAGTGTCTTCTCGTCATATTTAGAGCCCGGATCGACCTTGGGTCTGAAACATTCGCAAGGGTCGTCGGCATAAGCATCCATGGCGAATGTGGCAAGAGGCAGCAGATTGATACCATAACCGTCCTCCAGCGTCTCCAGATTGGCGTATCTCAGACAGATACGCACCACATTGGCCATGCAGGCGGCACTTCCGGCCGCAGCGCCCATCCAGATAATATCATGGTTGCCCCACTGAAAATCCACATTGTGGTAATTACAAAGCAGTTCCATTATCTTATGCGCTCCGGGACCACGGTCATAGATGTCTCCGAGCACATGGAGATTATCTATGGTAAGCCGCTGTATCACATAAGCCATGGCACAGATGAACCTGTCCGCCGAGCCGGTCTCTATGATAGTGTTGAGGATAGAATATATGTACTCATGCTTGTTGTTGTCATTCAGCGACTCATGTATCAGCTCTTCTATTATATAGGAATACTCGGGGGGAAGGGCCTTGCGGACCTTGGAGCGGGTATATTTGGATGCAGCCACCTCCACTACTTTCACCATGTTGACAAGATTGATCTTGTACCAGTCCGACATATTCTTTTCCTTGGCCTTCACCAGCTCCAGCTTCCGTTCCGGATAGTAAATCAGGGTACACAGTTCCCTCTTCTCATTCTCCTTAAGCTGGAAGCCGAAAAGCTCGTCAACTTTACGCCTGATGACTCCGGAAGCATTGCGGAGCACATGCTGGAAAGCATCGTACTCTCCATGCAGATCCGTGACAAAATGCTCGGTTCCCTTGGGAAGATTGAGAATAGCCTCCAGATTGATTATCTCAGTACTGGCAGCCTGTACGGTCGGGAAACTTCTGGACAAAAGCTCCAGATACTTAAGGTCCTTAGCCATATCAAGATTTATTTATTCGATAATTTAATCCGTTAAGTTTCAAATATGAGAGAAAATCGTCCGCCGCAGTCACACTGTATTTGCGGGAAAAGAACTCGGCGTTGATTTTCTCCTGCATGTCATAGACATTGATAGTCAGACGCGACTTGCCCCTGTTGTGGCGGACCGCTTTTCTGAATCCTTTTACAAACTCGCTGTCTATCTTCTCGATAGGAAGATCTATCACCATCTCCTTTATCATTGACTCCCTTACATTGGCCAGCAGGGAAATAGCTCTGATCTTCGGAAATCCTCCCGATATATCGAACCGCTTGCCGCCTCTGGCGTTCTTGTCGTCCACTTTGTTGAAACGCGGAGCCACATACACCTTGAGCAGAATAAACTCATGCGGTCTGAGATACCCGCTGAAAGCCTCGTAATCCTTGTCGAAAAGCGTAAATGTAGCGGAACCCTTGAAATCCTCTATCGTCAGACGGCAAAGCACTCCGTTGCCGTTGGCCTTGGGCCTGACATCGACACTGCTCACCAGACCGGCGATGTACTGGTCCTTGTCAAATTTCTCGCGGTCCTTACTGGATGATACCTCGTCCACATAAGCACTCCACTCAGGGATGCTCATAGTCGTGAAATTCTCCACCTCGAAACGGAAACGGTCAAGAGGATGGGCCGAAATATACATACCCACCAGATCCTTCTCCTTCTTGAGCATCTCTATCTGGTCAAGCTCCGGCAGGACTGGAAGCGGGGGACGGGCTGTATCCACCTGTACGGTGTCCCCGAAGATGCTGTCTTTCATACTTTCCGCCGTCTTCTGATACAGCGAGCCGTAACGCAGCAGCAGGTCCAGGCATGTCTCTCCCTTACCGGCATCCATGGCGAACGAGCCTCTGTTAATCTCCGGGAAAGAATCGAAGGCACCGCTGTAAGCCAGAGCCTCGATGCCCTTTTTATTAACCGAAGTATAGGGCACCCTCTCCATGAAATTAAATATATCCTTGAACGGGCCGCCGGCCACACGTTCCTCTATGATACTGTTCACGGCTCCGATGCCGATGCCCTTGATACCGGCCATGCCGAAACGGATGTTTCCGTCCTTGTTGACAGTGAATTTCGTATAACTCTCGTTGACATCCGGTCCGAGAATCCTCATGCCGTTGCGGCGGCAGTCGTCCATGAACTTGGTAATCTCCTCGATATTGTTGAGGTTGTTGCTCAGCACGGCCGCCATATACTCCGCCCTGTAATGCGCTTTCAGGTAGCCGGTCTGATAGCCGACCCAGGCGTAGCAGGTGGCATGGGACTTATTGAAGGCATAGGATGCAAATGCCTCCCAGTCATTCCATATCTTATTGAGTATGGCCTCGGGATGTCCGTGCTCCAGTCCGCCTGCGAAGAACTCGTCCTTGAGCTCGGCCATCACCTTTATCTGCTTCTTTCCCATAGCCTTACGCAGCTTATCGGCCTTTCCCTTGGTGAAGCCGGCCAGTTTCTGGGACAGCAGCATGACCTGCTCCTGATATACCGTCACTCCATATGTGTCATGCAGATACTCCTCCATGTCGGGCAGGTCGTACTCAATCTTGCTTCGGCCGTGCTTACGGGCCACGAAATCAGGAATATAGTCCATTGGACCCGGGCGGTAGAGAGCGTTCATGGCGATAAGGTCCTCGAATCTCGAAGGCTGCAGCTCGATGAGCCACTTCTGCATACCCTCGGACTCGAACTGGAACACGCCTATTGTATCACCACGGGAGAACAGGGCATAAGTCTCCTCGTCGTCTATCGGTATGGCATTGATATCCAACTCCTCTCCTCTGGACTGGCGGATATTCTCCACTGCATCCTTGAGTATAGTCAGGGTCTTCAGGCCGAGAAAGTCCATCTTGAGCATACCGGCTGACTCGATGAGACTTCCCTCGAACTGCGAGACAAGGATATCCTTGCCTGTCTCCTTATCCTTGGCAGTACTCAGCGGGATGAAGTTCGTAAGGTCGTCGCGACCGATGATGGTGGCGCAGGCATGTACGCCGGTGTTACGCACAGTTCCCTCCAGACGCTCGGCATATGTCAGAGTATCACGCACGAGGTCATCCCCGCTCTCCATCGCCTCCTTAAACTCAGGAACTTTCTCAATACATAGCTTGATGGTGGGATCCACATCCTTGGACTCCATCACCTTTTTCTTCTGTCCCGGACGGTCGGGGTCGTCTATCTCCTTCTCCTTCTGCACCGTAATCTTCCTGGGCACCAGCTTGGCCAACCTGTCCGTCTGGTCCAGACTCAGCTTCTGTATACGGCCCACATCACGGATGACGCTCTTAGTGGCCATCGTACCGAAGGTAATCACATGCGATACATGGTCTTTACCATATTTGTCCTCAACATACTTGAATACCCTGTAACGCCCCTCGTCATCGAAATCGATATCGATATCGGGCATGGAGATACGGTCCGGATTCAGGAAACGCTCGAACAGCAGGTCGTACTTTATCGGGTCTATGTTGGTAATCGTAAGACAGTAAGCCACCACCGAACCGGCGGCGGAGCCACGGCCAGGACCCACCCATACGCCCATATCGCGGGCCGCCTTTATAAAGTCCTGAACTATCAGGAAGTAATCCGGGAAACCCATCTTCTTGATAGTAGCCAGCTCGAAGTCAATCCTCTCCCTCGTAGCCTCGGGAATGTCTTCCCCGTAACGGCGGTGCGCACCCTCGTATGTAAGGAAATGCAGGTAGTCATTGGAGTCCGTGAATCCTTCGGGAAGAGGGAATATAGGAAGAATAGGAGAATGGTTGAGATCCAACACCTCCACCTTGTCCACAATCTCCATGGTGTTGGAAATCACCTCGGGATGGTCGGCGAAGATGGCCGACATCTCCTCAGTGGACTTGAGATACTCCTGCTGGGTGTATCGCAGACGCTTGGGGTCATCGAAGTCAGAGTTGGTGCTGATGCATATGAGGCGGTCATGCGCCGGGCCGTCCTCCTTGCGCACGAAATGCACGTCGTTGGTGGCCACTACCTTGATGCCCAGTTTCTCCGCTATCCTGAAAATCACCTCATTGACCTGCTGCTGATGCTCGAAGGTGCTCTTCTCTGCCCCGGGCACGTCAGTCTCGTGCCGCTGTACCTCCAGATAATAGTCGTCACCGAAGATGGACTTGTACCATGCGGCCACCTCCTCGGCCTTGGCGATATCGCCATCCATAATGGCCTGTGGCACCTCGCCTCCCAAACAGGCCGAGCAACATATGACCCCCTCGTGATACTGTTCTATCAACTCGTGGTCGATGCGCGGCTTGTAGTAGAAGCCCTCGATGTAAGCCTTGGACGATAGCTTGATGAGGTTGTGGTAGCCGTCCATATTCTTGGCCAGCATGATCAGGTGGTAGGAACTCTGGTCCTCTCGGCCCTTGCGGTCGAAACGGCTGGCTCCGGCTACATAAAATTCCGAACCCACGATAGGCTTCAGAGGGGCATTTTTCTTGGCCACCGTATCCAGGAACTCCTTTACACCGAACATATTCCCGTGATCGGTAATAGCCAGCGCCGGCTGACCGTTGGCCACGGCCGTATCAATCAGGTCCCCTATCTTGGACTGACCGTCAAGTATCGAATACTGGGTATGAACATGCAGGTGGGCGAATGACATAACTCCGTTGATTTTTCAAGTTGCGTCCTGCAAAGGTAACATTATTTTCGGGCAGATTTTAAGTTGAACTTCAAATTTGTCCACAACATAAATAATAGTCTTACCCATCATCCGTCTAAGTTCGACACCCGCCCATGTAGACCGGGAAAGACTTAGCTTCTACCGGTGCAGCAGCCAGTCATAGACCGGTCGGACAGAAATGGAAGGACAGTCTTCAGTTGCGGCAATGTCCTCATATTCGTGGTCAGTGAGTAACAGCAATTCCTTGCAGCCGGTACGCTTGGCGGCAAGACGCAGACCGGAAAGCTCGCGGCGGCGTGTCTTGGGGTCAAGGATATCGTATGAGACTTGAACTGCCTGCAAGACAACCCTGTCCCGGCACAGCAGAAAATCACATTCACCGGAGCGGTCGCTGAAATAGTAAATATCCAGCCCGGCCTGTCGGCAGCGGCGCTGCAATTCAAGATACACCACCGTCTCCAGCCGCCAGCCGAGATTGTCCGCAGCCATGGCTTCGGGCCTGTTGTTCATCAGCGCCACGTCTATCGGATAGAGTTTTTCGCCTATAACCCTTAGTGAACTTTTATAGGAGAACTTGTGAAGTTCAGTCAGAAGATATGCCTGCTTGAGGTATCCGACATAATTCCGGGAAGTATGCTCGGATTTGAAACCAAAGTCCGCCCGCAGCGCTCTATCTGAGACTATTGCCGGAACAACATTCAGAAGATGGTGAGCCATGCTCTCAAAGGCAGCTTTGTACACTACCTTGAAACGCTGCTCGATATCCCTTTTGAGGATACTGTCTACCAACGCAGTTATATAGCCTCTGGTATCCGGAAGAGACTGCACTTCCGGGAAACCGCCCTGCTTCAGGTAATCGTCAAAAGCCGCCCGGCGCAGGGCCACGGCCTGAGTTGTCAATTTCTTAGTGTCCACATTCCTGAACTCACAGTACTCTGCAAATGAAAACGGATACAGCGGTATGGGATTGTGCCTGCCGGTAAGATGAGTCGCCAGCTCTCCGCTAAGCAGCTTCGCATTGGAACCCGTGACAAGGATATGCATACCTGTGCGCAGAAGCCTGTTGACAAACAGATACCATTCCGGGATATTCTGTATCTCATCTATGAACAGATAATTGAAGTCTCCGTGAATCTTGTATAGAACTTCAAGAACATTGTTCAGGTCAGAGCCTTTCAGTTCAGCCAGACGCTCATCATCGAAATTGGCGTATGCATATTTCACCCCTGCCTTTTTCAACACATTGAAACACAGGGTAGATTTGCCGCTCCTCCTCACGCCTATTACTACCTGAGCCTGAGTGCTGTCCAGATTCACCAAAGACTCCTCCATCCTGTCGCAGAACTTCAAAGCCTTCTTACGCTCCATTTCCTCCGCCTGCTCTGTCAAGACCATTTCGAGTATACGAGTATCCATAATCCTTGAATTTTTCTTGACAAATATAGCGAATTTCTACCAAAACGCGCATTTTGACATATTTTCCATACTTCAGAATGCGCATTTTGACATATTTTCCATGCTTCACAACGCGCAAATCGACAAGCTCACTTGCGCTCGAAGATGTAGACTTTGTCGGCACGGCGGACACGGGAAGGGACGGGTATGGAGCAGGCCACGCCCTGAGCGGCACTCCGAGCCGGTACGAGGTCTACGCGGATTTCCGGAATGTCCATCTCCACCACGCCGGTAGTGGGTCCTATAATCAGTATATGCTGTCCGACTTTCAGCGGAGCCGCCTCGACCAGGACCTCGGCCACTCCTAAGTTGGAAAAATAATTGCTGATCTTGCCGGCATAGACTTTCTTCATGGTCGCGCTGCTGCCATAGACGCTGCTCCATTCACCGAGACGGGCGCCCTGATAGTAGCCGTCCCAGAAGCCTCTGTTGAACACCTCTGAGAGCTGAGCCTTGAACGAGGCTCCGAACTCCGGAGTGAAGGTGCCGGCTTCCACCGCATCCGCCGCAGCACGGTAAGCGCTGACCACCTTCTGCACATATTCGGCCGGACGGGCGCGGCCCTCTATCTTGAAAACCGAAACGCCGGCCGCTGCCATTTTATCCAGAAATTCTATGGTACACAGATCCTTGGGAGACATGATGTACTTATTGTCTATCTCCAGCTCGTATCCGGTCTCCAAGTCAGTCACACGGTAGCCACGGCGGCACAGCTGGAGGCAGGAGCCGCGGTTAGCCGAATGATTGTTCTCATGCAGACTCAGGTAGCATTTACCCGAGACTGCCATGCACAAAGCTCCGTGGCAGAACATCTCGACCTGCACCGGAGCGCCGGACGGTCCGGTTATATGCTCCGACTTTATACGGTCGGTAATGGCCTTGACCTGCTCCAAGTTGAGTTCCCGGGCCAGGACAATCACATCGGCGTACTGCGAATAGAAGCGGACTGCCTCCGTATTGGATATATTGAGCTGAGTGGAGATATGAACCTCCAGACCGATACGGCGGGCGTACTCTATAGTCGTGATATCGGAAGCTATGACAGCCGTAACTCCCGCAGCCTTGGCCGCATCGAGAGT
>DXAW01000118.1 GCA_019116865.1 Candidatus Coprenecus stercoravium | reverse complement strand
TTTGCAAACATCACGAAACTCCTGTATTCCTGATCCTTGATTATCTTGACCGGTTCTATCACCCCGCTTACCCTCCAGGAGCCGCCCAACTGAGCCGCATCACCGAACTGCTTCCCTACAGGATTCTCCCCGGGCCAGATAATGTCAGCCAGATCCGATGTTATAATCACCGTCCCGGGAAGGTCCTCCACCGGTCCGTTCTCCGGCCAGACCTGACGGTATCCCAACAGACTCAGGTCAGCAGCTCCGGCCTCCCTCGCATGATAGGCGAAATACACACTCCGGGCAGTGTCTATCAATGTACTTGTATTGAAATTCATCATCGACAGTCCCGGAAGCGTTGTCCCTGCCGGGGCCGCATCAAGTATCTCCGGCATACTCCTAAGGGCATTGCCGAAACGATGAAAGTCCGCCGATACTTTTTCAGCAGAAGCGGATGCCGGATCGTATCCGTCCTGTCCCTCATAAAGCGTGGACATGGTCAGAACATACACTCCTTCCGTTTCATATCCGTCCGGCAGATGGCTGCGGTACTGATACGGCCAGACAGCGTTGACCAGAAACCATGACGCTGCGGTAATCAGCGTCATCTCCACAAAGAGCCAGGCATTGCTCCTGCGGTAGAACCATAGTTGCTTGAATATCTGCTTTATCATAAGTATCTTACTTTATAGCATTCAACGAATCGGTAATGGGACGGCGGATTACTTTCACAGCCGGAAGTATGGCTGATATGAGATTGAGAGCCAGCACCACCAGCAGCAGGAGAACATACAGCTTCAGCTTGAAGAAATCCCTGACTGAAAACACAGACGCCTCTATCACATCGTCGGCGAATGTCATCGCCATATTCTCAGCCGGTATAATGCTGTTGAACTGTTCGGGAAAGACAGACAGCAGCAGCCAGGAAAGCAACAGGCCGAGCAGCCCGCCCAGCACGGTCATCACCAGGTTCTCCCCCACCACCTGGCCTAAGATATCCCCACGCCAGGCTCCGAAAGACTTGCGCACTCCGAACTCGCTCATGCGGGTCTCCATGCGCGAGCCCACCATTCCCGAAAGATTGATCATCGGCACCAGCAGGATGAAAATCATAATGCCTATACCCAGCCACGTGTAGGAGGCTGAGGTCATGCCGGACCACATGAAAGCACTCTCTTTTACAGTAAGTATCCCCTTGTACAGCTCCAGCGTGTACTCTACGCCGTCAGAGTTGTTGTACCTTTCCAGCCGGTCCCCGATAGCCTTCCTGATATCGCTGAAACAGCTTCGGTCCTCAGCCAGCACGACTGCCACATATTCTCCCAGCCAGCTGTCACGGCCCAGCCACGACCTCACGGACGCATCCCTGTCACCTCTGTCCAGATCCGGCAGCCATATCTGCGAGAACGCAAATGATGCCGTCACCGGAGCATCGCGGACCACTCCGCTGATACTGTACTCCGTACCGTCAAAGTACAGGTTCTCGCCCACAACATCCGCATGACCGAAAAGCCATTTGGCCACGGACTCGGACACCACTGCCTCCGGTGCGGCCTGATTCATATTGCTTATGGAAAAGGCCCTGCCGCCCGTAAAGTCGAGCTCAAATACATGCCAGAACTCATCATCCACCCATTCGGCCACGGCCGTCATGCTCTCGCCCCGGTCATTGGATGCCGTGCCTGAAGAAAAAGCGAAAGCTGTCACGGTCTCCATTCCCTCGGTAGGCACATCCACAAACCGCTCCACAAATTTCCACGAAGACATGGATGAACTGTTCCAGTTCTCACCGACATTGGCTTCCAATAAGGCCGGGATTACCAGCATCCGGTCCCTGTTCACCTCGGGATAGGAGTTGTCGAAATGCATAGACTGCACTGTCAGCCAGGCCATCACCAATGCCAGGGACAATCCGGTGCCGATGATGTAGACCGCACTGTACACCCTGTCCTTGCGCAGGCTGTACCACGATTCCCTTATATACATTCCAAGTTTCATATCGCTTTGATTTATTTCTTTTTGGATGGTCTGATGCGGAGCTCTGGCTGCTTGGCGTAATCGGACATGTCGGAGATAACCGCCTGCTCGCCGGGCCCGATGCCGGAGATGACCTCCACGTAGTCGTAGTTGGCCTCGCCGAGGGCCACGCGGCGGCGCACCAGTCGGTCACCCTCGCGGACGAATAGGTCGTAGTTGCCCGCCCCTTTGTAATATGTGCCTGACGGCAGACGAAGAACATTCTCACGGTAGGCGTAGACCACATAGATGTCGCACTTCAGACCCGAGCGCAGGACCGGGGCGGACTCATCGTCAAGCTGCACCGAGAATGATATCAGGCCGTCGGTGGACAGAGGCGAGATACCCGAAACGACTCCGGTGAGAGTGTCCCGTCCGGCCAGCACTGTGGTCCGGTAACCCTCGGCTATCTTGCCGGCCTGCATGTCGCCCAGCTCGCCCTCCACCTTGAAGCGGGTGAGGTCGGCCAGCATGGCTATCTTGCTGCCCTCGGAGACCCGGGCACCTATCTCATCCACGATATAAGTCAGGGTGGCCGCATAGGGAGCACGGATACCGGCATCGTAAAGCCGACGGCGGGTCTGCTCCATGTTCTTGCGGAAAATGGAAAGATCCAGTTCCGCCACCGCCTCGTCGGCAGCTGACAGTTCCCTCTGGTTTTCCAGTTTCTGCCGGTTCTCGTCCAGTTCCATACTGGCTACGGTATAAGCCAGCTCCGCCTCTCTGACCTTATCGGGAGTGCCTGCTCCCAGAGAATCCAGATACCGCTCATTGCGCAGGGCGGCCTCCTTGCGGTCAAGCTCCATTTCCTGAATCTTTATCCGCATCTCCATCTCCGAGAGCTGATTACGGTTGGAAATCCGCATCTGGTCAAGTCTCAGAATCTTCATCTGTTCCTCGTCCTCCAGCTTGTCGTAATCGGCTTGTGCGGCTGTCAGATCCAGCCTGAGCAGAGGCTCCCCGGCCTGCACCACATCTCCGGCCCGTTTGAAGACCTCCTCTACCCGGGACGATATCGGAGCGTTTATGGTCTCCTCATAGCCAGGCACTACCTTGCCCGTAGCCGATACGGCAAAATCTATCGAGCCGATATCCGCGGCCGCCATCTTTATACTGCTCTCACGCACTGACGGCTGAATCAGCACGGCAAGCAGCACCACCGCCGCCACCACCGCTCCCGCTCCAAGGCTCCAGCGGATAATGACCTTGCGGCGGTCCTGCCATTTTTCCTTAACAGTCAGATTTCTGTCCATCGTATGTATTGTACTTTCCATGTTTCTCTAAACCTCTAAAAATCATTCGTCTCTTAAACCTTCGACGGGAGGCTGCCGCAGGGCCAGCAGCACCGGCACGGCAGCCGCCACCGTCACCATGACAAGGAGCAGTCCTAAGACAATGCCCTCCACCGCCATAAAATGCAGTACGGGGTCAAATAACAGCGGATACAGTTCTCTGGTCACCGGCAGCACGAACTGGTCAGTCTCCCCGACGATATCCATCTTCCCCAGCACAATGATATTGATCACCACTACACAGGCAATAAGGGCTGCCGCAGCGGTCACGGCCCATATCTCTCCGATGTTCTGGGCGAGAATCCTCCACCCGGAGCCGCCCATGGCACGGCGGACACTGATCTCCCCGCGCCGCTCCTCCATCCTCAGCCAGCTGATGGACACCACCGCCAGAAGCACATTGATGATGAGAAATATCCGGAGGGCCTTCCACAGGAACAACCGGTCCATACTGCCGGACAAGGCCCTGTCCTCCACCATCTCCCTGTAAGACACCACCTCCCTCACTCTGTAATTGCCCAGGCCTCCGCTGCTTTCAAGTTTCCGGCCCAACTCTGCCGCAAACTCCTCCGCATCCACTCTCGGCACAGTCCGGAAAGCGTATTTATACTCTTCCGTAAAAACTATATTCTCAAAGAATTCCCGCGCATCGGTATTTTCTATCACCATCGGAATATTCTCCGCATCAGGAGCAATACGGACATTGGCTATGACACCTGTTATCTTACTGTTCTTATAATATTCGTATTCCTGCACATAGCCGTCCGCCGCATCCCTGAGGGTCTTTCCTATCGGACTCACATCAGGAAACAGCGTCATGGCCAGATCTTCGGAAATAAGTATCGTATTGGGTTCATCCACCAGTTCACCGTCCTCAGGCTGCAGCACCCTGTATCCGAGCAACCGGAAGTCCTCCGCTCCGCAGATTCTCTGAATCACAGCTGTATTCACCATCGTAACGCTGTCCAGGAATATTGTCATCATACCTTTGTCGCACAGGCATGGAGTCATACCAATCGGGGCCTGACTCTGTATCTGCGGCATCTGACGCAGAATGTCACCTACCCGGAAAAAGTTCTCCATACGGGCCTCGTCCGTATCGTAAGTGCTGTCATAGCCATACTGACCGGGATACAGCTCATCTAGAGAAAGCACATACACCCCGTCATAGTCTATGCCGTCGGGTATGGCGTGAATCCTGTACTGGACATTCCATATCCGGTTGACAACAAACCACGACACGACAGCGATTACAAGAAGCTCCGCAAAAAGCCAGGCACTGCCCCGGCGGTAAAACCATATCTGCTTGAATATCTGCCTTATCATAGTCGCTATTTTTTATAGTTCAACGATTCGGTTATCGGATGCCGGATGACTCTGCGGGCAGGAAGCAGGGCTGACAGCACATTGAGCACCACTATGACAAGAAGCAGCGCAGTTCCCAAGTATATGTTGTAGAAATCTCTGAAATCAAAATACCCGGCCCCGGGAGTCCCGTAGCCTGCGGAGCCGGGCATCCATCCGCCGGTCGGAACCAACATGCTGAGCTGACGGGAGAACACCTCCAGCAGCAGCCATGACAGCACCAGTCCCAGCACTCCTCCGAT
>DXAW01000117.1 GCA_019116865.1 Candidatus Coprenecus stercoravium | reverse complement strand
CTACAGAGGAATCCGTCATCGTCTCGGACTTCCCGTGCGCGGACAGAGCACCAAGAACAATGCCCGTACACGTAAGGGTAAGAAGAAGACGGTGGCTAATAAGAAAAAAGCAACCAAGTAACAGTTAACTGAATATGGCAAAGAAAACAGGAACAACCAATAAGAAGAGAGTCGTAAAGGTAGACGCCTATGGTGAGGCCCATATTTCATCGACTTTCAACAATGTTATCGTAACCATGACCAACAGTCTCGGTCAGGTTATCAGTTGGTCTTCGGCCGGCAAGATGGGATTCAGAGGTTCCAAGAAGAATACCCCCTATGCCGCGCAGGTAGCTGCCGCAGATGCTGCAAAAGTTGCTTATGACTTGGGATTGCGCAAGATCAAGGCTTATGTCAAAGGTCCAGGTGCGGGACGCGAGTCAGCGATCCGTACTATTCACGGCTCAGGCATTGAGGTAACCGAGATTGTCGACGTGACTCCTCTTCCTCACAACGGATGCCGTCCCAAAGGACGCCGTAAAGTATAATTGTTTAACAGGATTTATTTAACAGTATTTGGATTATGGCAAGATATACAGGACCTAAAACAAAGATAGCCCGCAAGTTCGGTGAACCGATCTACGGTCCGGATAAGTATTTCGAAAAGAAAAACTATCCTCCCGGACAGCACGGACTGGCAAAGAAACGCAGGAAAATCTCCGAGTACGGAAACCAGCTCAAGGAGAAACAGAAAGTTAAATATACATACGGAGTACTTGAGAGACAGTTCCGTAACACCTATGCTAAAGCCCGCAGAATGCAGGGACGTACAGGTGAGAACCTTCTTATGCTCCTCGAGTCGCGTCTGGACAATATCGTATACCGCATGGGTATCGCTCCCACACGCGCCGCAGCCCGTCAGCTCGTGTCGCACTGCCATATAGTGCTCAACGGCGAGGTCTGCAACATCCCCTCCACTATCGTGAAGCCCGGTGCTGTCGTAGGTGTACGCGAGAGGTCGAAGAGCCTTGAGGTTATCCAGAACAGCGTGGCTGATACCTGCAAATACTCATGGATAGAGTGGAACCGCGGAGAACTTTCCGGTAAGTTCCTCAACCTTCCTGAGAGAACGGAAATACCTGAGACCATCAACGAGCAGCTGATCGTCGAACTCTACTCTAAATAACAGTTAACGTCATGGCAATTTTAGCATTTCAGAAACCGGACAAAGTAATAATGCTCGAATCTACCGATACTTTCGGCAAGTTCGAGTTCCGCCCGCTGGAACCCGGATACGGGATAACAATCGGCAATGCCCTGCGCAGAGTCCTGTTGTCCTCGTTGGAGGGATTTGCCATCACATCCGTAAGGATCGAAGGGGTAAGTCATGAATTTGACACTATCCCCGGCGTTATCGAGAGTGTAGTTGACATCATATTGAATCTCAAACAGGTACGTTTTAAGAGAGAGGTTAAGGAAGAGGAGTCGGAGACGGTAAGTTTCACCGTTACCGGCAAGCAGGAGTTCACAGCCGAGGATATCTCGAAGAACCTCTGCAACTTCTCAGTGCTCAATCCCCAGCTTCACATCTGTTCCATGGAGCCTACGGTAAAGCTTATCGTGGAGCTGCATATAGGAAAGGGCAGAGGATATGTGCCCTCGGATGAGAACAAGGTGGATTCCGCACCTATGGGTACCATCCCCGTGGACTCTATCTTCACCCCTATCAAGAACGTGAATTATTCCGTTGAGGACTACCGTGTCGAGCAGAAGACCGACTACGATAAGTTGAACCTGGAGATTACCACAGACGGTTCAATTCATCCCAAGGACGCTCTGACCGAAGCGGCGAAGATACTGATTTACCACTTCATGCTCTTCTCGGATGAGAAGATCTCCCTTGAGACGCCTCCTGAGACCAGTGCTCCCGACGCTCTTGATGAGGAGGCTCTGCGTATGCGTCATCTGCTGCTCACCAAGCTCTCTGACATGGAGCTTTCCGTGAGAGCTCTAAACTGCTTGAAGGCAGCCAATATAGAGACGTTTGCGGACCTTGTCTCACACCAGAGAGCGGAGCTGATTAAATTCAGGAATTTCGGTAAGAAATCCATGAACGAGATAGATGTTCTCATGGACAAGATGAAACTCACTTTCGGCATGGATGTCACCAAGTACAATATTGAAGTAAAAAAGAAACCAACAGAAGTAGACAACAATGAGGCACAATAGGACAATCAATCATTTAGGACGCAAGAGCGGTCATCGCAAGTCGATGCTCGCCAACATGGCCTGCTCTCTGATTCTCCACAAGAGGATTGAGACAACTGTCGCCAAGGCAAAAGCTCTGAGAGAATATGTGGAGCCCCTGATCACCAAGTCGAAGGATGATTCCACACATTCACGCCGAACTGTCTTCGCTTATCTCAAGCAGAAGGAGGCCGTGACAGAGCTTTTCCGTAACGTGGCTCCCAAAGTCGCCGACCGTCCCGGCGGATACACCCGTATAATCAAGACTGGATTCAGGCAGGGAGACGCTGCCGAGATGGCATTTATCGAGCTCGTTGACTTCAACGATGCAACGCCGGGCGTAGAAAAAGCATCTTCTAAGAAGACATCCACACGCCGCAGCCGTAAGAAAACAGCGGAAAAAACTGTAGAGAAAGCGGCTGAGGAGAAAGCTGAGTAAAAGTTTTTGTATATATTTGTGGAAATATTCAATTGATTATACACATTATGAAGAGAATTTTTCATTACGCAGCCACAGCTATGTCGATTATGGCAGTAGCTATTTTCGCTTCCTGTAATCCCGAGAGCAACGGGACCGATAGCCCGAATAAACCCAATGAGGGCTCGGAGAATAACAATGGAGAGACAGTCCGTCTTGCCACTCCCAAGCTCAGGGAAGTCAGCTCCACCAATACTTCTATCGTTCTCGAGTGGGATGCTGTAGAGAATGCAGCGTCCTATGCCTACAGAGTAGATGAGGCTGATGAGAAGAGTACTGACGCTCTCACCGTAGAGATCAGTTCTCTTGCACCCGGTGTGGAGCATGTGATAGAGGTGCGTGCCGTGGCTCCTGCAGGCAGCCAGTACCGCAACTCCACATGGGCCTCCTACCCGTTCTACAGAGAACCGGAAATCGTCGATCCCCAGGAGTCTCTTCAGTCATGGCTCGGAGAGTATGATGTGGTGTCTGAAAGCACTCTTCAGATTGAGGGCTACGGTAACATCACCAAATATACATTGCTGGAGGGTCAGCAGATGGAGTTCACCATTTCTATCGAGCCTTCATATTATGAGGATATGGTCAGAATATACGGTATGACAAGCATCGACGAGACATGGTATGCTGTGGCGGCTCATCTTACGGATGAGAACGGCAATGTGCTTGCCAACGAGTTGGCTCCTGTTCTTGACTATGAAATTACCACAAGCACCGAGGGCTATTCGGTGAAATGGTTCGCCATAGGCCAGCTTGAGACTGCCGAGTCCCCTGAGATTATCAGCGGCTGTGAATATCCTTTCTATCTTACCGATAACGGTGACGGCACATACGAGTTCACACCGCTTACCGGCAAGACCAGCACAGGTGTCAGCTTCACAGTTCTGGCTACGGATATGTTCGCTGACCAGGGTACTTCTGTCGGTATGTTCTACGATACATGGCCTGTTAACCTGCCTGCCGGCAAGTGGACATTAACCAAGAAATAACAGCAAAGATGAGAATTTCTCTTTTATACATCGCAACCGCACTTCTCGCTGTCGCAGGCATCACAGCTTGCGACAGCAAGGTGGAGCCGTCTACTCCGGTGACAGAAAGAGTCAGACTGGAGTCTCCTCAGATTAAAGTGACGGAATCCACCAGTGATTCATTCACTATCGAGTGGAACGCAGTGGAGAATGCCGCTTCGTACATGGTCCGTCTTAATGACGGTGAGCCTGAGCAGAAGACAGAGACCACTCATACTTTCACAGGACTGGAACCCGGTATCTATTCAGTGTCTGTAAGGGCACTCCCTGCCGAGGATTCTGAAGAGTACAAGGAATCCAACTGGACTACCGTCTCGCATACTGTGCTTATGGGAGTTGATCTGGAAGAGCTCAGGTCGTGGATAGGTTCTTACACAGTAACTGCCACCGATCAGGTGCGTTTTGACTGGAACAATCCTTCAGCCGAGGACTATATCAACCTTACAAGCGTAGACAGGGATACGACATTTTCCATAACCATAGAGCAGAATCCTGATAATGAAGAGTTACTGAACATCTACGGACTGTCAGGACTCGGCAGCGCTGTGGCCGCTCATGCGACGCTGGTTGCGGCTCAGGACGGTTCCTATGCTCTTGGAATCATTACAAATGAAGAATTTGTGGAGGGTATCGCCGACGGAGGCAAGAAGCTCCCTTGGCTGACTATCGTTGAGTTTGCTGACGGAACTATCGGACCTGTTCAGGTGGAATACTCGCTGTTGTTCATAAGATCCGGCAGTAGCATAAACTCCTACCGTATGCAGTGGGACAATGTGCAGGGACCTAACGGAACAGAATCGGCTTACACATTCGCAACAGACGTATTCGGAATAGGCAGCCTCGGCAATCTGGAGATTTATTACGGAAGTTATCCGATATCCATTCCCGCAGGTGACTTTACCCTGACAGCGAAGTAACGGTCAGACAAGATAAACAATAAGTAATACAAAACAGAAAATAGTTATCATGAAAAAAATCCTTTATTTCTGCGGTATGCTGGCAGTAACCATAGCTCTTGCAGCTTGCCAGAAAAATAACGAGCCCAATAATCCCAATGAAGAAGGGAACAACCCCGAGCCTGAGAAGACCAGACTTGAGGCTCCTCAGATTCAGATTATAGAAAGCACCATCAGCTCTATCACAGTGAGCTGGACAGAGGTCGAGAATGCCGACTACTATGAGGTACGTCTCGGTGAGAACGGTGCTGCAGAGAACATGGGCAAGGACCTTGAGGCTACTGTCGACGGTCTTTATCCTATGACAAGTTATGTAATATTTGTACGCGCCGCCGCCAACAGGGACAGCGACTACATCACATCCAACTGGAACTCATGCGAGGGTTACATCACTCCTGAGACAGTGAATCCCTCACTTGAGCTCGAACCCTGGCTCGGAGAGTACACGGTGACATCCTCAGGTACTCTGGAGATGACTGCTCCTAACAATATGATTAAGTACAATTATGTTAAGGACAAATCCATGAAATTCGACATCTCCATCCAGAATTCATGGTATGGTCAGGCTCTGTTTATCTACGGTTTCTCCGCAGCATACGGACTCAAGAATACTCCTGATACATTCCAGGCCTACGGTTCTCTCCTTACCATGGTGAATAATGAAACCCAGGAGTCTGAGGTGCTCGGATTCGGTATTGTAACAGGTGAGACCACTTTCATCCAGACCAACGATGACGGTTCTACAGCTGCCTGGTATCCTATCTGCCTTGTAGACAGACCTCTCGAGGGAGATCAGACAATCAATGACAATATCCAGTTCATCGCCGATGTCTCATATCTCGGATACTGGACAGAGAAGGACGGTGCATATGAGTACACTAAGAATACAAATACCGCTCAGAACCAGCTCGGAGAGAAGTTCCCCTTCGAAGTGCTCTCCACAGATGTGTTCGCAATGTATCCTGACGGTCAGGTCGGTGTTTACTATGACTTCACTCAGCAGTCACAGTTCGATCTCCCTGCCGGTAAGTTCACTCTCGTGAGAAAGTCCGATGCGGAGACCACTCCTGAGGAGCAGGCTATCAACCGTGCCCGCGTACGCAACACCCTCAAGCCTGTTGTTTACGCTGCCGAGAGATATGATCTTTCAGTAAGATAATCTGTCCTTACGGATAGAAAAGATAAGGCGGACCCGTTGCGGCCCGCCTTTTTTATTCCAGCATTGCGTGTTTGAATCTGTCCCAGACTATGTCTATCGCTTCCTGTGAAGGATGGACCTGGTCCTCCGCAAACCACTTGTAGTCCCTCAGCTCGTCCAGCACTATCTCGTAAGAGGGGAAGTAACAGGTGTTGGGCCGGGAGCTGACGATGCGGTCCACGGCCAGCAGCAGGGTGGCTTTGGAAAGCTGGTTGCCGTGCATGCCGTCCTTCTTGTGCCGTATCGGGGAAACGGTGAAAAGGAACCTTTTGTCCGCATATTCCCCGGTAATGCCGTTCCAAGTCCTGACGATGGAGTCTATCTCCAGCATCTCCCTGCGGAACTCCCATGCCGGATGCTTGTGGCAGTTGGCCACTGTGATGTTCCTTTCGATGTGACGGTATGTCCACGCTGTGCCGAATGTGACTATTATCCACTGTGCGTTCCGGAATGCCTCGGAGGCTTTTTCAAGGGAGGTGTTGGCGTCGTTCAGGAACTCTTCCGGCGTGGGTCTTACGAATGAGCCGTGGTGATAGAATGAGACGAATCCGCTCTGGTGCCCTGCGGTGCTTTTCCTGACCGGATTCGTATCCCTGGGCACGACGTCGTCCGCTGTGAACAAGTGCCTGTCGGCCAGAAACTTTATGGCATTGGCGATGGATACTGGATTGAACAGTACGCCGAACGGATTGTCAAGGACTTTGTATCCGCATCCGGACAGTCTCCGGCTCATCTCTGTGGAGAAACAGGAGCCGAGAGAGAGTATGCTGTCGCTTATTTTTATCTTGTCAGGTTTCATTGTGAACAAAGATACTCACTTATGACGAAAAAAATGGACGGCAAAGCGAAAAAAGCATTAATTTTGCTGGTTAGAAAATTTACATTTAAAGTTTAAGTTTAGGAATATGAAACGAATATTGGTTATTGGCGCCGGCGGACAGATCGGCACCGAACTGGTTCCACATCTTCAGAAACATTATGGTCATGACAATGTGATCGGAGCAGACCTCAAGGACGAGGCAGTGGCCAAGATAGGCACGTATGCCAGGGCCATAAAGCTCGATGCTCTTGACTTCAACGCTTTCGGACAGGCTGTTAAGGACAACAACATAGACGCCATCTTCAATCTCGTAGCCCTTCTTTCCGCTACCGGAGAAAAGAATCCCGAGCTGGCCTGGAAGATCAACATGGGCGCTCTTGTCAACTCCCTGACCCTCGCCAAGGAGTTCAAGACAGCTGTCTTCACCCCCAGCTCCATCGGGGCATTCGGAGTAAGCACTCCTCATGACAAGACTCCTCAGGACACAGTCATGAGACCCGACACTATCTACGGTGTGTGCAAGGTGACAGGTGAGCTGCTTTCAGACTATTATTTCCACCGTTTCGGCGTAGATGCCAGAAGCGTGCGCTTCCCCGGCATCATCTCCAACGGCTGCCTGCCCGGCGGCGGTACCACCGACTATGCCGTGGAGGTATTCTACGAGATACTCAAGACAGGCCACTATACCTGCCCTATACCCGAGGACAGCTATATGGACATGCTCTACATGCCTGACGCACTGAATGCCGTAACTCAGCTGATGGAGGCTGATCCTTCCAAGCTGAAACACCGCAACAGCTTCAATATCACCTGTATGAGCTTCTGCCCCAGAGAGTTGTTCGCCAAGATTAAGGAGCGTATCCCCTCGGCTACATTCGACTACAATGTAGATCCCGTGAAGGCCGCTATCGCCGATTCATGGCCCAACATGATGGACGACAGCTGTGCCCGCGAGGAGTGGGGCTGGAATCCTCAGTGGCATCTCGACGCCATGGTGGACGACATGCTCAAGGCTATCGCCGCAAAGCTCGGGAAATAATTTGTTGAATAAAAAAATGCGCCTGTGAGACGACGTATATTATACATAGCTGTATCGGCGGTACTTCTGACTATTCTGTCAGGGAGTATCGCCGATACTTCTGCTCGTACCAGACCGGAATTTCATTTCCAGCGGGGCAGCGAGCTGCGGCTTACGTGGGGTGTGGTGCCGTTGGACGCAGTGACGATGGCATCTTCCTTCTCTTCGGAGCCGTATCCGCATTATTATGATACCAGGACCATTGCGGATGTGATGACTGACGGGCGCTGTTACGGCGGAGACGGGTATCTGACAGGTGCCGTCGGCCTTACTTATACCTACCGGTTCCGCAAATGGTTCGAGTTGTCCGGAGTACTGACATATTCCGGATACTGCCGGGATTTTTTCGACAAGTACACCGACAAGTTCGCTTACCGTTATACTGATACCCAGATATCCCTTATGCCGTATGTCCGTTTTGTATGGGTGCATACCAATCTGGTAAGGCTCTACTCCGGACTCGGTCTCGGAATATCGATGGAGTTCGACGGGGACGATTATCAATTGCTTCCGGCATTTGCTGTCACACCTGTGGGCATAACCGTGGGTACTTATATCTACGGTATAGCGGAGTTGTCGCTAGGCAATACCGGACTGTTTTCCATAGGTCTCGGTTATAAATTCTAAACGGCCCTGAATTATGAGAAAGTTATTAGGAATATGTCTGACTGCCGTCTTATCGGTGCTTTCTGTCTGGAGCTGCAAGGTGGATGAGTCCGAGAGGGATGGAGTGAATCCGGTTCTGGAGGAGGGTTTTCTGATATATAGTGTGACGGCGGCGCAAGTGCTGTCTCCTGTACTGGCGACCCTGGATGTCGCTTTGAAGGTGGACAGCTATCTCGAAGCTGACTCTGTCGGGAGATACGACATAGAGGACAGGTATTTCCCATCCTACAGGCTGCGGCTTTATGACGACAGGTGCCTGATGACCGGAGTCGTTTCCGAGGAGCTGAACGAGGTGATTTTCGACAGTCTCTCCATATTCGATACCGGCGCATCGTGGCGCAGTTGCGTCAACGGAGTGCATTCCGTGGTGACATGTACTGCTCCGGGCGAGTGGGATGTCGATATGGATCTCCTCCGCACCAGCCTTAATCATATCTATGCTCTCGATTCCATCAGCATGCATGTGTCATTGGAGAAGGAGACAGACACAAGTTATGTCATGTACGGAGACCAGTATGTGTACACTGTGGTTACGTCCGGCTCCTACATCGAAAAGGATCCGTCGGTGAAGGAAAATGTTATTGTCAGGGTCGGTTTCGAGACGGCCGGGCAGATAGATGCGGTCTTGTCGCAGGGCATCGCATATTTCCACTTTTTCAACGGCGGACTCAATATGCACATGGATATGACCGGAGATATGGAACGCTCCGAGGATGTGGAGGTCGTGCTGTCTCCGGCTGTCAAGGGGACTATCGCCTCGATTGAATATATGGGTAAAACGGATTATTGGACATTTAATGAGATTTGAGCTGCTGAAGACTGATTCGCTGACCTCTGCCCGCAGGGGCAGGATAGAGACTGATCACGGAACGATCGAGACTCCTGTTTTTATGCCCGTAGGGACGGTCGGTTCTGTGAAGGGTGTCTATCACAGGGATCTGTGCGACGATATCAAGGCTCAGATAATTCTCGGCAACACTTATCATCTTTATCTGCGTCCAGGGCTGGATGTGCTGCATGATGCCGGAGGACTTCACCGCTTCATCAACTGGAACCGTCCGATACTTACCGACAGCGGAGGATTTCAGGTGTTCTCCTTGGCGGACAGCCGTAAGCTGACGCCGGAAGGATGTACGTTCCGTTCGCATATAGACGGCTCGCTGCACAGCTTTACTCCAGAGAACAATGTTGACACCCAGCGCATCATAGGCGCCGATATAGTCATGGCACTGGACGAGTGTACGCCTGGTGACGCTGACCGTAACTATGCCCGCAAGTCATTGGACCTGACCAAGCAGTGGCTGAGAAGAGGAATCGCCCGCTTCCGGGAGACGGAGCCGCTTTACGGTTATTCGCAGGCATTTTTCCCCATAGTGCAGGGGTGTGTCTATCCTGACCTGAGAGTCGAGGCCGCCGAGAATGTGGCTTCGTATGACTGTGAGGGTTACGCCATAGGCGGGCTGTCCGTGGGGGAGCCTACCGATGTGATGTATGAGATGATAGAGGCGGTCCACCCCGTCCTGCCCAAGGACAGGCCCAGATATCTGATGGGAGTGGGTACTCCGGAGAATCTGCTTGAAGGCATAGCCAGAGGTATCGACATGTTCGACTGCGTAATGCCGACCCGTAACGGCCGCAACGGTATGCTTTTTACCTGGGAGGGGCGTATGAATATGCGTAACCGCAAGTGGGAGAGGGATTTCTCTCCGATAGACCCGAACGGCACGTCATTTGTTGACACATACTATACCAAGGCCTATCTCCGTCATCTTTTCATAGCCGGGGAGATGCTGGCGGCGCAGATAGCGAGCGAGCACAATCTTGCTTTCTATCTGGATGTCGTGACCCAGGCCCGCAAGCACATAGAGGCCGGGGATTTCCTGTCGTGGAAAGAGGCGGCAGTCAGAAAATTGCAGAACCGTTTATAATCTTGTGTCCCGATGAGATTGAGTACATTCAGGATAAGGCTGCTGGACAGATATATCATAAAGAAGTTCATAGGAACGTTCTTCGTGGCGCTGCTGCTCATAATCGTCATAGTCATCATTTTCGACATAAGCGAGAAAATCGATGATTTTGTGGACAAGGAGGCACCTCTCAGGGCGATTGTCCTGGACTACTATGTCAACTTCATCCCGTATTTCATGAATATGTTCAGCCCTCTGTTCGTATTCATAACGGTGATATTCTTCACATCCAAGCTGGCCGGCAACAGTGAGATCATAGCCATGCTCTCCGGCGGCATCAGCTTCGGGCGGCTTATGTACCCTTACTTCCTGTCAGCCTTGCTGATAGCATCCATGAGTCTGACACTCAACCTTTTCATTATACCGGGCGCCAACGCCAAAAGACTTGTCTTCGAGGAGAAATACATCAAGGGACAGCGTTTCTATAATACCAACCGCAATATCCACTATCAGATAGCTCCGGGAGAGTTCGTCTACGTGGAGTCTTTCAGTACGTGGAACAATACCGCCTATAAGTTTACCCTGGAGTCGACGGATGACAGTCATCTGGTATCCAAACTTACGGCCGAGAGTGCGGCCTGGGACTCCACATCGGGAGGATGGAAACTGAGAAACTATACTATAAGGGACTATACCACGTCGCAGCAGAAAATCGTTTTCGGCAAGCAGCTCGACACGGTCATCAGTCTTACCGTAGATGATTTCTATCGTAGGGAAAATACTGTGGAAAGTCTCAATTACAAGCAATTGGAAGATCTTATAGCGATGCAGAGGATGCGGGGAGACAGTATGGTCAAGTATTCGCTCATCGAGAAGCACACCCGTTTCGCTGTGCCTTTCTCGGCTTTTATTCTGACTCTTATAGGAGTGTCGCTGTCCTCCAAGAAGCGTCGTGGAGGTATCGGACTCAATCTGGGAGTGGGCATCGCACTTAGCTTCTCATACATTCTTTTCCTGCGTTTCAGTCAGATGTTTGTGATAACGGACACTCTGCCGCCATGGCTGGCTATGTGGTTGCCCAACATTCTGTATGCGGCGATTGCGGTGGTGCTCTACCGCATGGCGCCGAAATAATATATTATATTTGTAGTTTATAAGTGATCGGTTTGTCCTATGACGTCAAAAGAAATTAGAAAACAGTTTTTGGATTTTTTCGCTTCGAAAGGCCACAAGATAGTGCCCTCTGCCCCTATGGTGGTGAAGGGCGACCCTACACTCATGTTTACAAATGCCGGTATGAATCAGTTCAAGGACTGGTTCCTCGGCAATTCCCCCATATTGTATCCCCGTGTGGCGGACAGTCAGAAATGCCTCAGGGTAAGCGGCAAGCACAATGACCTGGAGGAAGTGGGCCATGACTCTTACCATCATACGATGTTTGAGATGCTTGGCAACTGGAGTTTCGGAGACTATTTCAAGAAAGAGGCCATAGCCTGGGCATGGGAACTTCTCACAGAAGTGTACAAGCTGGACAAGGAACGTCTGTATGCGACTGTGTTCGAGGGCTATGACAAGGACGGTCTGGGTCCGGATACCGAGGCTCTGGAAATCTGGAAGCAGTATCTGCCCGAGGACCGTATCCTCTACGGCAACAAGAAGGACAATTTCTGGGAAATGGGAGACACCGGCCCCTGCGGCCCTTGCAGCGAGATACATATCGACCTCAGGGACGAGAAGGACAGACAGGCCGTACCCGGCCGGGAACTGGTCAACAAGAGCGATCCCCTGGTCATCGAGATATGGAATCTGGTCTTCATCCAGTACAACCGCAAGGCCGACGGCTCTCTGGAGCTTCTGCCGCACAGGCATGTGGATACCGGTATGGGCTTCGAGCGTCTGGTCATGGCTATTAACGGCAACAAGAGCAACTACGACGGCGACATGTTCCAGAGTATCATCGCCAAGATAGGTGAGCTGTCCGGACACAAATACGGTGCGGAGTCGGAGCAGGTTGATGTGGCTATGAGAGTGGTGGCGGACCATATCAGGGCCATCTCGTTCTCGATTGCCGACGGTCAGCTGCCTTCCAACGTCAAGGCCGGTTACGTCATCCGGCGCATTCTGCGCAGGGCAGTACGTTACGGTTATACCTTCCTGGGATTCACAGAGCCTTTCCTGTGCCGTCTGGTACCGGTGCTGGTGGGTGTCATGGGAGACGCCTATCCTGAGCTGGGACGCCAGCAGGCATTGATAGAGAATGTAATCCGGGAGGAGGAAGAGGCGTTCCTGCGTACTCTGGCCAAGGGAATAGGCTTGATTAACACCATAATGGAGCGCAATGCTGATACCAAGCGCATATCCGGCAAGGACGCATTTGTGCTCTACGATACTTTCGGATTCCCCATTGACCTGAGTGAGCTGATAGCACGTGAGAAAGGATATACCATCGACCTGGAGGAGTTTGAGGCCGAGCTGGGAAAGCAGAAGGCCAGGGCCCGCAACGCCGCTGCGGTGGAGGCCGGTGACTGGATGGTGCTGGACGAGACAGAGGAGCACTCTTTCGTAGGTTACGACACTCTGGAGACGGATGTGCGTATAGTCAAGTACCGTACCGTCAAGACCAAGGGCAAGGAGGTCTACCAGCTTGTATTCGACCGTACTCCTTTCTATGCCGAGAGCGGCGGACAGGTCGGGGATTGCGGAATCATAATCTCGCCGTCGGGAGAGAAGACGGCCATACTCAATACTGTCAAGGAGAACAACCTCAGTATACATATCGCAGACCGGATTCCTTCGGAGCCGGAGGCTGTGTTCCACGCCTGTGTGGATGCTCAGAAACGGCAGGAGACGGCCAACAACCATTCCGCTACCCATCTGCTGCATCAGGCTTTGAGGGCTGTGCTGGGCACGCATATCGAGCAGAAAGGCTCCTATGTGTGTCCCACTTATTTCCGTTTCGACTTCTCGCACTATGAGAAGATATCCCCTGAGAAGCTGCGGGAGGTGGAGAGGATGGTCAACCGCCTTATACGTGAGGACTATCCCCGTCAGGAGTTCCGGGACGTGCCCATAGCCGAGGCGAAGGGCATGGGTGCGATGGCCCTTTTCGGAGAGAAATACGGAGACAAGGTGCGTGTAATCCGTTTCGGAGACTCGGTGGAGCTTTGCGGAGGAACCCACACTTCCTCAACCGGCCGTATCGGTATGCTCAAGATAGTGTCCGAGTCGGCTGTGGCCGCAGGTGTCCGCAGGATACAGGCCGTTACGGGCAGTTATGTGGAAGACCTTTTCGACGGAGTCGAGGATCAGATCAACGCCGTGCGCTCTTTCCTGGAGAATACACCGGATATCATCACCGGTATCAAGAAACTTGTGGCTGACAATGAAAGATTCCGTCACTCTTTGGAGGAAGTGGCCCGGGAGCGGGTGGCCAATCTTAAGAAAGCGATTGTGGAGAAGAGTGAACTGACGCCTTCGGGAGTCAGGTTGTTCTCTTTCAGCGGAGTGTACTCTCCTGACATAGTCAAGAACATGGCGTTTGAACTGCATAAGGAATATACGAAGGCAGCTGTCGTGGCCGCTTTCATGACACCGGACCGCAAGCCGTCCCTGCTTCTGATGTACACGGACGACCTGGTGGCGGCCGGAGCCAATGCGGGCAAGGATGTGAAAGCCGCCGCAGTCCATATCAAGGGCGGCGGAGGCGGACAGCCCTTCCTGGCTACCGCAGGCGGCAAGGAGCCTGACGGACTGGCTACGGCATTCACAGCCATGCTTGAAATGGTAAACAGATATTAGCGGCACAACCGGATGAAGAGACTCGACCGTTTCATACTCAAGTCGTTTTTCGGCCCATTTGTGATGACGTTCTTCATCACCGTATTCATACTGGTGATGCAGTTCCTGTGGCTGTATATCGACGAACTGGTAGGAAAGGGTCTTAGTTTCTGGGTCATAATGGAGTTCCTGGGCTGGGGCTCGGCGACGATATTGCCTTTGGCGATGCCTCTGGCCACATTGCTGGCCTCCATCATGACCTTCGGCAATCTGGGTGAGAACAATGAGCTGCTGGCCATGAAGGCCGCCGGCATATCGCTTCAGAGGATATTTTATCCGCTGATATACGTGGCTTTCTTTATAAGCGTGGCGGCGTTCTTCGTGTCCAACAATCTGATACCATTGGCCTATAACAAGATATACACGCTCCAGTACGATATCGCCAGGACCAAGGACGAGATCAAGATACCGACAGGCACATTCTACAACGGCATAGACGGATATTCCCTCAGGGTAAACTCCAACAACAAGGAGACGGGCATGATGTACGATGTGATGATTTACAATCACACCAAGAACAAGGGCAACATCTCTCTGGCGGTGGCGGATTCGGGCATGATACGCTCGACTCCGGACAAAAAATCGCTGGTGTTCACTCTGTATCATGGAGTATCGTATGAGGAGGACAATACCCGCAGCAGTCGTGATACATCCTATAAGGTCCAGCAGGTCGAGTTCGATATGCAGGAGGTGGTGATAGCCTTGGAGAACTACGCCTTCCAGAAGTCGGAGGAGGACCGTTACGGAAATGATATCATGGCCCGTAATCTGGAGCAGCTGCATCATGACAGGGATTCTCTCGGAGCCTTGTATGACGAGGTGGCCCGGAAGCACAGGAAGGAGGTCACGTACGACCTGTATATGGACAGGGCCAGTCAGCTGGACACGTCCAAGAACAAGAATCTGGGAAGCAACTTCCCTCTGGATACTCTGGGATGGTTTGATACACAGAGGGAGCTGGAGGCGGTGGAGAAGGCCATCACCACAGTCCAGAGAGCCGTTCAGACCATGCAGAGCTATGACAGGGAGGTGCTTCAGTACACATTCTTCCTGCGGAGGATAGACCTTGAGTCATTGAGGAAATTCACCCTTTCGTTCGCCTGCTTCATATTTTTCTTTATCGGTGCGCCTCTGGGAGCCATTATCCGTAAAGGAGGTCTGGGTACGCCTGTGATAGTGTCGGCCCTGTTCTTCGTCCTGTACTGGGTGGTGGACATCTCGGGAAAGAAGCTGGCGAGAGACGGAGTCATATCTCCGGAGCTGGGCGCATTCATTTCCTCGCTGGTGCTCCTGCCTATAGGAGTGTTCCTTACCTGGAAATCCACCAAGGATTCATCGATATTCAACATAGAGACATACCTTTTGCCTGTAAAGAAATTTTTTGCGAAGATGTCAAAGAGAAAACACAGTACCGGAGGCTCTACTGACGGAAGCCTGAGCAGAGGACACCGGACGCCCATAGTGTTTATGGGTACGCCTGAGTTCGCTGTGGAATCACTGAAGGCCCTTGTGGAGGGCGGCTACAATGTAGTGGGTGTGGTGACGGTGCCGGACAGGAAGGCCGGCCGTGGACAGAAGCTGAGCTGTAGTCCGGTCAAGGAATATGCTTTGTCCGCAGGACTGCCCGTGCTTCAGCCTGAGTCCATGAAGGATCCGGATTTTGAACGGAGTCTGAGAGAGTGGGGTGCGGAGATATTCGTCGTGGTGGCATTCAGGATGCTGCCTAAGGCCATCTGGTCCATGCCCGCCCTCGGAACGTTCAATCTGCATGCGTCCCTGTTGCCGGCCTACAGAGGTGCTGCGCCTATTAACTGGGCGGTTATCAACGGGGAGACGGAGTCCGGTGTGACTACTTTCTTACTGGATGAGCATATAGACACAGGCTCCATACTTTTTCAGGATAAAGAGCCGGTATTGCCGGAAGACAGCGCCGGGGATTTGTATGTTAGGCTGATGACCAGAGGAGCGGCGCTGGTATTGGAAACGGTGGACGCTCTTGTGGCGGGGACAGCCTCTCCGGTGCCCCAGAGTACGGACGGTCTGAGGGAATGCCAGCTGTATGCTCCGAAACTCAGCCGTGAGACAGGGCATATCCGTTGGGAGAACAGTGCGGTCAGGATACACGACCTTATCCGCGGACTCTCGCCCAGACCGGGTGCGTGGAGCGTTCTTACGATAGACGGCAGGGAGGTGGAGCTTAAGATATATTCGTCATCTGTGTCGGACATGTCCGGTCTGCCCGGGGAATTTGTCTCCTCGTCTCCGGGTACTGTATATACCGACCATAAATCACTTATCATGGTGCGCTGCGGGGAGGGCGTGCTGTCTCTTGGAGAGATACAGGCTCCGGGCAAGAAACGTATGCAGGCAGCCAGTTTCCTGGCCGGATGGAGAGGAGAGCAGTGATGAGCGTATCCTATTCGATTCTGTGTGCAGGAGATTTTCCGACTGTCCCTCAGGTGAGGGATGCTCTGTTGTTCAGTGACATTGTGGTGTGCTGTGACGGAGCGGTGTCCGCTCTGCTGCCTTTCCGTACTCCCGACTACGTGGTGGGTGATATGGACTCATGTCCTGACGGACTGAAGCAAATTCTGGCCGACAAGGTGATAACTGTCAGCGAACAGGAGAGCAATGACCTGTCCAAGGCTTTCCGTTTTGTGTGCTCGCATTCCGGAATAGACAGGAATGCGGCTGCGGACGGTCTTTCCGTTACAGTCTACGGGGCGTCCGGCAAGCGCGAGGATCATGCTGTGGGCAATATGTCGCTGATGGCGGATTTCGCCTGGTACCTGAGGGAGAGGAATGCCGGTGTCCCTCTGGTAATGCTTTCGGATTACGGGATGACGGTGCCTCTGACCGGTTCGTGCCGGCTTAGGTTGCCTGAAGGACAGCCGGTGTCCGTCTTCGCTTTCGACCCGTCGCTGAGGCTTCGGAGCAAAGGACTGGAATATCCTACGGACGGTGTGTGTTTCGATATGTGGTGGAAAGCCACTCTCAACAGAGTCGCGGCGGAAGAGGTAGAGCTGGAAATGAGTGTTCCGGCCAAGATGCTGCTGTATCTGCCCGGACTGTATGACAGAGAATTGGAGGTAACACGGATATGATGAGGCTGATAAAGGACTGGGCGCTGCCTTTGGCTATGGCCGCCGGCGCTATGGGTTATTTCGTATTCCATTATGTCGGTTTTCTGGCCCCGTTGAAGCCGGCGGTGTGGGTGGCGGTGGACATTCTGACCCCGTCGCTTATTTTCATACAGCTCTTTTTGACTTTCTGCAAGATTGATTTCAAGGACCTCCGCCTGACGCACTGGCACTGGATTATACTGGCATTTCAGTTCCTCTCTTCCCTGGCAATGGCCTCGGTGCTGATGTTCGTTCCGATGAACGAGGTCTACAGGGAGATATTCGAGGGAGCGATGGTGTGCCTTATCTGTCCTACGGCTACGGCTGCTGCTGTCGTCACGGACAAACTCGGAGGCAGCGCCGCGCGCATAACGGTCTACAACCTGATGTCCAATATTCTGGCCGCCGCCTTCGTCCCTATTGTATTTCCGCTTGTGGAGGTGCGCGGAGAAGCCGGATTCGTGGTGTCGTTTCTTAAGATTCTGTCGAAGGTGTTCCCTCTGCTGATATGTCCCTTCCTGCTGGCCTTGCTGTTGAAATACATATGGCCCCGGGCGCACGCTTTCTTCAGATCCCGCTCGGGCGTGGCGTTCTATCTTTGGGCGGTCGCACTTGCCCTTGCCATCGGGCAGACTGTCCGCTCTCTTCACAACAGCACCGCTCCGGCTCTGGTGCTCTGGCTTATCGCCGGAGCCGCCCTGCTCAGCTGCATTGTCCAGTACTGGTTCGGCAAACGTACCGGACAGGCGTACGGAGACACGATTACGGCCGGTCAGGCACTGGGACAGAAAAATACAGTGCTGGCGATATGGATGGCCTACACATACCTCAATCCCATATCCTCTCTGGCTCCGGGCACCTATGCCATCTGGCAGAACTTATTCAATTCCTGGCAGCTGTGGCGCAGAAACCATAAAAAACAAGATAAAATATCAGGTGATGAGAATATGCAGTATTGTTAGAGCAGCCATGTTGCTGTTGCTGGTGAGTCCGATGCCCGCTTTGTCGGCGCAGGACAACGACAGTATATACAGACAGGTGCTTTTTTCCGTGGATAGGAGCGATACGGCCAGGGCGGTGTGGTGCTACCGCATACCGGCGCTGACAACGGCTCCTGACGGCAGCATCATAGCTGCGATAGACGAGCGGGTGCCGTCCTGCGGAGATCTGCAGTGGAACAGGAATATCAATATCGTGGCCAGGCGCAGTACTGACGGCGGCCGTACCTGGGGCCCGGAGATCAGGGTCGTGGATTTCCCGGACGGTGAGTCGGCTTCCGATCCGTCCATGATAACGGATACCTGGACCGGGACGGTATGGTTGTTCTACAATTACATGGACCAGGACAGGGAGATGAACCGCTACCGCTTTCATGTGGTCAGCAGCAGGGACAACGGCCTTACATGGTCCGAGCCGGTGGATATAACGCCACAGGTGGCGCCCAAGGACTGGAGCGGGGATTTTAAATTCATAACTTCCGGGCAGGGCGCTTTCACAAGGGACGGCAGGATGCTGCATACGATGGTCAATCTCCAGCGCGGCCTCTTTCTTATAGTCAGCGATGACCACGGTATGTCGTGGTACAGGCTGCCTGCGGTGATACAGCCGGCGGATGAGTCCAAGGTGGTGGAGCTTTATTCCGGTGCGTGGATGATCAACAGCAGGGTCAATAATGAGGGCTGCCGGTACATACATGTCTCCAGGGACAGGGGACAGACATGGAAGAGCAGACCGGTGCCGGATCTGCCTGATCCGGGCTGCAACGGGGCGATTATACATTATCCTTACTATGGGGAGAGGGGATGCCTGCTTTTCATCAACGCCTCTGATCCTTCCGAGCGCCGTCAGCTTACGATACATTACAGCATCGATCACGGGGAGACATGGAGCAAGGGCCTTACAGTAGTGGATGAGGATGTGGCGTATTCGGATATCACGGTGCTTCAAACCGGTGAGATAGTGCTTTTCTACGAGAGGAACGGATATACGGTCAATGAGGTGGCCGTCATACCTCGTGACGCTCTTTTTCCGCAGTAGGACGGTGTCGATTTTTTTTGGTCTGTAACCGGATTTTTGTATTTTTGCCGATTGATTACCGGGAGCAGTATCATGAGCAGAAAGAAAATAGTCCGACAGTATGTCCTGAACAGGGAGACCCTCGAATATGATGAGGTTGAGCAGCCTTCGACTACCAAGCGGTATGTGAGGACTGCGGTGCTTTATGCCTTGTCGAGTGTGTCGGTGTTTATCCTTTCGCTGTATCTTATCACCGATGTGTTCCACGGCAGGACCCCCAAGAGGATGCTCGTGGAGATGAGTTATATGGAGTGGAGGTCCAGGCTCCAGCTGCTGGAGCGCCGCATCGAGTCCGCTGACATGGCCCTGCAGGACATGGAGAGGAGGGACAATATGCTTTACCGCTCTGTGTTCGGTATGGAGGCCATCCCTGAGGACATCCGCAATGCCGGATACGGTGGAGTGGACAGATATGCCGATATAAGGGAGCGGGATTATTCCGGAGACTTCACGTCTGCACTCATGCGCTCCGATATCCTTATGAAAAAAGCGTATATACAGTCCAAGTCCTTTGACCAGGTGGCCCTGATATCCGAACGGGCTGCCGAGATGGCTGTATGCGCACCTACGATACCCCCTGTGAACTACACCCACGTGCGTCAGGCCTCAGGCTTCGGAATGAGGGTGGACCCCATTCACAGAAGTCTGCGCAGGAAACACAAGGGAGTGGATCTTGCTCCCAAGACAGGAAAAGACGGTGAGCCTATCTATGTCACCGGCAACGGGGTCGTGAAGGCTGTCGGATACGATGCCGGCGGTTATGGCCGTTACGTGCTAGTGGACCACGGCTTCGGATACCAGACCCGTTACGCTCATCTGAGCAAGGCTTTGGTGGAGAAAGGACAGGAAGTTCACCGCGGCCAGCAGATAGCAGAGATGGGCAGCACAGGCCGTTCTACGGGCACTCATCTTCACTATGAGGTCATCTATATGGGCAAGCATGTCAATCCGGTCAATTATTACAACAAGGATATTCTTCCGGAGGACTATGCCGCTATTATCGACTCTTCAGATGAGAGGCCTATGAGCTGACGTTATGGGCAAGCTGAAGTACGATAAGGAACTGCTGGATTTTGTCGAGGACAAGCATCCTGTGACATATCACCTGCTCCGCATTCTCAAATTTCTCGGTTATACCCTTGCTCTTGTGCTGCTGTACTACGTAGTGTTCACTTTATTTTTCACTACCGACGAGGAGCGCAGCATGATTTCGGAAAAGCGTCTGATAGAGATGGAGTATTCGGATCTTTCGTCACAGACGGACCTGCTTGAGGGAGTGGTGGCCGAGCTGGAGCAGAAGGACGAGGACATCTACAGAGAGCTGTTCAATACCAGTTTCCCTGATTATTCTTTTACAGGGACCTGGCTCTCCGATACTTCCAGTACGGCTGATATAATATTCCGGACATCGCAAAGAGCCTCCTGGCTTTATTCGGATCTAGACCGGTGCTCAGAGCTTCTGGAAAGTGTCACTGACTCGCTTCTGGTGATGGACGGAGGGGAGTTGAGCCGTATTCCGGCCATAATTCCGATAGCGGATTTTCCTCTCGGCAACGTGGGTGCGTCAGTAGGCAGGAAGATGCATCCGTTCTATAAGAAAATGGTATATCACGGCGGTCTGGACCTGGTCGTTCCCTCGGGAGTCGATGTACGAGCCACCGCCGACGGCAGGGTCTCCTCTGTGGAGAGGGCTATGAAGCTCCAGGGCACCAGGATAATAATAGACCACGGCAACGGCTATGAGACTGTATATGCCCATCTTTCGGACGTGCTTGTGCGTAACGGTCAGAGAGTAAGACGCGGGGATATCATTGCGAGGACCGGCAATTCGGGCACGTCGTTTGCTCCTCATCTTCACTACGAGGTGATTAAGGACGGACAGCAGCTTGATCCGCTCTGCTTTTTCAATGCCGAGCTGGACAATGTGCGTTATGGCCAGATGCTGATGTATGCGGTGAATACCGGACAATCGTTGGATTAAATCACATATAGCATGCCTTACAAGGAATACATACCGGAAAGACTCTACTACAATATAGGCGAAGTGGCGGAAATGCTTGGAGAAAGCACTTCCCTGGTCCGCTTCTGGTCGGATACGTTCTCGGATTTCGTCAAGCCGGAAAGAAACAAGAAAGGCAACCGCAAGTTTACTCCGGCCGATGTGGAGGCTCTCAAGAAGATACATTATCTGGTGAAGGACAAGAAGATGACTCTTGACGGAGCCGCAGCCTGCATGAGAAGCTCCGGCGGAAAGCTGGACAACAATGTGGAGATAATCGGCAGACTCCGAAGCATCAGGGAGTCCCTGCTGGAAATATCTAAATCTTTAAGCGAATGAAAGCCGGAGAAATAGCATCTGTGATAGAGGCTTTTGCGCCGCTCCGTCTACAGGAAAGCTGGGACAATTCCGGTTTCTGCATCGGAGACGGAGAGAGCGAGGTGCATAAGGCGCTGGTCGGTTTCGACTGCACTCCTGAACTGATAGACGAGGCATTTAGGACGGGGGCTGATATGGTGATAACCCATCATCCTCTTATATTCGGAGGGATAAAGAAAATATCCTCTGCCACACTTACCGGCAGGACTGTCATAAAGGCTATAAAGGGCGGAGTGACCGTCTATGCCTGCCACACCAATATGGACAAGGTCGTCGGCGGTGTCAGCGGCAATACTGCCTCGCTGATAGGTCTTCGAGATATCGAGGTGCTGGACAGTGACGAGGACGGCAACGGGCTGGGCATTATCGGCACGCTTCCGTCACCTGTGCCGGCCTCGGAATTTCTGAGCGGCATGAAGGCGGCCCTGGGCTTGAAACTTGTGCGCCACTCACGTCTGCCGTTGACTCCGGTGCGGAGGGTGGCCCTATGCGGCGGCAGCGGACGTCAGTTTATATCCAAGGCAAAGGAGGCCGGTGCGGATGTATATGTGACGGCTGATGTCAGCTACCATGATTTTTATGCTCCGGACGGGATGATGGTGGCTGATATAGGGCATTTTGAGAGCGAAGCTAAGATTGTGGATGTAATATGTGACATCGTTCGGGAAAAAATTCCTAACTTTGCAATTTGTATTGCTTCCGAAAGCAATGTTAATCCAGTATATTATTTTTAACAGATATGGCTACAACTAAACAGAAGAACGTGATAGACACACCTATCGACAGGCGCGAGACATTCGTATCACTTTCCAAGAGCATCTCAGACTCGGATGCCGGGATGGAGCATAAGCTTCATACTTTGTATATGATTCAGCAGAAGGATTCCAAGATAGACGAGATTCACATGCTTCTCGGTGAGCTTCCTGATGAGATCAGGGATCTTGAGGACGAGATAGCTGGCCTGAAGACCAGGGTCGGGAAATTGCGTGAGGAGATAACTGATGCTGAGAAGTTTGTGGCACAGAAGAAGATAGAGGCGGAGAACAGCAAGGCAGCTATTGCCAAATATCAGGAGCAGCAGGCCAACGTGAAGAACAACAGAGAATATGTATCGATATCCCGTGAGCTTGAGTATCAGCAGCTTGAGCTTGAGCTGGCCGATAAGCGCATCAATGAGAAGAGGGCCGCAGTGGATGGACTCAAGGCTTCCATCGCCGCTACTCAGAACGCCATAAGTCAGAAAGAGGCTGACCTTGAGGAGAAAAAGAAAGAAAGTGACTCTATCACCGAGGAGACCGCCAAGGAGGAGGAGAGACTTACCAGGGAGATAGCTGAGCTGAAGGCCTCTATCGACGCAAGGACTCTTGCCGCATATGAGAAAGTGAGGGCAAATGCCCGCAACGGTCTGGCGGTAGTGACTGTGAAAAGAGACGCATGCGGCGGATGCTTCAATAAGATTCCGCCCCAGAAGCAGCTCGATATAGCTATGAACAAGAAGATCATAGTGTGCGAGTACTGCGGAAGGATTCTGGTAAGCCCCGATTTCGAAGAGGACAAGGAATCCAAGACCAGGGAATGAGAAGAACTTTCTTCAAACACGTAGGACAGACATCACCATCCCCTTTGGCTATCGAGGTAGACAGAGCGGATGGTGTTTTTATCTATTCCCGTGACCGCAGGTATCTGGATCTGGTCTCCGGGGTGTGTGTCAGCAATGTCGGGCACCATCACCCCGAAGTGACGGAAGCAGTGCGCTCCCAGGTCGAGGACTATTTCCACCTTATGGTCTACGGGGAGATGATAGAGGCTCCCCAGGTGCTTCACGCCGGGTTGCTGACATCTATTCTGCCTCCGTCACTGGACTGTATCTACTATGTGAATTCCGGTTCGGAGGCTGTGGACGCCGCGCTTAAACTGGCAAAGCGCTTGACAGGCAGAAGCCGTATGGTGTCGTTCGAGAACTGCTATCACGGTTCCTCGCACGCCTCTTTGAGTCTGATGAGCGACGAGCAGCGCAAGAATGCTTTCCGTCCCCTGCTTCCCGAGGTAGACCATCTGAGATTCAACAATATCCGGGACTTGGAGCGTATAACCGGACGGACGGCCTGTGTCATAGTGGAGCCGGTGCAGGGTGAGGCCGGAGTGATAGTCCCCGAGGACGGATTTCTCCAAGCGCTCAGACGCAGATGCGACGAGACCGGAGCCATGCTTATATTCGACGAGGTGCAGACCGGTTTCGGACGTACCGGCAGGATGTTCGCCTTTGAGAAATACGGAGTGGTACCGGACATTCTGGTGCTGGCCAAGGCTTTGGGCGGAGGAATGCCGCTAGGCGGTGTGGTCTCCTCGAAGAGTAACCTCGATGCGTTCACATGTGACCCTGTGCTTGGACATATCACCACTTTCGGCGGGCATCCGGTATGCTGTGCGGCCGCTCTGGCATCCCTGAAGGTGCTTTTGAGAGAGGATTGGGTCGGCTCTGCCGAGGCGAAGGGCCTGTATATCGAGGAAGAGTTGAGGCGGCATCCGGCTGTGAGCGGGATACGCCGCAGCGGTCTTCTGATTGCCGTGGACCTGGGCAGGGAGGACTATGCTGCCCGGATGCTGGAACTTCTGCTCGACGAGGGCGCAGTCAGTGATTATTTTCTGTTCAATCCCACATCGTTCAGGATAGCTCCTCCCCTGAGCATCAGCATGGATGAGGTCAGGATGGCGGTGGATTTGGTGAGAAAGGCCCTGGACAGACTGTAAAATAGAGATTATGGCAAAAACTACCAGAACAAAGAATAAGGAGGTTTCCATAGAGGCTATAGGCATAGAGGCCGGAAAGGTCCCGCCTCAGGCCATCGATGTGGAGGAGGCCGTCATAGGTGCGCTGCTCATAGAGCCGAATGCCGTTCCGGAGGTGCTGGATTCCCTGACGGCGGACTGTTTCTACAAGGATGCGCACAGGAAGATATTCTCGGCCATTTCCAAGCTGTCATCGGCACATGATCCCGTGGATATCTATACGGTGGCGGACCAGCTCAAGAAAGACGGTCAGCTGGAGGAGATAGGCGGTGCCTATTATCTCAGTCTGCTGTCATCCAAAGTGGGAGCTGCCGCTCACGTGGACTACCATGTGAAAATCCTGCTGCAGAAATATATCCAGAGAGAGCTGATATCGATTTCGGCCGAGATGCAGAGGGATTCGTTCGACGACGGCATACCGGCTGACGACTTGCTCGACAACGCTCAGCAGAAGCTCTTCACCTTGGCCGAGCGCAATATGAAAAGAGAGACGCAGCCGATACAGGATGTGATAAAGGAGGCTGTGATGGATATAGAGGCCAACCAGGACCGAACCGACGGACTTAGCGGCGTGCCTTCCGGATATACCGGTATTGACAGGGTGACTCTCGGCTGGCAGGCGTCTGACCTGGTGATCATAGCCGCGCGTCCTGCCATGGGTAAGACGGCGTTTGTGCTCACCATGGCGCGCAATATGGCCGTGGACCATAAGATTCCGGTGGCCTTCTTCTCTTTGGAGATGTCGTCGAAGCAGCTTGTCAAGAGGCTTCTTGTGTCCGAGACCGGACTGTCCTCGGAGAAGATAAGGGGCGGAAAGAGACTCTATGACTACGAGATGATACAGCTTCATGAGCGGATAAAGGATCTGGCCTCGGCGCCGCTGTACATAGACGACACTCCGTCGCTTTCCATCTATGAGCTGCGCTCAAAGGCCCGCAGGCTGGTGCGTACTGCAGGCGTGAAGCTGATAATAGTGGACTATCTTCAGCTTATGACCGGCCCTCCGGAGCTAAGAGGCATGAGGGAGCAGGAGGTGTCCAATATCTCCCGTTCGCTTAAGGCCATAGCCAAGGAACTTGACATCCCGGTCATCGCTCTTTCCCAGCTTAGCCGTGCCGTCGAGACCAGGGGAGGCAACAAGCGTCCTCAGCTCAGCGACCTCCGTGAGTCGGGAGCCATCGAGCAGGACGCCGACATAGTGATGTTCATTCACCGCCCGGAGTATTACGGCATGGAGTCGGAAACTGCGGAGCAGGGACTGGCCGAGATTATCATCGCCAAGCACCGTAACGGCTCTACGGCTGATGTGCCCATGCGGTTCAGGGCGTCGGAGGCGCGTTTCGTGGATGCCAACGAGGGTGGTTTCGGAGATTTCGACCCGTCTTCGGACGAGTATATGGTGGAGTCCAGTATGAATAATTCCGAATTTGAAAGCGCTGATTAGATATGTGACTGCCTTTTCCATTTGGCTGTCGTGTGTGTCAGTTCCTGTGTCGGGGCAGTGTTTTCCCCTGCATCCGGACCTGGCGGAGGAACATGCGTTCCGGCAGGGGGAGAGGCTGAGATATATCATTCACTACAAGTGGCTTGGGATACGGACAGACGTAGGCTACGCCGAGGTGGCGCTGCTTGACGGAGGAGAGCGTGACGGGAGGAAGCTCCTGCAGCCGCTTGCCTACGGAAGCACGTATAAGTTCTGGGACGTCTTTTTCAAGGTCAGGGATACCTACACATCGAAGTTCTATGAGGATTCGGTAAGGCCTGTGTATTTTCACCGGGACGTGCATGAGGGCAAGTACACTGTGCAGAATTTCTATTACTGGGACGACAATACCTGCGCCATAGACGCCTCTGTCATACGTCAGAGCGGTACTGTGGATACGCTGCTGCCGGGGCACGGGTGTACGTTCGATCTGCTTACTCTTTTCTACAATGCCCGCAATATGGATTTCGAGGCTCTGGAGAGAGGAGTCAACAATCCGGTTTCCTTCGCCATAGACGAGGAGATATTCGACATCTATTTCCGTTATATAGGACGGGAGGAGAAGAGGGTGCCCGGTCTGGGTGTGTACCGTACCATGAAATTTGCGGCCAAGGTAGTGGCAGGCGAGGTGTTTACCGGTGAGCAGGAGATGTACATATGGGTCTCGGATGACCTGAACCGTGTGCCGCTGCTGTTTGAGTCTCCGATCATAGTAGGCTCGGTCTTCGGCCGTCTCTCCGACTGGGAGGGCCTTGAATATCCGTTGGAAGATTGTAAAGTCATAAAAAATAAAAGGCAATGAAGCATTCGGAACCTGAGATCAGGCACTCGGGAACAGTGGTGTCGGTCTCGCAGTTTGAGTTGAAAGTCGAGATCAAGGCTCAGCCGGCCTGCGCCGGATGTCAGGCCAGGTCTGTGTGCGGCGCTTCTTCGGGAGAATCCAGGATAATTCCTGTCGTACGCAGGGATGACGGGACTTTCCGCCCCGGAGACCCTGTAGAGGTGATAATACGTCAGTCACAGGGTTTTAAGGCAGTATTGATAGCTTATATCGTTCCGCTGTTCATTTTATTGGTTTTATTATTAACTTTGCCTATGTTTTTTGAAAATGAGGTGGTGACCGGGCTGGGTTCCCTTGGTTTTGTGGCTTTGTATTATCTTGTGCTGGCCCGTTTCCGGGACAGGCTCAATTCGGGATTCACATTTACTGTAGAAAAGACTAACTGACAACACATGGGTACAACATTTGTTTTTACAGTCGTAATCCTCAGCATATTGGGACTGCTGCTCGCAGTGGTGCTGTTTCTTGTGGCCAAGAAATTCAATGTGGAGGAGGATCCTCTAATCGATGTGGTCGAGGCCACGATGCCGGGAGCCAACTGCGGAGGCTGCGGATATGCCGGATGCAGGGCTTTCGCCGAGGCCTGCGTCAAATCCAAGTCCCTGGACGGAAAGTTCTGTCCCGTGGGAGGTAATGCCGTCATGCAGAAAGTGGCTGCCGCAATGGGCGTGCAGGTTGAGGAGAAAGCGCCCATGACAGCTGTCGTAAGATGCAACGGTACATGTCAGAACAGGCCTAGAATCAATGAATATGACGGGTCTGTCTCCTGTCGTATCATCAGCTCTCTCTACAGCGGCGACACCGGATGCCGCTACGGCTGTCTGGGCGGAGGAGACTGCGAGGCGGTATGCCAGTTCGGAGCCATCAAAGTCAATCCCGGGACTCTTATTCCCGAGGTGGATGAGGAGAAATGCACTGCCTGCGGAGCGTGTGTCAGGGCATGTCCCAAGGGCATCATAGAACTTCGCAACAAAGGTCCCAAGAACCGCAGGGTCTATGTGTGCTGCGTCAACAAGGATAAGGGCGGAGTCGCCAGGAAGGCGTGCTCGGCGGCCTGCATAGGCTGCGGCAAATGTGCCAAAGTATGCCCGTTCGGAGCGATTACCGTGGAGAACAATCTGGCGTATATCGATTTCAACAAGTGCAAGCTCTGCCGCAAATGCGTGGACGAATGTCCTACGGGAGCCATACATGCTGTCAATTTCCCTGTTAAACCCACTAATCAGACTACAGAATGAGACGTACATTTTCAAAAGGCGGAGTCCATCCCGCCGACAGTAAGCTGGCTGCGGATTCAGCGATAGAGGTATTCCCTCTGCCTCAGAGGATGTATATCTCCATGTCCCAGCATCTCGGAGCACCTGCCAGGCCTCTGGTACAGAAAGGCGACAAGGTGAAAACAGGACAGATGATAGGGGAGTCCGCCGGTTTTATCTCGGCCAATATTCATTCCTCTGTCTCTGGGACTGTCGCCGCAGTCGAACCGTATGCCGATCTGGCCGGTAATCCCGTGATGCATGTCGTGGTGGATGTCGAAGGAGACGAGTGGGAGGAGTCTATAGACCGTACTCCGGATATAGTCAGGGACATAACTCTGACTCCGGCCGAGATAGTCAAGCGTATAGCGGACTGCGGCATAGTGGGACTGGGCGGAGCGTCGTTCCCGACCCACGTCAAACTGTCTCCTCCTCCGGGAAAGAAAGCGGACTGTCTTATTATCAACGGAGCCGAGTGTGAGCCGTACCTTACATCCGATTACCGTCTGATGACGGAGCATGCGGAGGAGGTGCTTATCGGTGCCATGATCATGATGAAGGCGCTGGGGGTCTCCAAAGGCTATATAGGCATTGAGGACAACAAGCCGGAGGCGATAAGGCTGATGCGTGAGCTGACTTCGTCCGCATATGACGGGATAGAGGTCGTGCCTCTGCGTAAGAAATATCCGCAGGGAGGCGAGAAGCAGCTGATAGATGCGGTTACGGGGCGCAAGGTACCTTCCATGGGACTGCCCATAGATGCAGGTGTGGTAGTCCAGAATGTCGGCACGTCATTCGCCGTATATGAGGCGGTCCAGAAGAACAAGCCTCTGTTTGAGGGAGTGATGACCGTGACAGGGGACTGCATGGACTCTCAGCACAACTATCTGCTTAGAGTCGGAACTCCATTCGAGAAGATACTGGAGGTTGTGGGCGGTATTCCGCAGCAGGCCGTAAAGGTCGTCAGCGGCGGTCCCATGATGGGAAAGGCCGTGTCCAACCTGTCCGCTGCGTCAGTCAAAAGTACCTCTTCCCTGTTGCTTCTTACGGATGCTCAGACCAGACGTCGGGAGGAGGGAGAGTGTATCCGTTGCGGCAAATGCGTGCAGGCCTGTCCTATGGGTCTGGAGCCTTATCTGCTCAACAAGCTGGCCAGAGCCGGACGCATGGATGAGCTGGAGCACGAGAAGGTGTATGACTGTATAGAATGCGGATGCTGTATGTACACCTGCCCGGCTTACATACCGCTGCTGGACCACATACGTATGGCCAAGGCCGATGTGATGAGGATTATGAGAGGCCGTCCCAAAAAGTAATTGATAAAACGAAACGATAAATATGAGTAAGCTTATAGTTTCTCCCGCACCGCATATTCACGGGGCTGAAAGCACCGGGAAGATAATGAGGGACGTTCTGATAGCCCTCGCTCCGTCCGTGCTGGCAGCCGTGTATTTCTACGGGCTTAGGGCCATAATGCTTCTGGCCGTGGCGGTGATTACCTGTGTGGGAGTGGAATTTCTGATTCAGAAATACATGCTCCGGACCAGGGTTACCGTAACGGACCTGTCAGCGGCAGTGACCGGTGTCCTTCTGGCCCTCAACCTGCCTCCCACAGCACCGTGGTGGATTGCGGTGATAGGTTCCGCAGTTGCCATAGGTGTTGCCAAGATGACTTTCGGAGGCCTGGGACACAATATTTTCAATCCGGCTTTGGTGGGCCGTGTGTTCCTGCTGATATCCTTCCCTGTAATCATGACGGACTGGACTGTGCCGGCCTCATGCTTCAGGCCGGGGATTGACGCCGTTACCGGTGCTACTCCTCTGGCTCTGATTAATGAGGGACTGGCGCAGGGTCTTACAGTGGATCAGATAATGGCCGCCAATCCTTCCCTGACCTACGGACAGATGCTTTTCGCACGTGCCGGAGGCTCGGCCGGAGAGGTGTCTGCGCTGGCTGTCATTCTTGGTTTCGTCTATCTGCTGGTCCGCAGAGTGATACGTCCCCATATCCCGGTGACCATAGTGCTGACTGTGGCTGTCATGACCGGCATCTTCTGGCTCATCGACCCTCAGCAGTACACCGACCCTCTGTTCAATATCCTTACAGGAGGCCTGCTGCTCGGCTCGGTGTTCATGGCCACGGACTACGTGACGTCTCCGATGACGACTAAGGGAATGATCATATACGGCATAGGCATAGGAGTGATAACTGTTCTCATACGTTTCTTCGGTTCCTATCCGGAGGGAGTATCGTTCGCTATCCTCATCATGAACTCGATAGTGCCTTTGCTCAATAAATACATAAAGCCCGCAAGGTTCGGGAAGGAGGTGAGTCATGCCTAAGGAATCAACATTGCGCAGCATGGTGCTGTGCCTGTTTCTCGTCTGTCTGGCCTGCTCGGCCCTGCTCGGAGGAGTGTATGTGCTGACCAAGGACAAGATAGACAGCGAGCAGATAAAGAAGACCAACAACGCCATAGCCCTCGTTACGCCTGAGTTCGACAATGAGCCGTCGTCGGAAAGCCTGCAAGTGGAGATTGACGGAGAACAGGTGACCGTATATCCGGCCAGAAAGGACGGCGAAGTCGTGGGTTATGCCGTGGAATCCTTTACTTCCAAGGGATTCAGCGGTACGATAAATGTGATGGTGGGATTCGATATGGACGGCAATATCGTCGGCACGTCCGTAATCTCCCATGCCGAGACTCCCGGTCTGGGCGCCAAGATGACCGAGCCTGCGTTCTACTCCCAGTTCGAGGGCAGAAGCCCGGCGTCATTCAGCCTTAAAGTCAGGAAGGACGGGGGAGACGTGGATGCCATCACGGCTTCCACTATCACTTCCAGAGCTTACTGCGATGCGGTTGACAGGGCATGGAGGGTGTATCAGAAGATTATTGTTGACAATTCAAAATAAAGCGGAATATGAGTAAGCTGAGCATTATTACCAAAGGTATCATAAAGGACAACCCCACCTTTATCCTTGTTCTCGGTATGTGCCCGACCCTGGGTACCACCACTTCCGCGATAAACGGTATGGGCATGGGACTCGCCACGACTTTCGTACTCATACTGTCCAATGTGTTCATATCCCTGCTTGCCGGGCTCATTCCGGACAAGGTGAGGATTCCGGCCTATATCGTGATCATCGCCTCGTTCGTTACCGTTCTCGAGCTGGTCATGCAGGCGTATGTGCCGGCCCTGTATTCGGCCCTGGGCCTGTTCATACCTCTGATTGTGGTCAACTGCATCATCCTCGGCAGGGCGGAGGCGTTCGCCAACAAGAATACGCCTGTGGACTCTGCCCTGGACGGTATCGGCATAGGACTTGGATTCACACTTGCCCTTACTCTCATCGGAATGGTCCGCGAGCTGCTGGGCAATATGTCTTTCTTCGGCATGAAACTGGCCGAGGGAGACGGTATGCTGGCGTTCGTACTGGCTCCCGGCGCATTCATGGTGCTGGGCTATCTTATGGTGATTTTCAGAAAACTGACTAACAAAAAGGCTTGATCATGGAATATCTGATAATAATCATATCGGCGGTATTCGTCAATAATATAGTGCTGGCCCAGTTCCTGGGTATCTGCCCTTTCCTGGGTGTCTCCAACAAAGTGGGCACGGCCACCGGTATGTCCGCTGCGGTGGTGTTTGTGATAACCCTGTCGACGCTTGTCACCTATCTGCTTCATCAGTATGTGCTGGTGCCTCTGGGGGTAGAGTTCATGAGGACGATAGTGTTCATCCTAGTCATAGCGGCACTGGTGCAGATGGTGGAGATTATCCTCAAGAAGATCTCTCCGTCACTGTATCAGGCTCTGGGAATATTCCTGCCCCTTATAACCACCAACTGTACCGTGCTCGGTGTGGCCATCAGCGTGGTGACCAAGGAGTTCACATTCGGCGGAGAGGCCCATATGCTCAATCTGGGAGAGACCGTGGTCTATGCGGCCTCCAGCGCACTGGGTTTTGGCGTGGCGATGGTGCTTTTCGCAGGTATCAGGGAGCAGCTTGAGCTTGTCTCGGTGCCCAAGGCGTTCAATGGCACTCCAATTGCTTTGATTACGGCCGGCATCCTGGCAATGGCCTTTATGGGATTCAGCGGTCTTGTATAAAGAAAGAATGTTATGACGACAATTACAGAAATAGAGAGGCTTATCGCATCGGGCCGTCTGGATGATGCCAGAGGCGAGATAGAGCGTCTGCTTGACGCCGAGCCTCAGAATGCCCAGGCGTGGTTTCTGCTGGGCGGTATATACCGTAGACATGAACTGTGGGGTGATGCCATCAATGCCTATAACAGGGCCAAACTGATAGATCCGGAAGGCCCTGCGGCAGCGGCCATAGATTCGATATACGACATCATCCGCTTTGTCAACAAGGATTTGATGAATCCCTAGACGTGCAGGCCCCGGCTAAGGACGTACAGGACTATGCCGGTCGCCACCGATACATTGAGAGAGTGCTTTGTCCCGTACTGGGGTATCTCAAGGGTGAAGTCGCACAGGTCTACCGCTTCCTGGGCGATGCCGTGGACTTCGTTTCCGAAAATCACCGCATACCGTCCGTCCGCCTCCAGACGTCTCCTGCCGTAAAGAAAATCATCAGTGGATACGGAGTTCTCGGTCTGTTCGACGCCTATGATGGTGTATCCCTTGGATTTCAGCTCTTTTACGGCCTCAACGGTGTCGGGACGGTAAACCCAGTCGACTGAGAATTCGGCTCCGAGCGCGGATTTGTGAATCTCAGGCGCAGGAGGTGTCGAACTGATGCCGCAGAGCACTATCCCGGCAGCCCTGAACGCATCGCAGGTGCGGAATGCGGAACCTATGTTGTGCCGGCTGCGGACATTGTCCAGGACTACAGTTATAGGACTTTTATCCAGTGTTTTATATTTTTCGATATCGGGACGTCCGAGTTCGCTGTTCAATAATTTTCTAAACATTTTGTCAACGGTAAATTTTTGCGTACTTTCGCAAAGTTAAATGAAAAAATAAAAGTTTAATTATATATCATGAAACAGGATCTTCAAATTTCGGAACTTATCAAGAAAGAGGAGAGCAGACAGCTTCACGGTATTGAGCTGATCGCCTCTGAGAACTTTGTCAGTGACAATGTGCTTGCGGCACTTGGTTCCTGTCTGACCAATAAATATGCTGAAGGCTATCCCGGAGCACGCTATTATGGCGGATGCGAGGTAGTGGACCAGGTGGAGCAGCTTGCCATCGACCGCCTCAAGGAGATTTACGGAGCCGAGTTCGCCAACGTACAGCCTCATTCCGGAGCACAGGCCAATATGGCCGTGTTCATGGCATGCCTCAAGCCCGGTGATACATTCATGGGTCTCGACCTTGCACACGGCGGTCACCTTACTCACGGCTCGCCCGTCAATATGTCCGGTATCAACTACCATCCCGTAGCTTACAGGCTCAACGAGGAGACAGGCCGCGTGGATTATGACCAGATGGAGAAGACAGCCCTCGAGTGCAGGCCCAAGCTGATCGTCGGCGGAGCCTCCGCTTATTCCCGTGAGTGGGATTGGAAGAGGATGCGTGAGATAGCCGACAAGGTAGGCGCTATCTTCATGGTCGATATGGCTCACCCTGCCGGTCTTATTGCCGCAGGTCTGTTGGACAACCCTGTGAAGTACGCTCATATCGTCACCACTACGACTCACAAGACTCTCCGCGGACCCCGTGGAGGTGCCATCATCATCGGCAAGGACTTCGAGAATCCCTGGGGCCTGAAGACTCCCAAGGGTCAGATCAAGATGATGTCGCAGCTCATCAACTCCGCCGTATTCCCCGGCATCCAGGGCGGTCCTCTGGAGCACTGCATCGCAGCCAAGGCGGTAGCATTCTATGAGGCTCTTCAGCCTGAGTTCAAGGAGTACCAGATGCAGGTCAAGAAAAATGCCGCAGCCATGGCCAAGGCATTCATCGACAGGGGTTACAAGATTGTGTCCGGCGGTACTGACAACCACCTGATGCTGATTGACCTCCGTACCAAGTTCCCTGACCTGACAGGTAAGGTGGCTGAAAAGACCCTTGTACGCGCCGACATCACAGTCAACAAGAACATGGTGCCTTTCGACAGCCGTACACCGTTCACCACTTCCGGTATCCGTGTAGGTACACCTGCCATCACCTCAAGAGGTCTGGTTGAGAAAGATATGGAGACTATCGTAGAACTTATCGACGAGGTGCTCTCCGATGTTGAGAACGAGGCAGTTATCGAGAAGGTTAGGAATGCTGCGCATTCTCTTGTTGCCGGTCGTCCTCTGAATGTATGGTAATAAAATGTACACATTTTGATACATTTTTGAATATAAGTTGATTGAAATTAACGGGGTGGATTGACAGTCCGCCCCTTTTTTATTTCGAGTGATGTCATGAAAGATTATCCAATAGTATTGTCGATTGCCGGATCAGACCCTTCCGGGGGAGCCGGAATCCAAGCCGATATCAAGGCCATATCGGCCTGCGGCGGTTATGCCGCTGCGGCCATTACCGCTGTTACCGTGCAGAACACTCAGGGAGTAAAGGCTGTGGATTATGTGCCGGCGAAGATTGTCGGCCAACAGATAGATGCGGTGATGTCCGATCTGGCCGTGGATGCCGTGAAGATAGGTATGACGGGCACTGTGCCTATTGTAAAGGCTATAGCCGCTCAGCTGTCGGTACATCCTGTCCTGTATGTGGTGACTGACCCGGTCATGGTATCGACCAGCAAGGACTCGCTGGCCATGCCGGAAGCTGTGGATGCCCTGTGCTCTGAGATTATCCCTAAGTCGCATCTGATTACCCCTAATATCGATGAGGCGTCCCGTCTTGCCGGTCGTCCTCTGAAGTCATTGGACGATATGGCGTCGGCGGCTGCCGGTCTGCATCAGCGCTATGGGTGCGCCGTCCTGGTGAAGGGCGGTGATCTCAATCCTGACCAGCCCGGCCCGCAGTCGGTGGACATCCTCTGTGACAATGACGGTGTGGTGATGTTTCAGTCCGACAGGATACAGACGCACAATCTGCACGGCACGGGCTGTACTCTCTCCTCGGCCGTGGCTACGTTTCTCGGTGCCGGCCGTCCTCTCCGTGAGGCTGTCAGCTCCGGGATAGGTTATGTGCATAATGCAATCGTGGCCGCAGCCAATCTTAAGATCGGCCACGGCCACGGTCCTCTGCGTCATTTTTACCGTTGACGTCTTATTTTCTGAGGCGGGCGATGATCTCGTCGGCGACTTTTTTGCCGGAGAGGAGCATGCCGCCGAAGATAGGTCCCATACGGGGTGTACCGGACACTGCCGATGCGGCCATGCCGCAGACATACAGGCCGGGATATATCTCCTTGGTGCCGTTTACGACTTCCTGCTCTCCGGATGTTACGTCGAGTGAGCGTTCGCCGATGACGCCGCCGGTCTCGGTGGCCAGGCGGATGCCGTTCTTGCGGGCGACGGTGGCGGCTATCTCGCTATCATGGCCGGTGCCGTCCACTACGACCTTGGCCAGGATGTTCAGCGGGTCCACATGCAGACCTTCACGCAGTACGGGTGTCCAGTTGACCACGACTCCGCTCACCTTGCCGTCCTTGAATATCACATCCTCCACCGAATAGCAGTTGAAGATGCGGGCACCTGCGTGTACGGCGTGGTACAGGAGTGACGATGTGCTCTCCACCGAGTCCATGGTGTAGAGTCCGTTCTCATACGGAGTATGGTTGATCTCGAAGTCACGTACTATGTGCATGGCTTCTTCCTGGATTACTATCTGGTTGAACATCATGGCTCCGCCCCACATGCCTCCGCCGGGAGCCAGCTTGCGGTCAAACTGGGCCACTTTCAGTCCGGCCTTGGCCATATAGTATGCGGCTACGATGCCCGACGGGCCTCCGCCTACGATGGCGGCGTCCAGTTCGAGGCAGTCCTGAAGTTTGTCGAAATAGGTACTGATGATACCTCTGGATACTTTTGTCTCAATCATGGTTGTTATGTGTTTTTAAATTGTCTGATCAGGTGATACTTCCTCGCCCTCTGTAGAAAGTCCGCAGTCGCGGAGCTGGCTGCTGATGCGCATGGCGCAGAAGTTGGGCCCGCACATGGTGCAGTACTTTCCGCCCACGTGGTTGGCCTCCTTGTAATATTCGAGGGCACGTTCCGGGTCCAGGCTGAGGTTGAACTGGTCTTTCCAGCGGAACTCAAAGCGGGCCTTGCTCAGGGCGTCGTCCCTTACCTGTGCTCCGGGATGTCCTTTGGCCAGGTCGGCTGCGTGGGCGGCTATCTTATAGGTCACCACTCCTATGCGGACGTCCTCCTTTTTCGGAAGAGCCAGATGCTCCTTGGGGGTCACGTAGCAGAGCATCGCAGTGCCCAGCCAGCCTATCTGGGCGGCTCCTATTGCACTGGTGATGTGGTCGTAGCCGGGGGCGATGTCGGTAACTATGGGACCGAGGGTGTAGAAAGGCGCATTGTGGCATTTCTCGATCTGCCGCTCCATGTTCTCTGCTATCTTGTGCATGGGCACATGGCCGGGGCCTTCGATAAATGCCTGTACATTTCTGGCCCATGCCCTTTCCACCAGTTCGCCCATAGTGTCAAGCTCTGCGAACTGGGCTGCGTCGTTGGCGTCACGGATGGCTCCCGGACGGAGACCGTCACCCAGAGACAGCGCCACGTCATACCGGGCGCAGATATCGCAGATGTCGTCGAAATGCTCGTAAAGGAAGCTCTCTCTGTTGTGGGCCAGGCACCATGAGGCTATGATGCTGCCTCCGCGGCTGACCATGCCGCACAGACGGCTGTCGGCCAGATGCACGTTTTTCAGGCGGATACCGCAGTGTATGGTGAAATAGTCCACTCCCTGCTCGCACTGTTCGATGAGAGTGTCCCTGAACAGCTCCCATGTAAGTTTCTCGGCCCGTCCTTTGACTTTCTCCATGGCCTGGTACATGGGCACGGTGCCTACGGGTACCGGGCAGTTGCGGATAATCCATTCACGGGTCTCATGGATGTTGGCGCCGGTGGACAGGTCCATGAGAGTATCACCTCCCCATTTGCAGCTCCATACAGCCTTCTCCACCTCTTCTTCTATGGTTGAGGTGGTGGCGGAGTTGCCGATGTTGGTGTTAATCTTCACCAGGAAGTTGCGTCCGATAATCATAGGCTCGGCTTCCGGGTGGTTGATGTTGGCCGGCAGGGCGGCGCGTCCGGCGGCTATCTCGTCCCTTACGAACTCCGGGGTGATATGGGTGTCGATGCCCATGGCCTTGCAGTTCATATTTTCACGGATGGCCACATATTCCATCTCGGGGGTTACGACGCCTTGTTTGGCGTAGTACATCTGGGTCACCTGTGCGCCTTCCTTGGCTCTGTAGGGCAGGCGGATGTGTTCGAAGCGCAGATGATCCAGAGACTTGTCTGCCAGCCGTTCCCGGCCGTACTCGGATGATACCTGCGGCAGCTGCTCCACTTCCCGGGAGAGTATCCATTTCTCACGCAGTCTGGGAAGTCCCTTGCGGAGGTCTATCTCCGCTGACGGGTCGCTGTAGGCTCCGCTGGTGTCGTACAGGTAGACCGGAGCATTCTCGGTGACGCTCTTTTTCCCGTCCTTTACGGTCACTGTGGGAGTGAGGGTGACTTTCCGCATTCCCACTTTCACATCCGGATGGAGTGAGCCTTGCATATAGACTTTTTCCGAATCCGGATAGGTGATTCTGATATTGTCGTTCATATTGTATTAGTGTATGGAGTTTGCAATGTTGATGACCCTGCGCATCTCCGCCACAGGATCCGGTGCGCGGAGGATGCTTCCGCTCAGGGCGATTCCGCTCAGTCCGGTGGCCGCCAGCGCAGGGATGTCCTCGGCCGTCACTCCCCCGATGCCCACTACGGGCAGGGTCAGCGATTCACGGCGCATACCGTCGATGACACTCCGGTAGCCTTCTATGCCCAGGACCGGGGCGAGTTTGTCTTTGTCCTTGGTGGTGGTGAAACGCAGCGGGCCGCAGCCTATGTAGTCCGCTCCGGATGCTGCGTGCAGGCGTATATCCGCAAGGGTGTTGGCGGTGCCGCCGATTATGAACTGTCCGCCGGGCAGCAGTTTGCGGGCCTCTGCCACAGGCATGTCGGTCAGCCCCAGATGTACCCCGTCGGCACCGGTCTCACGCACCAGCTCCACGTGGTCGTCCAGTATCAGGACAGCACCGTAGCGTCTGCAGAGCGGCAGTGCCTGCGCCGCAGTACTGCGCACCTGCTCAGGGGAAGCATGTTTCATGCGGAGTTGAATCCATCGGCAACCGCCTTCCAGGGCGATGCGTATGGAGTCCAGATAGGAGATGCTATCTGTAAAATGGGAGATGAATTGTACTTGAAAGCTCATAATATATCCCTCCGACGGTACTAACCGTATCAGGTTCATAGGGTGTAATCTCAGCCTCCCGATTCGGGGAAGGCACCCCCTTGCCGGATGCAAATATAAACTATATTTTTTGGAATATTGGAGATAACTTCACTAATTTTGCACAAAAGCAACGTAACTATTATGATAAAGACTATTTGCAAAATGTCCTTCCTCCTGACAGCCGTCCTGGCGGTAATGTCCTGCGAGGAGGAGACTGTCACTCCCAATGAACCTCCTGTGGTCGAAGAAGAAGAAAGTACCCAAAGCGTCCTGAAGGTGACTCATTCCAATGCCGGGTTCCAGGTGCCTGCGGTTTCGGGCGGCACATTCTCGGAAGGGACGGTCGACTGGGGCGATGGTTCGGCTGTCGAGGCATATTCGGAGGACCTGAGCCATGACTATGAGTCAGACGGCCCGTACACTGTCACCATTTCCTGCACCGGAGCGGAGAAGGTGGCGATAGAAAACATATCCGGTATTACTAACCTTGACATATCCGGATTCTGATGCGCAGAGATTTTATTATATCAGCTCTCGCCATGCTGCTGGTATCATTGACGGCTTCGGCGGAGAGAGTGACGCGGCAGCAGGCTGCGGAGACTGCGGCGGAGTTTTTCAGCCGTGCGGAGACGGGCGGCTTCTCCAGGAACCGGGTTCCGTCCGTCACTATGGTGATGAGCGTGGAAGATGCTTTCTATGTATTCGACAATGCTGACGGACACGGTTTCGTCATAGTGTCCGCAGAGGATGCTGTCATGCCGGTGCTGGGCTACTCTTTTGAGAACAGCTTTCCGGAAGACGGTGATATGGCGCCCGGTCTCCGTTCGTGGATGGAGGATATGCGTAAGGAGATTATGGCCGTGCGCGCAATGGGTATCAGTCAGTCGGAAAGTACGGCTGCCGCATGGAGCGGGCCGGAGTACGGCACTCCGGTCGTAGAGCTGGAGACGGCCAGGTGGGGGCAGGAGGAACCGTTCTGCGACCTTTGTCCGGTCGTGGACGGTCAGACTGCGGCCACAGGCTGTGCGGCCACTGCCCTGGCGTCCGTCATGTATTATTTCAGATGGCCGGAGAAGGGCACAGGTACCATCCCTGCGTATACCACGCTTACCGACAAACGCCCTGTGGAGGCTCTGACTCTGGGTCACACATATAACTGGGACAATATGCTGGCTGACTACAGCTCGTCCTATACCGAAGAGCAGGCCGGGGCGGTGGCGGTTCTGATGCGTGACTGCGGTTATATGATAGAGTCGGACTACCGCGCAAGGGACAATGGCGGTACTGGCTCGTATATGAAGGATATCCCGGAGCCGCTTGTCAAGTATATGGGTTATGACGAAAGTGTCAGACATGTTACCCGTGCCGATTATACGGCGCAGGAGTGGCTGGACATGATGAAGGCCGAACTGGACGGCGGCAGACCGGTACTGTATGCTGGCTGCACGGCCTCATATGCCGCTCACGCCTTCGTGCTTGACGGCTATACCGACAACGACTTTTTCAGAGTCAACTGGGGCTGGTGCGGTGAGTCCAACGGTTATTTTCTGCTCGATGCCCTCAATGTGGAGAGAAACGGCAATCTTTACGAGCTGAACTATCTGCAGGACGCCATTATCGGCATACAGCCGGACACAGGTACGGAAGATGTGTCCGGCGAAGTAGGTCTTGCGTATGATAAAGCCGCCGGCACTGTGACTCTTACAGCCCAGGAGCAGATTACGGTCTCGCTTATCGATTCCGAAGGCCGTATGGCCGCCGAGGCAGCGTCAGGTACATCGGTTACTTTGGATATCAGCGGTCTCGAAGCCGGTGACTACACCCTCAAGGTGACCGGTGACACTCTGTCCATGGAATTGACACTGACAGTCTGAGCACAGTATATGGATATACATAAAAAAAGACGGTCCGTCAGGGCCGTCTTTTTTTATGTTACAGCAGTGGTTTAGAACGCAAAGCCTATCTTTAGGGTAGGAGCTGCGAAGGCAGCGAAGTTGTGGCTGTCTGCGGCAAGTGCTCCGAGACCGGCCTGCGGCTTGACCATCGAGTAGTTGTAGGTATAGGCGAAGGGGTCGATGGAGGCTCCTATGAAGAAGGCCTCGGTGAAGTAGTAGTCCACACCGACAGTCACTGCTCCTCTGATGGCGAAAGCCTCGCCGGCGGACTGACCCATCCAGGTCTCATCGTCCTTGAAGGCTATATCCTGACCGTAGGCGTAGCCGGCCTTGATGCCGACGTAGGGGAGAAGCCCTTCCACGCCTGTGCGGAAATAGCGGTCAAATCCGAGCGAGACGTTGAACTGCATGGTGTTGCGGTTGACTACCGCATCGTAGTCAGGTATCGAGCCGTCTCCGAGTGTAGAGCCGGGAATGTCATAGGTGCCCGGTATGCCGGGGTAACCCGGGGAATTGGTGAAGCTGAATCCGCCTCCGATATTCATGCGCCACAAGTCAAGGAAGAACCATCCGAGCTCGAAGCCCACGCCCAGGGACTTGTCGTTTACGGGCGCGGCTATCGAATAGGATGTCCTGTTGCCGTCCGGCGCAGACTGAAGCACGCTGCCGTTGTAGCCGGCGGTCACTGCGAAAGTGAGGTCATTCTGGTTGGCCCCTCTCTCCTGTGCCCGGGCCGCAGTGCAGGTGAGCGCTATGACTGCGGTCAGCATGATAATAATCCGTTTAATCATAATTCAGTCTGTTTAGAGGTTGTTACATGGCGGCGATATACTCGTCAATAGCCTTCTTGGCTATGGCGACGCATTCTTCCAGAATAGAAATCTGCTCGGTCAGGCGGGAAATCTCATTGCGTATAATCTGGATGGCGAGATGCCTGTCATAGAGATTGTTCTCCAGCTCGGCTATATAGGCCTCTGCATTTGCTATATTTGCCTCTAGTTCGGCAATCTCGGCCTGAACGTCGGGCAGATCGCTGAAGCTGCTCAGGTAGCCGCCTATGATGTTGCGCTCGGCTGAGATATTGTCATAGGTATTCTGAGAAGCCTGCAGTGGCACCAGTGCGTCGAAATAGGTCTTGACCTCGGTGCTCTCTCCGAGAGCCTTGGCTTCAGCAAAGTAGGCCTCTTTATTCTCACCTGTAACCTGTGCCGTCAGAGCGTCAAATTCTTTTATTTCGTCTTTCTTTCGCTCGATGATGACTGTATAGTAATTGACTAGGGCCTTTAGATCGTTCACCTCTGACTGGAGGCGGTCTACCTCTGACTCGTCCATAGGATCTGCCCCTATGGCTGCCTTGAGCAGAGCCTCAGCATCCTCGAGTTGTTTGTGCAATCCCGTGGCTGCTACAGCTGTCTCTCCGCTTCCGGAAGAAGGTACGCCGAGGAGTTCTTCATCAGACTTAAGATCGTTGTTCAAGTCATATTTTATTTGGATTAGTTCAGATTCGTATGCAAACAACAAAATTCTATAGCTGCCAAGAGTGGCTGGCAGCTCAGATGTGCCGGCGTAGTATTCGAGTCTTGGATCGGAAAATGTGGTATAATCCTCGATATATATGCCTGATAAACCATATATCTGCAGTTCGGCGAGGGCGGCCAGATAGCGGTGTGTGCCTGCATTTATATTATCGATGTTGTATTTTGTGTTGAATAGATTGTCCCATGCGGTCTTGGCGTCTGTCGCTGTCTGGGTCTTCAGTAAGAGATCGGCGTTGGCATTGTCGTATTCCTGAGTGAGACGGTTATAATCGGCCTGAAGATCGGCCTTGTCCTTGCCTGTGTAGGCCTCAAGTGCGGCTATCTGATTCTGCCAGTCGGTGATGTTCTTCTGCTGCTCGGCTATCAGCGGCTTGTTTGAAGTGTATAAGCCGGCAGAGTCATTCAGGTAATATGTCAGTTTCTGCTGCTGATCATAGAGGTCGTATTTGAACTCGACCAACTCGGCAGCCTTAGTTGTGTAAGAAAGATACAGCTCCTGAAATTTCTCGTTGATGCCGACATTGCCGTTAATCTCATTCTGGAGGTTTATCAACTCTTTCTGCGCTTCCAGCATCTCTTTCAGAGTATTGAGTGAGTCGGCCAGCACATCGTTCTGGGCCTGTTCTACCTGAGCCTCAAGAAGGGCCAGCTTGGCCTCTCTCATGGCGGTTACAGTTTCGGATTCAGTGGTCTCGACACAGGATGTGGCGAATGTAGCTGCGGTGAAGTAAAAACTTTCTCATAGCTTAAAATAATTTAAAAGTGAGTAAAAAGTTCAGTGGTTTAGGAGTGTTTAAGTCTCAGTCTGGTTTCGGTTTATGGTCGCAATATAGTGAAATTGTTTTAGAAAACCAAAAAGAAAGCAACCCAGAAGGAGAAATTTCCTTTTGGGTTGCCCTCTGGTGTCGTGATATCCGTGACAGTTGTTAGAAACTGGTCAGGTCGAGGTCAGTGATGCCTACGAGGCCTTCGATGGATATCGTCTCAGCTCCCTGGCACAGTACGGTGACCGTATGGGAGCCGCGGCTGCTGTAGATATGTGACAGCCCTGTGGCGTACTGCTCCGAGGAGTTGTCGCCCCAGTCTATGGTGCCGGATGAGAATGAGCCGCCTGTTATATAAGGTATGGTCAGAGCGGTGTTCTCATGTGTGAGTCTGAATACTCCGGAGGTCTGTGTGCCGTACTGGCGTATGGTGACTGTCTGCTTTATGTCCTCGAAAGAGAAGGTGACCTCGGCCTCACGTGAGTAGGGGTCGGTGTTCTGGCTTATGGTGAGGCTGATTTCTTTTTCTTCCAGAGCTTTGGTGGATGCAGCCTGCTTTATCCATGTGCATCCTTGGGGGATGGATGTGCTGAATGACACATTGGTGTTGACGGGGAAGGTCAGCGCACCTCCTTCGGCTGCGATGGTGTACATGCTCTCGGCCACTACAATGGCGTTGTTCTGAAGCTGGGTGATGGTCACCGTGTCGGCGAGACCGTAGTCCGGGCTGCTGAAAATTATCTCCGCCGAGCGTTGGCTGTAAGTATCGTTGGCGGCCACCGTGATGTATCTGGTGTAGGTGGATGAGGTTCTGGTGTTGTTCTCTTTGAGCCAGTCGGCTCCGGAGGGCATGGTCATCTCGTAGGGGACGTTGCTGCGGAGCTGGATGGTGACGGTCTCTCCTGCACTGCCTACAGTGTACTCGTCCTTGGTCAGAACGAGGGACGGTTCGGTCTCCTGATATACCGTGACTGTCTCCGTGTTGTCTCCGCTGGTGAGGATTATGCGTCCCTCCCTTTTGTCGCCCGAATCATTCTCATCTACGGTGAAGGACAGTGTGGTGGTCTCCATTCCCTTGGTCCTGACCGGCGTAATCCAGCCGGAGGCGGATTCTTCAATGGAATATTCCAGAGAATAATTGTGCTCGGCCTCAATGGATATGGGACCGCCTTTCTGGCCGACTTCTATCTTGTTGGAGGAGACGGTCAGGGCGCTTTTTTGTTTCTGAGTGAGGGTGACGCGTTTCTCGCAGTTCCCGGAGCGCAGGATAAGAGTCGCATTCCTCTCGTCGTACTCAGGATTCTCCGCTGCTGTCAGGGTGAGTATGATATTGTTACCGGCATCTCCTTCTTCCGGTGATACTCCGCACCACTGCTGGTCTGTCTCCGCTGTCCATGAGGCTGTGGAAGTGAAGTTTATGTTGACGGTGCCTCCTGCTGCGCTGAATACAGGCGCCAGATTGTCGGGCAGGATGATGGAGTTGTCAGTAAGGCCGGTCTTCTCATTTTCCTCCCGGCAGGATGATATGGTCAGAGCTGCCAGGCTGAGAAGAATGACTGCGGCTGATGTGTATATGCTTTTTATCATAGTGCCTTGAAGTTAGTTAGATGTGCAATGTCAGTTCCACTGTCTGGGAGCCTTTTTTCAGCATCAGGGTGTAATTTCCGGCCTTAAGGTCTTCGAGGCTCATGCTCACGGCCTTGTCCGCCGAGCCTTTAAGCCCGTCTTTCACCGTTTTTCCGTCCGCATCCAGAAGCGAGATGGCGGCTCCGTCAAGGGTCGTGATGCTAAGAGTTTTGTTGGTCTTGTTGTAGACCAGGTCGGTGCTTTCGTCCAGGGGGTCTTCCTCTACGAGTACGATGTCCCATGTGCAGCCTTCCTCTTCATTGCCCTTGATGACTGTCCATTCGGGAGTGTCGGCACTTTTCCAGTATGCCCGGAGACGGTATCCGGCGCGTATAGTGGACTGGATGCTTATCCTCTGCTGGGAAATGGCCGATCCGTTGCCCGGTTCGAATGTGCTGCTGTGACTTTGTGTGGCAAGTTCCTCTACAATATTGCCTTCACTGTCCGCCATGGCTACGAGTATCCGGCAGTTCCTTATGGAGTAGGCTCCGATGTTGAAGTAGTATCCGCTGGAGATAGTGAAGGACTGTCCCTGAGTTATCTCCTTGGTGGATACATTCAGGCCGTTGAGCGGGGTGCTGCTGTGGCTGAGGAAGCGTATCTCCTCGAAATTGCCGCTGGTGCCGGTGCTTTTCTGCAGGCCGATGACAGCGTCCTGGTCGTAATTGTATCCTCCGTAAGAGCTGCCTACTCCCTGGCTGTTGGGATCGAGGGCGTCGAGCTTGAAGTATCCGTTGGATCTGCCGCTGTAGCCCCAGTTGACGCTGAAGAAGTCGTTGTCGGTGTAGCCGTCAAGTACAAATGCGTGTCCTCCGCCGCTGTAGGTGGCTCCGCCGTAGAGTACGGGACGATTGTTGTCCAGCTCGTCCTTCATCATTTGCAGCCATTCGGAGGTGGGGTAGTAGTAGCGCATCACGTGCCTGGTGCTGTTGTCGTAGTCCATGTGCTCAATCAGCGGAGCCGGTATATCGGCGAATGAAGCGCCTGTGCCGCTGCTGTATCTGTCGCCGTAGTCCGACTTCATGAGATAGCCGCAGTCACGCATCAGCACTGCTACGGCTTCTTCCTGTGCGGAAGTCTCGCCCCCGGTGTATTGCATGGGCATGTTGTCCCAGTCGTAGGTGTGGCCCAGCTTAAGTGCGGGTATGGTCGTGCTGGAAGTTCTGTAAGACGGAAGCGTGCCGGTACCTTTTGCCGGCCAGCGGTGGTAGCGCATGATGATGGCCAGTGCGGTGGCCGAGCATCCGGTGGCGGCGGTCGTCCCGCGCACTACAGGGCACAGGTCGCAGTAAGGCTCCTCCTGATTCCAGAGTGCGGTCTCCATGTCCACTATTACATTGCCGTAGTCCATGGCTTTCCATGCGTTGGCCACGGCTGCCGAGGGCTGTGTGTTGTCGGCCCGGACTGCGGCTATGGCACCCCTCATGCTTTCCATCCATGAAAGCAGGTTCTCAGGCAGTCTGCTGCCTTCCGCCCAGTCGTTCTCGAAGGAGTATCCGAGCACGGGCATGGCGGCGTCCTCACCGGAGATGATGACGAAGCCGGGGCCTGATGTATTGTCGAATACGTAGAATGCCGGATCTACGGAAGCCCGTGAGATGCCCGGCAGGGACTCGCTGTCCATAATCAGTCTTACGGAACCGGCGGATGTCTGTGCGGCTCCTGTTCCTGCGGCATTGTTGAAGAATGCGGCCGCAGCGTCCGCCGCCTGTTTCTGTGAGACTCTGTCAGCAGATGCTGTAAGTGGTGCCAGAACGGCCAGCAGTAAAAGTAAAAACCGTTGTTTTATCATAGTGTGAATATTAAATTAAATAATTTGCCATGATGTTAGTTCCTTTCTCAAGGCCTGCTCCTGTCCGTGCAGCATGGAGTCCAGCATTGCGTGGAAGGCCGGGCCGTGGTCCTGATGCCTGATGTGGCAGAGCTCGTGCAGGAGGACATAGTCCCGCAGATGCTCCGGGAGGAGAATCAGGCGCATGTTGAGGTTGATATTACCTTTCGAAGAGCATGAGCCCCAGTTGGAGACATTGTTCTTTACGGCGATACGCCCCCTGAACGGTATGCCGTATGCTCCGGCCATTTCCAGCAGCCTGGGAGCCAGCACCGCACGTGCTTCCTCACGCATCCGTCTCAGATCGGAAGGGTTGTCGGGGACTGCTGCCGTCCTGCCTTCTCCGGCCGTTTTCCGCTGCCTCAGCGCTTGTCTGTGCAGCGCGTCCATGACCCATTGCCGCTTGGACAGCAGAAATTCCTCGGCGACGGAGTACGGCAGCATCCGCGGTAGGGACACCACTACTCCGCGTCTGGGGGATACGCTGATGCGCAGCCGCGCCGTCCCTGCCCTTTTGCTCAGGAGGACATTCCCTATCTCAGGGACAGTGATGACTTTCTGTGAGTTTCTCGGTGGCATCAGTATCTGGAAATGAAAAATTTGCAGACAAAAGTAGCAAAATTTGATTTAAATTACATATCTTTGCAGCCCCGATTTCGGGGATAAATAGTTTTTTACACGTTTTAATTATTAAAGGTTTTATGGCAGAGTATCTTGCAGCAGACAAGAAGCAAGAGATTTTCGCTAAATACGGGAAGTCTAATACGGACACCGGCTCGGCAGAGAGTCAGATTGCTCTATTTTCCTACCGTATCGCTCACCTGACAGA
>DXAW01000116.1 GCA_019116865.1 Candidatus Coprenecus stercoravium | reverse complement strand
CGGTATTGGCGGCGAACAGATCCTCAGGCACAGATGTCACTCCTGACGCGGCAGAGGCTCTGCTGAAATCATCTGCCCGGGTATTCCTGGAGAAAAGATCTCCCGGTATCTGTGTCAGACCCGTACACTCGTTGAATACCTCGCTGAAAGTCTCCGCATCCACGGCTGCATAAAACAACTCCTCCGGAATCTCTGTAAGGGAAGCACACCCGAGAAACATCCGCTTCATATTCCTGACCCCCTTTAGCCTCCCGTATGTATCGGGAGCCACATACGAGAGGCCGGAATATGCGAAAGCGCTCCGCATACTGGTTACCCCCAGGTCTCCCCACTGCAGCAGGCCTGTAAGAGGAAGCAGCTCTGCCTCCGGAATATAACCGGGCCAGTTGTCATCCTCATAAGTCTCGTAAGACATTGTCTCAGCCGAACCGACAACACGGACATGGTAAACACCGGCCGCCTCATACGTCTTCCTTATATATTGCGAAGCATCGGCTATCTCCAGACTGTAATCCATAGTCTCGAAGACATTATCGTCCCATGCCACAGTCAGGTCAACATTGCCTTTGAAAGGCAGGGCCACCGTCTCTCCGGCCTCAACAGTGACCTCGAACACCATACTGGCTTCCCACTGCGAGAGATGGACCGTACTCTCCACTGTTTCTCCGTCAGAGTCCATTCCCGTAACTTTTATCACAGCGGAGCGGGAGACAGTATCGGTATTCTGCTCACAATCGATCAGAACAGCATTACCCGGCTCACTTTTGGACACAGTAAGCCATGACAGGCTGCCGCCGTCTTCAGAGACCGCTGCCACATCCCAGGTGTCCATATTGGTCAGCACACGCAGTTCTGTCAAACCGCCATTGTCATATAGATTAATCTCGTTGCTTTCCAGAAAGATAACCGGATCACTTCCCAGCCCCTGCTGATGTATGCGCAGGTAAGCGGCTTCCTTGCCGCCAATCCTGATTATCACCATACCTTCCATCAGCGCGTTCTCTTCCAATGGGCCGCAATGCACGGAGAGACCTTTGCCGGCTTGATACACGTCGCACCAGTCCTCAAGGCCATCGGCATCCCATTCCCATTCAGAGACAGTCGAGACAGTGACTGATACGGTACCTCCGTCAGGGCCGAACTCTACTACGGCGGCTTTTCCGTCATTAGTTACAGTAACAGCCGGATCCTCCGACAACAGTTCCACAGACAGCGGTACTAAAGCAGATTCCTCCTGCCGGCAGGATGACACCGACAATGATAAAAGGATAACCGACATTAAAAAAAGAATGGTTTTACAAATCTTTAAGTTTGATGTATCCATAGGCATTGGTATTTTTGTTCAGACACAAAAATAATATCACAAAAAACGCCTTTGAATATATTCCTGTTCGGTTTTTGTCAATTTTACGAATTCTGAACTGTTCTCTCCTTTTTAATCTCATGGGACTTTTCCCTGAATTTTACCGGAGACATCCCTATGTATTTTGAGAAAGTCGAGGAGAATGTCTGGATATGATTATAACCTATATCCATTGCAATGGCTTTAAGAGGAGCATTGTCATTCATATCTGAAAGACGGCGGACAGCCTCGTCTATACGGTATGTGTTGACATAATTGTTGAAATTGCCTCCTGTCTTCGAATTTATGGCATTAGAGATATAGGTGCGGTTCATCTTCATGATGCCGGCTATTCTGTCAATGGTCAGGTTCGGATCCGCATACAGTTTCTCTTCCTTCATCAATTTTTCTATCTCTCCGAATATACGGCTGTTCCTCTCATCTTTGTCGGAGTCACCTCCTCCCTTTAAAGAGACACTCTCCTTTTCCAGCTTTTCCAGCCTTTGCCGGACCATCTGACCGTACATTTTTTCCCTTTTGCGGAAATATATGAAAATCCCTATGGCGGCAGAGGCAAAAAACACAGACAGTATGACGGAAATCCAGAGCTTTTTCTGCCATCTGACCAGGGAGAGTTCTTTCTCCTTGAGTTTATTCTCCCGCTGCTCAGCCTCATATTTCAGGCGCAGCTCATTGATGGAATGTTCCCTTTCCAGACTGAAAATACTGTCCGACTCACTTTGATACATCTTGAAGTATTTCAATGCTTCCCGATAATCTCCCACAGATTCCTGTAACTGAGATTTGCGGAGATAAAGCATATACAGCCATGAATAGAGCCTGTGCCGCACCGCCAGCTCAATCCCTGAATCAATAGCTGACGAGGCTCCGGTATAATCTCCGGTATCAAGCAGATATGTACCGTAACTCAGCCATGCCATTATAGTCGCCACCGCTGTTGCCGAACCGATATGGCTGACGGACTTCCTGTAATAATCCAACGCCTCACCATCCCTGCCCAATGTATGCAGGATATTGGCATATAGAGCATATACCTCTGTATGACATCCATACACATCAGTTTTCGACAATGTCTCCAGCAGGTAATCCATGGCAATGTCCATATCCCCCCTTATATAGTGCTGATAAGCCGTTATCACGGCAGAACTGAATGCGATATGCCCGTCCCCTTCCTCAACGGCAAGTCTGTATGCCTCCTCGGAATATTTAAGACCTGCCATGTCATTCCTCATATAATAAGCGTAGGCAAGGTTGCAAAGAGCTATCAGGTACTGTTTCGGATAAGAGCCGCCGGACAAATTCAGAGACTTGATAAAATAATCTATACCCTCGTAGAAATTGAGTTCCGAATCTATCTTGTAAATAGCTATGGCATTGTACAGTTTGCACAAAGCCACCGTATCCGTCGAAAGCCTGGAGACACTCAGGGCCCTGTCCAGCCAGACAAAAGCATCCGGACTTCCCGTAGACAATACCATGGACTGGCCCGTGTACAGATTGGAATACAAAAAGGCCCTGTCACCCGGCAGTTCTCCCAATTTTCCGGCATAATACAGTACCGAGTCCAGCCTGTTCAATGTAGTATATTTATCACAAAGTTCTATAAGCCGTTCTATGTCACTGTCTATATCCACGGTTGCACCATGCTCCGCATCATGTCGGTCAGACCTGCATGACACTATTACAGACGCAAGAATACACCAATATATTATAAGACGTACCATTCGAACGAATCCAGTGAAGTTTACTCGACACGGTTGCGGTGGAAGTGGGGAGAGGCGTAGAAGACGAAGCCGAGCAGGGAGATGAGGCTGAGGCCGGCTCCCATCAGATAGGCGTAGGAGAACGAGCTGTGCTCCCCTATGATGCCGCCCAGCACCAGGCCGATACCGATGCCTATATCCCAGGAGGTAAGATAGGTAGAGGTGGCCGTACCGCGCTGGTCGTGCCGGCCGAGATTGACGAACATGGTGTTGAAGGCCGGGAACATGGTCCCGAATCCGGCTCCGAGCACAAGGGCAGTGGCGTAGAGCATCAGGGAAGCGGCATGAACCGATACCGAGGCCACCCTCTCGCAGAAGAACAGACTCAGGAAGCATAGAATCACCGGATAAAAGGCGATGTGTATCACTTCGGTGATGTGCCCGTGATCCACCTGCTTGCCCGAAAAGAGCCTGGATATCGCCAGGCCGACGGCCATACAGGTGAAGAACAGGCCGGTGCCTCCGGTGATACCTATGTGCTTGGCGTACATCGCCACGTAAGTCGTAGTCATGCCGTATGGTATCGAGAGCAGCAGCAGGTCGATGCCCAGCGGTATGCCCTTGAGCAGGATGAAACGGTCCAGGGACAGAGCCGCCCGGGGCATGGGCTGTTTCTTCGGAGTCCGTATCAGCGAGGCGCATATCAGTCCGGCCAGACAGCAGCACAGAGCCGTGATGAATATCGTGTCGAAGGACACATGGTCGTGCATGAACAGACCCGTCATGGGCCCGAGGGACATGGCTATGTTGTTGGCCAGGCCGTAATAGCCCACTGCCTCTCCCCTCCGCGAGGACGGAGTGATGTCGATCACTATGGTATTGCCGGCCACGGTCACGGTCCCGAATGAGAAGCCGTGTACTATGCGCAGGGCGATGAACATCAGCACCGTACCGGTGACGATGTAGCCTCCGAATATCAGGGTGAAGACCGAGAAAGCCAGCAGATAGAGCGGCTTTCGGGCAAATGTGTCCAGCAGGTAGCCCGAAAACGGGCGGACTGCCAGGGCGGCGACGGTATAGCAGGCAAGTATCGC
>DXAW01000115.1 GCA_019116865.1 Candidatus Coprenecus stercoravium | reverse complement strand
CATGGGGCGAGAAGAAAAACTACGGCAAGGTCAGCATGGGCACCCTGCGCAAGACCTACATCATAGATGAGCAGGGCACCATTACCGACATAATCTCCAAGGTGGACACCAAGAACCATACCGCCCAGATCCTCAAATAACACCAGCATATGCTTTGATTCGGCATATGCGCGCTTTATATTTGCATCGCAAAAGCAATGCTTATGAAGACAATTGAAAGACATGATGTCAGAATCTACACCGACAACATCGAGGACACGGCCATGGAACAAATCCGCCGGCTTGTCTCCATAGATGCTTTCAGCGGCTGCCGTATCAGAATAATGCCGGATGTACACGCCGGAGCCGGCTGTGTCATAGGCTTCACCGGCGACCTCGGCGACAAGGTCATTCCGAATATCGTCGGGGTGGACATCGGCTGCGGTATGCTAGTACAGCCGTTTGACTGCAGCGGAGAAATTAACTTTCATGCTCTGAACGAATTCATTCTGAACAATATTCCGTCAGGCAGGGGCATCCGGGACAAGGCGGAACTGGTGCTGCCCCAGCCTTATATGGAAAGGTACGGGGAAGCCAGGGAACTGATCAAGGCCCTGCGCTGCTTCCGCGACCTGAAGGACAGCAAGCGGCTGTACAAGGCCGCCGGTACATTGGGAGGCGGCAACCATTTCATCGAGCTGGACCGGGACTCCGGCGGCAGGATATACATCGTGGCACACACCGGCAGCCGCAATCTGGGCAAGCAGGTTGCCGAGATATACCAGAAACTGGCGGTAAAGAATATGTCCGGCTGGGGCATACTGATGGAGCAGCAGGCTCGGATGATTGAGGAATACAAGGCTGCAGGACGCCGCTCGGAACTTCAGGAGGCCATCCGTCAGCTGCACTGCTCATTCAGGATGCAGCGTCCGCCGGTTCCTGACGAGTTGTGCTGGCTTGAAGGTCAGTCCAGAGAAGACTATCTACACGACATGCGCCTGTGTCAGAAGTGGGCCCGGATCAACCGCAGCATCATCATAGACCTGCTGACCGGCCATCTGCGGACTCAGGGCAATATCACCGCCACACCGGAAATCATGCTCTCCGAACGCTTCGAGAGCGTCCACAACTATATCGGCGATGACAATATCATCCGCAAGGGCGCCATCTCCGCCAGCGAGGGACAGAAGTGCATCATTCCCATGAACATGCGGGACGGTTCCCTGATATGCTCCGGCAAGGGCAATCCCGACTGGAACTTCTCCGCTCCTCACGGTGCCGGCCGCATCATGAGCCGCGCCAAGGCTTTCGAGCAGGTCAGCCTGGAAGCCTTCGCCGAGTCCATGAAGGGCATCTACAGCGAGACGGTCTCAGAGCAGACCCGCGACGAGTCCCCCATGGTCTACAAGCCCATGGCCGAAATCATCGCCAACATAGCAGACACCGTGGATATCCTCGACATCATAAAACCCGTGTTCAACTTCAAAGCCGCGGAGTAGCCATGCAGAATTCCGAAAGCCACAACTACAAGAAACATATCAAGCAGCTGATCCGCGCCCTGAGCAGCGGCGTATGGGAAAAAGACCAGCTCCTTGCGCTTGGCATACTGTGCGGGATATCGGACTCCAGCCTCTTTCTGCTGGGTCCTCCAGGAACTGGAAAAAGTCTCATTGCCAGGAGACTGAAAGAAATCTTCGAAGACAGTACCGCCTTCGAATACCTCATGTCCAGATTCTCCACCCCTGACGAGATATTCGGGCCGGTATCTATCCGCAAACTGAGAGAGGAGGACTGCTACGAGCGCAGTACCGGCGGATACCTGCCGTCGGCTGATGTCGTGTTCCTGGACGAGATATGGAAGGCCGGCCCCGCTATACAGAATGCCCTGCTGACTGTCCTCAACGAGAAGATCTTCCAGAACGGCGCCGTCACCATGAAACTTCCGCTCAAAGTTCTAATAGCCGCCTCCAACGAGCTGCCCAGGGAGGACGAAGGACTGGAGGCCCTGTGGGACCGCTTTATGGTCCGCTGTATATCCGACTGCATCGAGAACGAGAATTCTTTCTACAAGATGCTGAGACAGACGAAAGAAGAAACCTTCAGTATAGAAGAGCCCCTTAAGATTTCCTCCGACCTGCTGGATATGTGGAAGCGGGAGGCAGCTGACATTGTACTTCCGGACCCTATACTCCGGACCATCACCCGTATCCGTTCCGAGTTGAAAGTCCTTTCAAAGGCAGAGAACACCGACCCGCTTGACTACTACATTTCGGACCGCCGGTGGAAGAAAGCAGCACAGATCCTGCGCACCTCAGCGCTGCTCAATGACCGGGACAGCGTGGACCCGACGGACCTGCTCCTGCTGAGACACATGCTCTGGAACAAGACCGAATGCATGAAGCCTGACACCGAAGCATTGATAAAGAGCCTTTTCGCTGAGATTCAGACAAGAATTGACGATCTTTCCAAAGAAATTGACAAGACTGTTCCCGAGAACAAAGGCCGGACCGCAGCAAACACCGGACAGACAACCTTCAAGGTATACAATTACTTCTACGCCAAGCTGCTGCCATCAACAGCCAGCGCAGAGAAAGGGGACATGTACTTCGTCCTCAACGACTACAGCCAGCTATCACTCTCCAAGCCCGCCAACGGAATCAGATACCGTGACGAAAAACTCGGAGGAGACATCATCCGCACCCTAGGCGCCACCGCGCCCTCTGGCGGCAGGCACTTCAAGACCGTAACTCTCCGCAGGGGCAATGACAGCGTCTTCATAAACGGAGAGGAATTTCTCCTGGAAAAGAGCGGTTCCGGCACAGGCATCAGCATCAACAGCATCATCAACAGACAGAGCATTCCTGACATCTCCCGTCTGCACCTTGAAGAATTCGCCTACGGCATCCGCACCGACTTCGACAGCCTCCGCGACCAGTTGGTGGACAATAACTCCAACATCTTCATCTTCAGCTCCGACCTCAGGCCCGTGAAAAAATACGTCCAGGTTCTGGAACGGACACTCAATGCTCTGGAAGTAAAGATAAAAAGCATGCAGCCTGATGGAGTATAATCCCGACATACACAAACAGCTTGACAGTTATTCGGATCTCTTCGACATCTACCTCGAACGCGGAAAGACACCGGAGGAATACAGCTATGACCCCCTGTCGCAATATCTGCAGAGTCAAGTGGAAGGCTATCGTTCCCAGACGGAGAGAGACGAGGATCTGCGGGAGCTGGTCAGGGAAAGACTGCTCGCACTCTTCGGGGAGATTCTTCCCGGAGTTTTGGAAATTCAGACCGCCTATAAAAGGGAACTGACCATGATTGAGGAATTTTTCAATGACAGTTCCGAAGGTCGGCTGAACCGCTGGCCGGAATTGAAAAGATGGCTGTCGTACAACTTCCCGAAAGACGTATTCAACGCCGAAGGCTATTTCAAGGCCCTGCAGGACAATGAAAAATCCAAAGAGCAGATATTCGACGCCATGCGGCACAACTGGACGGAAGCCGCCCTACGGATGAAAGACATCCGACAGAAAAACCATATTCTCAGACACTTGAGAAAAGGGCTGATCGGTATCGGGAGGCAGGACTACGAAACCAGAAAGAAACTCCGCAGCATACTCTACAAATACCCGGCTCTGGACGACATCCTCCGGCAGATCGGACGGGAGCGGGAGAACGACAGCGAGGAGACGGACATAACATCCACGGTCAATATCCCCATCCTGCTCCGTCACTCTTCAAGCCGCCAGGAGATAGACGGAGTGACCACCGGCAACAACCTTGCAGGCCTCCTGCCCATGGAATATGCCCTGATGGACGAACCGGTATTCTACATAAAGTACGTAGACCGCCAGCTGCAGCAGTTCCATTCCAAACCGCCAGCAGAATCCAGACAGAAAACAGACAGGATCAGTACCCGGAAGCCCAGACTTGAAATGGGCCCCGTAATCCTTGCCATTGACACCAGCGGCTCAATGAGCGGCAAACCTCTTGAAATCAGCAAGGCTCTGCTTACCCGCATCATGTACCTTGCCCGCAAGCAGAAACGGAAATGTTTCCTCATCACATTCTCCGTCCGCGCGAAATACCTCGAAATAACCAGTCCTGGACAATACTCGAAAGTAGAAGAATTCTTCTCCGGACGCTTCACCGGCGGAACCGATGGGGAAGAAATGTTCGCCGCCGCGCTCAAAGCCCTTCAAAAAGGCTGTTTTGCCATGGCTGACGTGCTTATTATAAGTGATTTCCAATTCCCTCTCCCAAAACCTGAAACCACTAAGAGTATTCTTACCGAGCAGGCCAAGGGTACCCGTTTCTACGGCCTGTGCATAGGCCGGTACATCGGAGGTTACAGCAAAGTCCTGGATAAATTCTGGAAGATATGAGATACGAAGATCTGCCTTACCTCATCAATCCGACCGTGCACCTGAGCAGTCCGTACCTGCAGGTAGTCTGGAGCCGCATAGATCAGCCGCTGCTGGAACATGAGGGCGCATTCCATTACGATAACCGCGAGGCGTTCATACTTCAAAAACGGATCTGCCTCCTGCGGGAAACCTCACCAGCCGTCCTCCGTCTCTACTACTCGGATCAGACCGACTTCGCCCGCCTGTCCGTCCAAAACTGGCTCCGCCGGCAGATCAAGACCTTCGTGGAGCAGACCGCCGCCATCTCCCTCCCACGCCGGCTGCATGAGCTCGAAGCTCAGAAAGGGCTCTTCTGCAAAAAGGTCACAGTCAGGACACTCAGACGCAACATCCTGGGTTACTGCACCTTTACAGGAGAAATAGCATTATCTCCCACGCTGGTGCTGTTTCCCCGCCGGATGTCCGACGCCATCATCCTGCACGAGATAGCCCACCTCCGCTACCCGCATCACCGCAAGTCTTTCTGGACGTTTCTATCCACCCTCCTCGAAGAAAATGCAGACGAAGAAAAATTCAAATGCGACATCGCCTACTGCGAGTACCGGGATATGATTGAGTTCTTAATGAAGTAACTTTGCACCATATTACTGACTCTGTGTGTAATCTTTTATCAATTCCTCAATGCATTCTTCTATCTGTCTTTCATCCTTACCGATGGCATTGAATAGCAAATTTTCGTTGCCTTCAAGTGCCTGATGGCGTTTGACCCAAGTCGTATTGCTGAGGCTATGGATAATGCCGATGTGATAATCCGCATTCCACCACAACTGGATTTCAGGATGCTGTGGGTGAGTGAAGAAGATATCGCTTCCCCACCACAAGGCAACACCTTTATCAGTTGAAACGCGTTCATTCTGGACTGAATAGGTGCGTTCAGTCAGATAAGCAACCACCTGATTGCGGTTCCGCCTCCACAAAGGATCACTGTTAATACGGTCAAATCCTATCCTATCGTCCGGAGATTTTCCATTATAAGGGAAAAAACATGAGCAATTGTGATACCATCGGAACCTTAATTCCGTTCCGATGCGATGGGACAGGATACCAGCTATCACACCTGGTTTTAACAGCGTCTCTTTAGTTTGGATGGCTTCTGACTCTTCAGGATTCGACCACACTGCTTCTTCCATTCCAGACAATTGGTCTGCAAGCAGGCACATCCTGAATACGGCCTCAAAACGCTGATGTCGCAGGTTCTCTTTCAATCCGTGATAAGAGATGCCTAAAATCTTGCAGTTGTCGTTAAACAGTTGGTTCCATTGGGTAAGGCTTTTAACAAATGCTGTGGCGAACGTTACCCTACGGGACAGAGACTCTGTATCTCCCTCCCTAAAATTGAGATCGTCTCCTTCCGGCCCAAACCATTGGAGGAAATGCTTCCAGATGGTCAGAAAGCAGCCTGCGTCCCAATGGTTTTCATGAGCAAGGAGCGGGCGAAGTCGACCATTAAGCAGCGGATGCCCCTCCGCTTCCCGTATCTTTTGTCCTAATTCACCTCCTTGAAGGAGTAGAGAGGCTTTAAAATATTCTTCGCTCAGTTGGGAACGGTCATCAACCTTTTCTGAATCGTATTGTCCTGCCAGATAAGTAAGGATGTCTGTGGAACGGCTTGAGAATTCCTCCTTGATCCGTTTGGTAAATGCAAAGAATGTGTCTTTGTCTTCAACGGTGTTAGTCGCGTAGTTGTAAATAAATCGGTGCCATTCTTGAAACGCTTCCGATGAATAGTCCGTACCTTGAAAGGAAAGAAGCCCGAATTGCCAAGCTCTTTTAGTGTAAGTGTCCGGTAAGAGAATCAGTTCCTTTACAATGTCGTTTGGGCCGTTAGCGGTCAGTTTGTTGAGAATGGCAGCCATGTCCTTTAAATAGGCATCAGCATTTTCTTCGGATGTCAGGCAGGTGCCGAAATATTTCCACGGAAGAAAAAAGCCCTCTTTTTTGAAATCAACCTCCAGAAGCTTATTTACATACACATAGTCTTTCCCGACAGACCCTATCAGATAGTTGGTAAGGAAAGAAAGAAAATAGGCGTCATATGTATGTTTTTCTTTGTTCCAAAACATGTCGCTCCATTTCCTGTCTATGCAATACCGCCATTTTTCTGCAAAAGATGGAAGGGTATCGAGATGAATATCTCTATAAAGCTCGAAATAGCAGGTGGTTGTTTGCGGATGAAGTGTTAGTAAGATTTTGTCTATCTCCGATTTGATTTTGTCGAATTCAGACAGTTTGCGCCCTCTTGAATTCATTTTAATATAAAGAGTCTCGTTCAGTTCCAAGTTGTTCAGATCGAGAAATTCAAAGCTGATCCTATCCAGGTTTTCAAATACATCTCGATGCTCCCGGAATCTGGAGTCAATCGCGGTGAGCATGTTGAGCATTGCGTCGACTGTAGGATCCAACATCCAGTAATACAGAAACCAACCTTGATTGACAAGATGTTCTTTCAGCTGAATTCCATCCTCTTTACCGCCATCCCAATGACAAACTAGGGCAGAAATGAAATCTTTGGATGCGTTTCTGGTCTCATAGCTGAACCGGTCTGCATATTCAAACGAGATTTGATGCCGTTTGTCGGCGTAAAGATTCAAGAGATAGAGGGTAGTAAGACGCTGCTGTCCGTCCACTGGGATGAAGCATTTCCTTTCAGTCCCATCTTCAAATGTTTTGTTTTCCGAAACTCCGAAAATGATTCCCCACGACAAGGGCCTCTTTTTTTCAACATCGTCCAAAATATTGTCTCGAATGATGGTCGCTTCTTCGTCCTTTCTTCCTTGCGCATAGTCCCGTTGGATGCGTGGGATATAGATGTAGTCATATTTTTCTTCTTGGAACAATCCGCGAAGTGTCTTTTCATTCTTATTCATTGTGTTGGCAATAGGCTTGAAAGTCAGAAATTGTTTGCTTGATCGCTTTTTCATACGCGTCCTGGTCCTCACTCCCCCATAGCACAAAACCTTTGGGGTGCTTCGTGTACCATTTGCTAAAAACGTTCAGTGTGGCAGCCGGAATGAAACTTCCTTGCGACTGGTATTCGTTGAGTTGATTCCTTTTTTCAAAATAGAACTTGTTTCCGATGCCTTTGTTGTCGTGTTCTGTTAGTAAAGTCAGATTTTTCATTTCCATCGCTTGGTCTTTGTCCGGCATGAGATCCTGCAAAAGTGCACGATACTCTGCGTCATAATCCAAGGCATTGAAATTAGCTTTATTGTTTTCCATCTTCTGACACAGCCTCCCTACTTCTTCAGGCAACGTGTCCTCATAGTCTTTCTTTAACTTACACAAGCGATCGTACAATTCCGTTTTTTCCTTAGGACTTTGCGGCGAAATATGCTCGACGTTCCAATTTAGGGCATGGAAAACATGGAACGGATATCGGCTGATTTTTGTCTCACGGACCTTACCGGTAACCTTGTCACCATCTGAACTATACTCCATTTTCTTATTGTTTATCAACATCGCAATATTCAAGAGAAGCAGGATATTAAATGCTGTATTTCTATCAGTGTCATAGCGTAGTTCTGTGTAATTTTGCGGGATGGACTTCAGACATTGCTCTTTAACATAATTGATAAAAGCCTTCCTGGTAGGCTGGTACTGAGTATCTTTTCCGCCAGTAGCATACCGATAAAGTCCGGCAAGCAGCTCATCATGAAAGGGAGGATACTCCCTAGTCATATTCTTAGGCTTTTTGCGCCCTTCAAGGTACCCTATCAGATTATAAAGGAGCGAATCGCTGTACCATCCTGTGAGAGTGTAAAAACAATTTTTGATTTCCTGCCATTTCGCCAGCATCCGCGAATCAGTTGACATTTCCTCTTCCAAACATGAGAAAATAGGATAATCAACGTCCATTGGTATTTCTGTGTATTTTGACCTATACCAAACTTTATACAGGTAATCAATACAGTTGGAAGGCTTTTGCCTATCTCCTGCTAGGAAATACCACATTTCATCCTCGCGGAGCGTACGTTCCATTCGGTCAAGCTCTTCTGACATGGAAATTTGTTTCACTTCTTTCACCAACCTCGTTTCTCCTATATTATGCAAAAAAAGAGCTTTAATCAGTTCGCTTTCCGTAAGCGGAATTTTTCCTGAGTTAAGGTTATTGAAAAGTTCACGTTCCATTCTGTCTGATTCTTCATCAGAAGCATTCATTCCCTCTTTCATCACGTAAAATATAAAACAGCAATGGTTTGAAACATTCGTTCGCAATACTTCCTTACAGACCTGTTCCCTTTCAATCAGAAAAGTCCGGATGGTTTCCTCGGCTTTCTTCAAGTGATATATCTCGCTGTTCTCATCTCCTCTATATTCTGACATCTGAGTCAAAAAATTATCTCTTTCATATTCCAATGAATAACAGCCTTCTCCGCCTCCAAAAAGTTCTTTAAGGATGAGATAGATGGTAGTAAGCCTTTGCTGCCCGTCAATAACACGCCATTGATATTTTCCATTCACAAAGACATTACGCACCACAAGAGGTTGCAGGCAATAAAAAGGGCCATCTTTCTCTTGTTTGTATGCCAAAACATCTTTTATAAGACATTTAACTTCCTTTTCCGTCCATCTATAGCCTCTTTGGTAGGATGGAATGATAAAATTGAATTTCTTTTCACACAATTCATCAATACTTATAGGCAATGGCTTTTCTAAATAATTTTGAATTGACTCTTCTATCATATTTCTTCTATGATATCAATTTAATTTCCATGCTACAAATTTAAAAAATTTAAACAAATCGACAACAATGCTTTCAAGCCATCAAGCATTTCATAAGACCATTTCACAAATTAAATCAGAGACATACTATTTTAATGCAGACACAATGTCACTCTCAGCATTGAGGCCTTTAATGTCTCCATAAAAGGTATCTATAGCTAGGTCGTCGCAAACTTCTCCTGTACAATGAACATCCTCGACATCATCAAGCCTGTGTTCAACTTCAAAGCCGCCGAGTAGCCTTATTGCGAATTTTCGTAACTTAGCCTGCAAAACTGCAGATACCATGGACCAATTTACGGAATATATCGCCAATGAGGCGCACTACAGCAGGGTAATCCAGCGCATCCCGCTCGTCAAGCACCAGTTATGGATAGGCACCGCCGACATCAAGGACCTGTATGTAGCCCAAGGGAAGCAGACTGTGCCCCTTCTGGCAGTTCTGGCCGGCCTGATACGGAGAGGCGTGGAGATACGCCTCATCCACGCCAAAGAGCCGGGACCGGCTTTCCGGGAAGACTTCGACCGCTATCCGGAACTGACCTCAGGCCTGGAGCGGGTTCTCTGTCCCAGAGTCCATTTCAAGCTAATGATATTCGACCTGAATACAGCCTACATCGGCTCGGCCAACCTCACCGGTGCCGGAATCGGCATGAAAAGCAGCCTGCGCCGCAACTTCGAGGCCGGCATCCTCACCGACGCCCCTGAACTCGTCAGTGCTGCCACCGACCAGTTCGACCGCGTCTGGATGGGCGCCCACTGCCACATGTGCGGGCGCAAGGCTTTTTGCGGGGACCGGATTGTCTAAGCCTGGATAATTTCACATCGCTGACACTTTTACAAAAGTGTTTTTTAAGCAAAATTTCGCTTTTGCAAAAGTGTTTTGCTATATTTGCTGCATAAATCAAACAGCATTCCCATGGACTACACAGACATTCAACCGCTTCTGAATACCTTTCACAGAAAACTCGCCGCTACGGATCTAAGATTCAAAAGATACCTCCACGGGCAAATAAACTGGGATGTCAGGCTGCTGGGTATCAAAGGAGCCCGAGGTACCGGTAAAACGACCATGCTGCTGCAGCACATAAAGGAGACTGCCGGCAGCAGTCTGGACAAAGTATTCTACGCCTCCCTGGACAATATGTGGTTTCAGACCCACAGCGCAGAGGATCTGGTGGAATTTTTATATACCCGAGGAGTCACCCGCATCTATCTTGACGAGATTCACAAATACCGGAGCTGGACACTGCTCCTTAAGAATCTGTATGACAACTATCCCGACCTGAGCATAGTCTACACAGGCTCGGCAATGCTGGCCATCGACAACTCCAAGAGCGATCTCTCGCGCCGCCAGTCTCTGTACACCCTGCATGGTTTGTCGTTCAGAGAATATCTGGAATACGAAGGAATTACCTCCCTTCCGTCCATGACGCTCGAGGAAATACTTAAGAACCATGTCAGTTACGCTATGGATGTCACGTCTGCCGGAATAAAAATACTCAAATACTTTGAGCAATATCTCAATGAAGGATATTATCCCTACTACAAAGAAGCTGGAAGAGACTACCTGATACGTATCGGAGAGGTTGTCCAACTGGTCATCGACAGCGACATTCCGGCTGTAGAGGAGACGCTTACCTACGCCACCAGACAGAAGATAAAGAAGCTGCTGATGGTGGTTGCAGAGAATGTTCCACTGGAACCGAACATAAACAAACTTGCTGCAAGCCTTGAATCCACCCGCGACCAGACCCTGAAGATGCTTTACTGGCTGGACAGAGCAGCCCTTCTGCTGCTGTTGACAGACAAGACCAAAGACTACAAGCACCTTACCGGCCCGAAGAAAATATACCTCAACAACACCAACCTGATGAATTCTTTAGGAAGCCGGATATCCAAAGGAACGCTGAGAGAGACATTCTTTGCCAATCAGGTTGGTGCCGTATCCGACCTCCTGATACCCAGGCAGGGAGATTTCATCGCCGACGGCAAATACATATTCGAGGTAGGCGGACCGCAAAAGACATTCGATCAGATAGCCGGCCTGCCCGACAGTTATCTGGCCATTGACGGCATAGAGGTCGGCAACGGCAACAGAATCCCGCTCTGGCTCTTCGGCTGTCTGTACTAAGGTAGAATATTTGCGCTACCGAAGCCGATACGGGCCCGCTCCTTGCCGATCTTCTCTTCCCCGCAGAGCCCGGTGATGGCCTCGATGGAGGGCGGCGTGCCGTCCAGGACCTCCATCATGGTGGCCTTGCGGACGACGTTGTCTATCTCGCCGCCGCTGAAATCGTACTCGGAAGCCAGACGGGCGGCATCGTCCCGACTCAGACCGGGGAGCTTGTCCAGCCAGATACTGCGCTTGACCTCGACCGACGGCCTCTCGAAGCGAATCTTGAAGAGGAAGCGGCGCTCGAAGGCCCGGTCCAGATTATCCGCCAGGTTGGTGGTCGCTATCAGGATGCCCTCCAGCTTCTCCATCTCCTCGATGATGATATTCTGAATCGTATTCTCGGTCTGGTCGATACTCCCGCCGTGTCCTACAGCCTTCCGCTTCGAGAATATGGCGTCCGCCTCGTTGAACAGCAGTATCGGCTTGATCTGAGAGCGGCGGCACAGCCGTTTGTACCGGGTGAAGATATCCTTGACTATCTTCTCGCTCTCGCCGTACCACATGCTCTTGGCCGCACTGATATCGACGTGCACCACGTCCCGGCCGCTCTCCCGCGCCCATTGCAGTACCGACTCCGTCTTGCCGGTGCCGGGAGCACCGTAGAGCAGAACCGCTATTCCCTTTGCCAGCCCCTTCTCCTCGAGCCGCGCCACCAGGGACTGATAATTCTGCTCCTGCAGAGTATCGCCCACCAGGCGCAGCTGCTCCTGCTCCCTCCCGGAAAAAAACAGCCGCTTTTCCTTGATATCCCTAGACAGGATGAGTTCCTTCCTATCGGGCTTCTCCATGAACAGCTCCGCATCCTCCCCGAAGTACAGTTCCTTTCCCTTGTCGGTAAGTTTCAAGACAGTATACTCCCCGAAAAGACTGCTTTCGGTCATCATTTCCACCAGGTCCAGGTTCTGGAGCTTATGTTTTTCCTCCTTGAATGCCTTCAGCGCGGCGTTGCGCTCCTTCATGGGGTAAATGGAACTCAATTCCCGCGTCAGGCTCACCGGCCCGCCTCCTGCACAGGCGTTGCATACGATGTAAAACAGAACCCGCACGTCCTCCTCCGCGAGAAGCCCCTTCACCTTTGCCAGGCACTCCAGACTGCGGTTGGAATCCTCCATCAGGCGGACTTTCTCCGCAAGTTTTTCCAATGCCTTGGAATTCTTGATGTCATGGGCATTGCCGTGGACATACTCGCTGACTTCACGTGCAAATGAATACACGTCCAGAGCATTGTACTGCTTGCCGAATATACCGAAGTCCTCTCCCAGGAAAATCCGCTGCCCCTTCACCGTCAGTTCCATACTGTCCCTCTCGCCCGACACCTCCACCAGAGCGGCGCGGACCAGCGGATGCGTTCCGTCCAGCAACGCCTTCCGCTCGCGGAAACGCACCCCGTACGCCTCGTACATATCCCGGAGAGTGGAGGTCAGACAGGACCTGCAGTCCCCGTCATTGTTGAAAAAGTCGTAGCTCAGCTCATAGAACAATGCCCGCGCGGGCAAGTCCTCCACGATTGCCCCCAATTCCCGGACCAGAGGCATCTCATCGTTCTCCCGCTCAATGGAATCCACGAACTGAAACAGGGACTCGGAGGTCACGTCCCGGTCCTGCACCTGCAGGTCCACCAGACGGCAGAAATCGTAGCGGTCGAACTCCTTCTCCAGTATCCGGGACTGGCGGAGTTCCGGCCTGCGGTTCTCCAGCACACTGCCTATCACGTGGTTGGCCACCACGAAATTCTGGTTGGTCAGACGGCACTCGCTCAGGTCGGTCTGCACCGCAAGCCCTTTCTTCAGCAATGACTTCAACGACGGCACATATTCCATCACCTCCAGCTGCGTGCAGTCAAAATAGGAGGCCAGATCCTCCAGGTCGCTGCACCGGCCGGCACAGCTCCGGTCAAACAAGGCTGTAAACATCACCGCCTCACCCCTGTCGTCCAGCCCCAGCCTCTGGGCCACCATATCCAGCAACGCTGTCACCTCCTTGCCGCCCAATCGTCTTAACTTACTGTCATGCAGCTTCGTCGCTGCCGCTTTAATCAATTGAATCAGTGTTCTCATGTCTATCCTCCTTTACTTTTACGCAGCAAAGATGACACGCACGTGGGAAACACAGCGGCACAACTATGGGGATTTTTGAAAAATTTACAAAATTTTCAGGGCAATGGCGGCGCAGGCCTCAGCATCGGCCAGGGCATGGTGGTGATTCATAAGGTCGTAGCCGCAACGGGCCGCCACGGTCTGCAACTGATGGTTCGGCAGTTCCTGGCCAAAAACACGGCGGGCAGCCCGGCAGGTACAATGAAACACATAATCCGGGTAATCCATGCGGTAGGTCCGGAACACCGCCCGCAGGCATCCCTCGTCAAAAGGGATGTTGTGGGCCACCAGAGGCAGTCCCTCTATCAGCGGCTCCACCTTCCGCCACACTTCCGGAAATATCGGAGCTTCAGCGGTATCCACGTATGTCAGTCCGTGGATCCTGGTACTCCAGTAGGTATAGTACTCAGGTTCGGGCCGTATCAGACTGTAGAAACGGTCGGCTATCTCCCCGTCCCGCACGACCACCACTCCCACGCTGCACACGCTGGAACGCTGCTCATTGGCTGTCTCGAAATCTATGGCTGCAAAATCTTTCATCCTTATCTCTCAAAATACGCGAATTTCTGCAAAGATAGTCCGATAATGCACCACATTACAGCACAAGCAGAAAAAACGCGTATATCCTGCATTGGAACAGAATGGCAGTCCGGCACCATGTACTTGAATATCAGCCGAAGACAGCAGAGTGCACCTGTACCGGCCGACAAAGTTCACAAAGTTGTGGACCACAAAGTTGTGAACCTGGATAATTTTCACTACATTTGTTGTCAAAACAAGATATTATGGACAAATCTTTCGTATTCGGAGTGTCTGTTGAAGGTGAGAATTTTACCGACAGAAAGGAAGAAACCAAAAGAATCAGGTCAAACTTTGAGAACGGAGTAAACACGATTCTCATTTCGCCCCGGCGTATAGGCAAGACTTCTTTGGTCAAAAAAGTATGCTCCTCTATTACATCACCAGACATCAAGACTATCTACATGGACATTTATGACTGCAGGAACGAATACGATTTCTACACACGCTTCGCAACTTCTGTCCTACGGGGAACCTCGTCCAGAATAGAGCAGGCCCTGGACTCAGCCAAGGATTTCCTCGGCAGACTTGCTCCGGCCATATCCATATCCCCCGACCCTTCGCACGAATTTTCCATATCCATAGGAATAAAGCCCAAAGACCTTGACCCGGAAGCGACATTGTCCCTTCCGGAAAAAATAGCCCATAAAAAGGGAATACACATCGTCATCTGCATAGACGAATTCCAACAGATAGGAGAATTCCCCGATTCTCTCACCGTCCAGAAACGTCTGCGCGGCTCATGGCAACACCAGCAGTCCACCTCATACTGCCTCTTCGGAAGCAAAAAGCACATGATGGAAAACATATTTCAGAACAGACGTATGCCGTTCTACATGTTCGGAGACACATTCTACCTGAAGCCCATTCCGACCGGTGAATGGATTCCGTTCATACAGTCCAGATTCGCCTCAAAGGGGAAATTCATTACAGCAGAACTTGCCGAAAAGATCTGCAGCACCGTAGACAATCACTCTTCCTACGTCCAGCAGCCCGCATGGAACGTCCTGCTGCAGACTGACAGCAATGCGACGGAACAAAATCTGAAAGACGCTGTCGAAGAACTCCTCAACCAATGCTCCTCTCTATTCACCCAGCAGACAGAATCTCTTTCATCCTACCAGATGAATTTCCTCAAGGCAATCTGCTCCGGCATCCATTCCGGCTTCGGGCACAAGGAAGTCACAGACCGTTTCGACCTCGGCTCCAAATCCAACATCGCCCGTATCCAGAAAAGCTTGACAGACAAAGAGCTCATTGATAAAATAGACGGCCGTACCGTCATCGCCGACCCCGTACTCCGTCTCTGGCTCACCTCACAATATCTATAACTATCAAACACTTTTACAAAATCCTCAAGGCAATGGCGGCGCAGGCCTCCGCATCGGCCAGGGCGTGGTGGTGGTGCGTGAGGTCGTAGCCGCAGCGGGCTGCAACGGTCTGGAGCTGATGATTCGGCAGTTGCGGTCCGAAAACACGGCGGGAAGCCCTGCAGGTACAATGAA
>DXAW01000114.1 GCA_019116865.1 Candidatus Coprenecus stercoravium | reverse complement strand
AGCAGGCCGATGATGCCCAGCAGCAGCGGCAGCATGTAGTAATGGTTCTTGGCCTTGTTGTGTATGATGTAGTCCGGACCTTCGGACTGGTCTCCCAGTCTGGCCCTGTCTATGAAGTCTATGCCGCACTCCCAGTTGCCGGATATCGGGTCTCCGGGCACCTGTCCGTGCAGGTCGTTCTGACGGCCGGCGAAGTTCCACATGAAGTAGCGCATGTACATCCAGTTGAACTGGTAGTCGAAGAAGAACTTGAGATTGTCCCCGAATGTGGGCATCTTCTCCTTTGTGCCCGGAATGACCTTGCCGCGGTCCTGGGTGTAGCTCTTGTAGAACCGGATATGCGAAGGGTCCTTGCTGTGCATCCTGGGGAAGAACATTTTGCTGTCGGATGCGTAGACATAGTCTATGGGGTTGGTGGTCTTGTGGTATTTGCCGTCCAGTTTGGTGTAGTATGATGATTCCTTATAATCAATAGGTACTGATGCGAATGTGGGTCCGTATACAAGAGGGGTGCTGCCGTACTGCTCGCGGCCCAGATATTTGACGAGGGCGAACGGGTTGTCCGGCTGTCCCTCGTTGGTGGGGGTGTTGTTGGCCGAGCGGATGACCACCATCGCGAAGGCCGAGTAGCCGATGACTATCATCGTGAAGCAGAGCATGACGGTGTTCCAGATATGCTTTCCCTTCTTCCGGGTGAAATATATGGCCCAGAAGCTGATGGCGAGCAGTGCGAGGACGAAAAATGCCGCTCCGGTGTTGAAAGGCAGGTTGAATACATTGACGAACAGCAGGTCGAACAGCGCGGCTATCTTCGGCAGGTAGGGAATGATGCCCCAGAGCACTACGGCCAGTATGACCGCTGAGACGGCGAATACTCCGACGCAGCCCCAGGTGGTGACTTTCGTCGCTTTCTTGTAGTAGTAGACAAATGCTATCGCGGGTATGGTCAGCAGGTTGAGCAGGTGTACTCCGATGGAAAGTCCCATCAGGAAGGCAATGGCCACTATCCAGCGGTCAGCGTATTCGGTGTCGGCCTGTTCCTCCCATTTGAGGATCATCCAGAACACGACAGCGGTGAAGAGAGAGGACATGGCGTACACCTCGGCCTCGACAGCGGAGAACCAGAAGGTATCGGACCAGCAGTAAGCGAGGGCTCCGACTACTCCGGCTCCGATAAGGGAGAGGGCCTCTCCTGCGGACAGGACTCCGTTTCCGCCGTTTTTCTCAATGATGCGGCGTCCCAGATGGACTATGGTCAGGTACAGGAAGAATATGGTGAATGCAGAGCAGAGGGCACTCATGATATTGACCGCCATGGCCGCATGTTCCGAAGAGGCGAACATGGTGAAGAACCGGGCTATCATCTGGAACACCGGGTTGCCGGGGGCGTGTCCCACTTCCAGTTTGTAGGATGAGGCGATGAACTCGCCGCAGTCCCAGAAACTTACCGTGGGTTCGATGGTCATAAGGTATGTGATGGAAGCGGTCACCAGAACGATGACCGAGAAGATGCGGTTGATAAGAGTGAACTTTTTCTGCTCCATTTGTCGTCTATTTCATGTGTATAAACCGCAAATATACTAAATTTGCACAAAAATTACCGTTATGCCATTGGTTTACTCAACAAATCCCGACTTCAATATCCCCTCTGAGGAGAAAAGCGTGGTGGAGACTCTGCCTCCGTCCGGACAGAAACTGACAGTATATCTGGACCGCCGCAACCGGGGCGGCAAGCAGGTTACTCTGGTAAAGGGCTTTGTCGGCAGTGAGGAGGACCTGACGGAGCTGGGCCGCAATCTCAAGAGCAGATGCGGTACGGGCGGAAGCGTCAAGGACGGGGAGATACTCATACAGGGAGACTGCAGGGACAAGGTCACGGCATTTCTGACATCTATGGGCTATGTGGCAAAACGCGGTAACTGACGGAAGCGTGGAAGGACTGTGGCCCGGCTCGCAGCTGCAGCATTATGTGTTGCCGTCAGCCGTGGAATCCGGGATTCAGGGCGGACAGTATTTCGTGTGGACGATACTGTTCCTGATAGTCTTCGGACTTGTCTTCCGCAGGCCATTCTCCGTATTCTTTACATGGATGGGCGGCTTCTTCAAGTCCCCCGTGCGCCGTACCTATTTCGACACTTCCCCGGCGGTAAGATACGGCCTGCTGCTGTCGTTTGTCATCACTCTGCCGATATCGGCTTTCCTGGTGTACGGTACGCAGGCGGTGGAGGCTCCGTATTATGTGATTCTGGGGTGCATATGCGCGTATTTCGCCCTGCGCTTCATCGTCACGTCGGGCATATCCTATGTCTCGGGAGAGGACGGTTTTGTCACGGCCGTCAACAGGATGTCGTGTGTGTCCTTTATGACGGCAGTCATGGTTTTCTGTGTTATCTACATTCTGGGAATGTTCATGCCGGATCTCTTTCCGGTGCTGACGGACAAGGTCGCTCCGGCGGTCTCGGGAGTGCTGGTATTTTTGTATCTGACGGAGCAGCTGAGAATAATTTTTGCATTTAAAGAGCCGCTTTTAATGTCTATTTTGTATCTTTGCACGCTTGAAATACTGCCTATAGCGATAGCTGTAGCGACAATATTAAAATTTTAACAATAGATTGCAATGAAGATAAGCAATATCTTGGTCTCGCAGCCGGCTCCGGGAAACACTCAGTCTCCATTCAGTGAGATCACCTCAAAATACGGTGTACAGGTTGACTATTTCCCTTTCTTTAAGATAGAGCCATTGACAGCCAAGGAATTCCGGGCGCAGAAAGTTGCGATTCTGGATTATACGGCGATATTTTTCTCGGCAAAGTCCTCTATAGATGCCTTTTTCTCAGTGTGTGAGGCCATGAGGGTCACTGTTCCCGAGACGATGAAATACTTCTGTACGACGGAGAACATAGCTCTGTATCTCCAGAAACACATAGTGTACCGCAAGCGCAAGATATTCTTCGGCAAAGGGACTGTGGATTCTGTAATAGATACGATCGGACCCAAGCACAAGGGGGAGAACTTCCTGATAGCTTCCACAGACACGACAAAGCCTGATGTAATCAAAGCCTTTACAAAAGCAGGGCTCAAGTTCGGCAACGCAGTCTTCAGCAAGACCGTCTACAGCGACCTCAAGGACGTGGACCTCTCGAAGTACCAGATGGTAGTGTTCTACAGTCCTTCGGATGTCAAGTCCCTTGCTCAGAATTACCCTGATTTCAAGCAGGGCGACCTGCTGTTCGTAACCTACGGTCCGTCTACTGCCAGGGCATTGAAGGAAAACGGTTTCGCAGTGGAGGTCGAGGCTCCGACTCCCGAGGCTCCCTCGGTGTCGAAGGCTCTGCTGCTTTACCTTGAAAACCGCAAATAGCATGTTGTTCCGTCACGGTTATACGGCAGCTCTTCTCTGTGCGGTAATCTTTGCCGCAGGTATGACCGTGTCGTGCAGTCAGGAAAGTCCGGCCTACAACAGGGAGAACCTCAAGGCCACGTGGATTGTGGATACCTACGACGGCAATCTTCTGGACGAGCGCAATTATACCGTCATGACATTCACCTCATCCGGGACCGTGAAGTACGAGGGTGTGCTGACTCTTGACAGCGCGAATTATCAGTGGGGGGAGAACACGCTCAGATACGACATCTACTGCTGTGACTTCTCCATCAGCGGGACTTATTCCGGCCTGTACGGCTATCTGAACGAGGTGGACACATATCAGGAATACAGTTTCGTTCTGTCTCAGGACTCGCTGATGACCCTGGGAGTGGACAGCTACACGATAAACGGTGCGGAAGTCACTCCCGAGTACAGTCAGATGACCATGCGCAAGATACCTCTGGACTATGCCGCGGCCGATACTCTCTACGGTATCTGGCAGTTCAATACCAGGAACGGAGAGGAGTTCATGAACTACAGGGTGCAGTTCCTCCCTGACAATGTTCTGTCCATGTCCGTCCGCAGCGGTGAGAACTCCTGGGATCCGGTGGGTGACGGCGAGGACTATTACCGTCTTTACGAGGACTTTCTCGTCATGACTCTATACGACAACTGGGAGTTCGGCACTACCGGTAAATGGGATGTCAAGTGCTTCCTCATAGACTCCATATCCATGGCATCGGGACGGATGTCCCTGCGCTCAGGCCCGGATGAGTTCGTACTTTCGTATATATCCTCCAACTGATCTATGACCAAGGTAGAGAGGCTGCATACCGAAGGGAAGAAATATTACTCCTATCCATACCGTCTGTATGTACTGGACAACACTGACGGAGATGCGGACGAGACGGTAATATCCGTTCCCAAGAAGATATTCAAGCGGGCGGTCAAGCGCAATCTGGTGCGCCGCCGGACCAGGGAGGCTCTGCGTCATATAAAGAAAGAATGCCCGGACTTTGCCGGCAAGGATATCCTGATGGTCTACACGGCCAATGAAATACTGGAATATGGAAAGATCGCCGAATGTCTCTCAAACGCGCTGGCAAAAGTGGCGCAGGGTGCTTAAGAAGATCCTGATAGCTCCTTTCGTGTTCCTGATCCGGTTCTACCAGGTGTGCATATCTCCGTATAAGCCTGCTTCGTGCCGCTTTACGCCCACCTGCTCGGCATACGCCCTGGAGGCATTCCGCAAGCACGGTCCCGTAAAGGGACTCTATCTGACGGTCAGGAGACTCCTGCGCTGTCATCCCTGGGGCGGCAGCGGCTACGACCCCGTCCCATAACCCGCCTGCCTCTCTGGAATATATTGTGGGGATTATAGTGCGATATGGAGATTTTTTATAACTTGCAATCGTTTACCATTAAAGTTTGATATGAAGAAACTTATCAATACGGTTGTTAAGGCTGTTCTTATTCCGATGGCATTTGGGATGACGTGTCTTCGGTGTACCATGTCCCCAGGCGGGACTCAGACGGAGACTGGGGCAGGAGTTGTGGCGGAAAAGTCCAGGCTTGACGAGCTGAAGCAGATGTGGAATCATTACAGCATAAGCGGACAGCATCAGGCCCTTATAGACGAGACACGTCCCGAGTTCTATGAGTTTGTCCGGAACGGAGACACGATGGAGGCTATGTATTCCGGTGTTTCTATAGCACAGGCATGGATGATGCTGGAAAACGGAGATTCGGTAGAGCGTTATCTTGAGATGATAAGGCCCTTCGAGCGGAAGAATGATGATGCCATGCTGGGTATCTTTCTGAACAATGTCGCCGGTTCGTATGCTCTTACATTTTCTCTGGACTATGCTGAGGCTTTCAACAGATTCAAAGCTGCTTACGAGTGGGCTGAGAAATGCGGGGATATTGGCAACCGTATCATTATGCTGGCCAATATCGTGCAGATTTTCTACGTGCGCTCCGACAGGTACGGGATGACTTATGCGGAGGAGGCAATGGCTCTTGCCGGGAATGATGACGTGGACATTCCGTGCAAGACCATAGCGCATACGGCCATGGCCCAGATGTGCTGCCTTAACCGACAGTACGAGAAGACGCTGGAGCATCTGAACGAGGCTATCCTGCTGTCAGAGAGATCCGGTTATACCATGGCGAGGTCGGCGATAATGCTGCTGTATGCGGATACCTACAATGCTCTTGGCCGGTATGACGATGCGTCAGAGTGTTATCTTGAGGCAGTGAAGTCTCCCGATGTGCTGCAACCGACCATGGCATCCCTGATCTATCTTAATTATGGTAAGTTCTGTGAGGAACACTCGGAATACGGGAGGGCGATATATCTGTATGAGGAGGGACTTGCCTGGTCCCGTAAGTTCGGTAATACGGAGTTCCGCCGGGAGCTGCTGTGGCGTCTGTCCGATATCTACTCAAGAAAGGGGAATATGCCCGTATCGCTGGACTACTATAAGATGTATCGCGATCACCTTGACAACATAGACAATGAGGAGAGAGAGAAGGAGTTCAATGCCTTGATGATGTCATTGCGGGAGATGGAGCATCAGACACAGATGCAGGCGAAGGAACTGGAATTGCTCAGGTCTGAACGGAAGATGGAGATTACATGGACGGTGTCGGGGCTGGTGGTCATGGTTCTTGTCTTCGGCTGGCTGCTTTATGCCCGTAAGCAGAAGACTGACATGCTGCTGGTGAAGCAGCATCAGAATTACATGCAGCAGCTCGATACGGAGGAGACTCTGGAAAGAGTCAGTGCTTCCGGCAGCGACCAGTCCGAGGTGAGGCTCTTCAGGCAACTGGAGGATCTGATGCGTTCGGAGAAGATATACCGTAATAAGGATCTGTCCTTGGACAGGATTGCGGAGATGCTGGGGACCAACAGGACGTATGTCTCAAAGGCCATCAACAATGTGGCCGGTACGACCTATTACAATTATCTGAACATTTACAGGATAAGGGAGGCGACCAGAATACTGTCCGAGGCCGGTGACATTCAGATGAAGCAACTGTCCGATGACTTAGGCTACAATACGTTGTCGGTATTCTACAACGCATTCAGGAGCGAGGTGGGCTGTACTCCCGGCCAGTACCGCAGCAAGGTGAGGGAACTGAACAGAGACCGGAAGAAATGATTCTTTTTGCGTAAAACCTGTTATTTCTGTATTAAAAAGACTTAGCGTCAGTTTAAATTTACGTATCAAAAGTAATCGGGTTATATATTCGTGCTCAGATTAACCAATTAATTATTGATACGTATGAAACGAAAAACTATTGTACGGCTTTTGATTGCCGTATTCAGCGTGTCCCTGATGCTTCAGGCTTGCAGCGAGGGGCAGGAGACAGTGGATGTCACTGATGTAGTCATAAACATCAAGTCGGTGGCAATGGTCAAGGGGGAAACCGTTCAGTTGAGGGCGGTGGTCAAACCCTCCAACGCTACGGACCCGATGATAGAATGGGAGTCTGTGGATGAGGATGTGGCTACTGTGGACAATACCGGACTGGTTCAGGCTGTAGGAGCAGGTAAGACTATAATCATTGCCCGCTCTTCCGGACTGGCTTCCGAGTGTGATGTGGCAGTAGGAGATGTCCCGGTTGACGGACTTACTCTGGACAAGGATGTTCTTGAGTTGAATCTGGGCGAGACGGGAGCACTGACAGCTACCGTTACTCCCGAAATGGCTGAGAATTATACAGTATCGTGGAGCAGTTCCAATTCTAAGGTGGCGACTGTAGATCAGAATGGAATGATAATGACTCTTGCCTCCGGGGAGACTGTGGTAAAAGCTGAGTGCGGTGAGGTTCTGGATTCCTGCTACGTCTATGTGATGGGTGAGCCTCAGATAGGGGACTACTACTATCCTGACGGAAGATGGTATTCGACACCCATTACGGGACAGACTCCAGTTGCTATTATCTTCTATGTAGGTGATCCGACTGAGGATGACATCGCCCTGAGAAATGACCATCCCGAGTGTACCAACGGTCTGGCTGTGGCTCTGTTTTCCGAGAAGTCCTCGGTTTGGCAGTCAAAGGCTGCTGTGTATGGAAAGCTGATAAGCGACTGGGCCAAAGAGGACCCGGAGGCATCGCAGTATATCGATGTCCATCAGTCTAAGGTGGGAGAGCATCTGAACAGTATAATGGGATACAACAATACCAAGGTATATGAGCTTTTCAACGCAGATCCGGCCAATGCGGAATGGCCTGTAGAGGCTGTGTCGGTAATTGAGGAGGTCAGAGAGGAGATACACCTCCCGGAAAACACGAGCGGCTGGTATATCCCTTCGGCCAAGGAACTGTCTCTGATGTGTAGTGGTGAATATGATGATAATATAGGCTCAATGAATGAATCGAGTTTATTGAGCACCCCTATGATCGACAATCTGTCATTTCTTAATTCCAGGATATTTCAGATACCAGGGGCCTTTCTCTTTTCCCCGGATTACTATTTGTCCAGTACTGAAGCGGATAAAGTGATTCAAATGTACAGCACAACATATAACCAGTGGCATATAAAGATGACGACAGGATATGTATTTAATCAAGCTAAGACGGGCTCTTCACAGGTGATAAGACCGATCTTCGCATTCTAGTATTAACCTTTAATTTGACAAACAATGAACAGATTGAATATATTGCCGCTTATCTGCGCGGCACTTATGCTCGTATCATGCAATAAAGAGGAAACCGTTATCCTGACCGGTCTGGAGATAAACCCGCGTCTGCTGAATATGGTGGACGGGGAGTCTGCCGGACTGGAACTTATATTTACACCGACGGAATTTGCGGACAGGACAGCTTCGTGGGAATCGTCCGATGAAAGAGTTGTAACTGTCGATCAGGAAGGAATTGTTACAGCCCAGTCGCCTGGAACGGCTGTCATAACGGTGATTGCCTCCGGAGTCATGGCAGTGTGTGATGTGAACGTGGTACGGCAGTCACCTTCCGGTATCGAACTGGACACCGCGTCTCTCAGCCTTTATACTGGAGAGTCCTACACTCTCCGGGTGTCTGCGATACCTGAGGATGCGGATCTGTCAGCGCTTTCCTGGACATCATCTGCTTCGCAAGTCGCTACTGTAAATACAGATGGAACCGTCACGGCTGTCGCCGACGGATCAGCCGTCATAACTGCATCCATAGGGGATGTCAAGGCAGACTGCGAGGTGAGAGTGGCTACGAAGGCGCAGCCGGGAGATTTTTATTATTCTGACGGGACGTGGTCAACAGATCTGGATGAGAGCAAGACTGTCGTGGGAGTAGTGTTCTGGAGCGGAGACGCCACCTCTGAGGACAAGATCCTGGCAGCAGAGCATCCTGAATGTGTACACGGACTGGCCGTATCTCTTACCGAAGAAGAGTCTGAGTGGCAATCATTGGTCACAGGCGTAACCCAATTTAAATCAGTTTCGGAGTGGGGGAGTGTGAATATGCCGGATTATGAAGAACTCCAGACCGGTATGGCCAGAGGTGAGAACGGTAATTATCGTCTGGGTTACAATAATACGGAGATTCTTCTGGCATTCAATGAGGCCCCTGAGAATGCCGAATGGCAGGTGCATCCTGCTGCCATGTTGTTGGAATACAGAGAGCAGCATCCGTTGCCCGAAACCACCAGCGGCTGGTATATGCCATCCATCAAGGAACTGTTTATCCTCAGTGCAGGCGATACCGATGACAACATTTTCTGGCTGGGCAGGACATTAGTGAATGAAGAAATAGTGAATGCTTCATTGTCGAGGATAGAAGGCAGTCATCTTTTGGGGGAAAAGACCAGAGGGTGTTGGTCAAGCACCGAACAGGACAATGAATCTAAAGTGTATGTGCTGGACTTTACAATTGAAACTACTGTTTCCAGGATGTTTAAATATTCAGTTAATACAAACCGTTTTATTTTCGCATTTTAATTTTCATAATGAAAAAGATAACAAGTATTTTATTGTTGGCGGGGATTTGCCTGACATTGCTTTGCTCATGCAGGCAGGACGAGCCTGTAACATTGGCTTCCGAGATTAAACTGAATGAAACTGAGTTGGAAATATCCTCCGATGGAGGTAACGGTGCCATAACCTATTCCATACTGAATCCTGTGGACGGGGTAATGATGGAGGCCTCCTCTGAGGCGGGATGGCTCGGTAACTTTGACACGGGAAAGGACAATGTGGTGACATTTAAGGTGGAACCCAATGCCGATACTTCGTCGAGGGAAGCTGTAATCCTGCTTGAATATGCTTCCGGCAAGGCGACTGCCGAAGTCACTCTGACTCAGCTTGGACGCGTCGGAGATCAAGGCGGAAATCTTCCTCCTTTTGAAATTACAGTCACGGATATCGGCATAGAGACCGCGACGGCTAATTTTATCCCCAGGGACAAGGAGATGCCATATGCCTATATGAGTTTCACGAAGGACGAATATGAGGCACTTGGTTCAGACGGAAAGGTGTATGAAGAGACAGTGGCAATATTCTGGGAACAGGCCACCTCAATGGGGTTATCGATTGACGACTACATGTCCAAGTATATACTTGCAGTTGGGGACAGGTGTCAGGGCATGTCAGGCCTACGTCCCGGGGCTGCCTATTATGTATGTGCGGTGGGAATGGACGAAACTGCCAATCAGACATCAGACTTGGTAAAGACTGAATTTGCGACCGATACGGTTGAGTATAACGGAGCCGAGTTCACTATCAGCCACAGGCAGGAAGGCAGTGCCGTCATAGTGGAGGTGGTACCTTCGTCCGATGAGATTTATTACTATTGGGATGCGCTGAGGAAATCTGATGTGGATAATCCGGCGATACCGCTTGACGAGAGCCTGGAGGAGTATTTCTATGAGCAGATAGAATGGTCATATACATTGGGGATACCAAGGGAAGAGACCATGAGGGATCTGCTTTCTCAGGGAGTCTCCTTGCACGAGTTCAAGAATCTCAATGCGTCCGAAGACTATGTGATTGCAGCTATGTCTGTTACGCTGGAAGGATATGTGAACTCCGCTATGACTATGTATGAGTTCAGCACCCCAGGCATTGAGTCATCGGATAATGAACTGACCCTTACCTTGTCCAATGTCACCGTGAACAGTGTGGACATAAGTGTCACTACGACCAATGATGATTCTTATGCGCTGACTGTGTTGCCGGTATCCGATTATCCGGACCTGACTCCCGGACAGATTCTTGAGGAGATCGAGGGCAGTCCTGCATTGGCTTCATGTGTCTACAGCGGAGACAAAGATGCCCCGATGTTGGGGCTTGCCGCCAGTACTGAGTATTACGCACTGCTCTTTGGCTATGAGCAGGGATGTGTCACTACGGACTTGGTCTATGAGACTTTTGTCACTCTGGAGGACGGTAATCCGGAAAACCTGGCCTTTGAATTCGAGTTCAGTGAGATTACTTCTAATTCTCTTCTGGCCCGTATCATCCCGAATCCGGACAATGGCAGGTATTTTTTCTACATCTGCGAGTCATGGTATGATGAGGAACTTGTGAGTGACTATGTAGAATACATGGCCATGACGTATATCAGCATGAACATGGCTACAGGCATGGAGGACTTTTTGCTTCAGACATCCAGATACGGTACAGTGGAAAATACCTTTGATGAACTGCTCGGAGGTACTGAATACAAGGTATTCACGTTCGGAGTGTACCCTGACGGAACTAAGGCGACGGATATTATCTTCAGCCAGCCTGTCAATACCCTGCCGAGGGAAGTCTCTGATGTTACGATAAATCTTATCTGTGACAAATATTTTGACGGAGACGAACTGGTAGAGCTGTATCCTCAGTACTCCGGAGCCAAAGGACAGGCGGCCATCCCTGTACGTGTTGAGACTACCGGTGATGTTGTGGAGCATTATTATCATGTGTTTGTCGGGGATGTTTCTAACCCTGATAAGGATTCAGATGATGCTTTGATAAATGTTCTAACCACTCAGGGTGGACTTACATCTGATGAGGCTATGTTCTATGGAGACTTCGGCAGTACCTATACAGTAGTGGGTGTCGCTAAAGGAAGGGACGGCAAGTACGGCAATGTCTACCGTAAAGCCATTACTTTCGACAAGGCCGGATGCTCTCCCATAGAGGAGTTCGAACCGGTGGAGATTAACGCACCCAAGTTCAAAGCCAGCATTAAGAAACCGGCTTTCACTGTGCCGGAATCCCTTCAACCTGTCTGTCTGGAAAAGTTTCTGTAATGAATACTGTTGAATAACAGTAGGTTACTAAAAATAAAGGTGCCCTGTTGAGGTTTGAAAGCCGGACAGGGCACCTTTTTAGGGCATTAAGTCATTGACTGTCAGTGGAGACTGTGATCTGAGGCGTGCCCCCGCAGCAGTCCGGGGTTATTGCTTGAAGCGTTCGAGG
>DXAW01000113.1 GCA_019116865.1 Candidatus Coprenecus stercoravium | reverse complement strand
GCTCGGAACCATTCCCTACGAGGTGCTGACCAGCGTCTCCCGCCGTGTCAAGCGTGTCTATTTCAAGGAGTAGCTTCTGTCTTCCCTCTCGAAGAAGTCAATCGTGCGGTAGAACGGATGTACCGGGCCGTAGCCGGGACCGAAGCGGAAGCCGGAGCCGTAGGCTATGGACTCGTTGATGAATATCTCCGCTCTCTCGACCGCAGCCTCAAGGTCGTATTTTCTGGCGATGTAGGTGGCTATGGCCGAGCCGAATGTGTCGCCGGTGCCGTTGACGTTGCGGGTGTCTATGTGGCGTTTGTAGAAACGTCTGACGGTGTCGTTACGGCGGTTGTACAGCACGTCCACCAGATTCTCGCCGTCGGGTATGGACTTGATGATTACGGAGCAGCCGGTCTCGGCTATCTTTCTGATGAGTCTGTCCACGTTGTCCAGAGTGACGTTCTCATCGGCCAGGACGCGGGCTTCGTGTATGTTGGGGGTGATGATCTCAGCCTGGGGAAAGAGCAGCTCGCGGTAAGCGTCTATCGACTCCTGCAGGATGAGAGCCCTGCCGCCCGAGTCCACCATGACCGGGTCGATGACCTTGGGTACGTCCGGATATTCGCGCAGCAGGCCCGCCACGGCCTCGACTATCTGCTTCTCGTAGAGCATACCCGTCTTGATGCAGTCGGCTCCGACATCGTCCAGAAAGTCCCGGCTCTGTTTCAGGATGATGTCCACGGGCATGGTATGGATGCCCTTGACCTGGGTGGTGTTCATGTCTACCAGAAGTGTCGTGGCTCCGGCTGCGAATCCTCCGCATGCCGATACGGCCTTGATGTCCGCCTGTATTCCGCAGCACCCGAGGGGCTCGCTGCCGGCTATCATGAATACTTTTGCGAAATCTCTTTTATTGTCCATTGCTGTGTCTGCTTAGATGAATGTGGAAAAATGTATATTATGCGATGACCCCGAAGTGTCTTAGGGCCTTGGCAACCCCTTCGTTGTCTATGTGCTCGGTGACGTAGTCTGCTGCGGCCTTTACTTCATCCCCGGCGTTGCCCATAGCCACACCGGTTCCGGCCTTTTTCAGGATGGATATGTCGTTGCCCCCGTCTCCGAACGCCATGCATTCGTCCAGGGCGATGCCCACATGTCCGGCTATGATCTCCATGCCCCGGCCCTTGTCGGCGTCGGCTGAGATAACGTCAGAGAAGTACTCGCACCAGCGGGTGGACTCGGAGTGCCTGAGCAGCCTGGCCACCTCCGCTTCCTGATCTGTGTCGAAGAAAGGAGTCATCTGGTATATCGGGGCTTCCAGCATCTGATCTGTAGTGGTGGTCCGGTCGATCCCGGTTATGGCCAGCATCCCGCCGAAGATACGGTCTACTATGGGCTTGTGGTTGTGTACGATGGCCCTGTCCTCACCGACTATCAGGGATGGCACGTCCATCCGGTCCGCAGCGTGGAGGATGACCTCCACGTCTTTGGGGTCTATGGGATTGCGGGATACGGTCTCTGATCCGACAGTGCATATCGCTCCGTTTACAGTGATATAGCCGTCTATCAGACTTTCTATGGGGTCAAGGTTGTTGATCAGCGGCTTCGGTCTGCCGGTGGAGATGAATATCCTCACTCCGCGCCTTCTGGCTTCGGCAAGAGCCTCTACGGTCGGCTTCGGAACCGAATGTGTCCTGAAACTTACCAGCGTCCCGTCTATGTCGAAAAACAGTGCTTTTATCATTTCTTGAAAATTCAGTCCGCAAAGATATACAATTTATGCGGTCTGCCAGTCCTCGATATTGCCGGTGGAGGAGGAGAATGAGGCTCCGATGCGGAACAGTCTGCGTGTATCGGTTGCGTATGGACGGGCGTAGCCTTTTTCCTCTATCTGGCGCAGCGCATCCTCAGCCGTTCCGTCAAGTTTGAATTCGAAGATATAGACGAATCTGTCGGTTTCCACGACGCAGTCCGCACGGCCTTGCCCCGAGGACTTTTCCGCATAGACTTTCCATCCGCCGAGCATCCGGAAGATAAGGTAGAAAGTGTACTGGAAATCCCTCTCTCTGGCCTCTCCGTCAGTTCTGCTGCACCGGATGCCGTAAGGTATGTCGGACAGCAGTGATTCCATGTGCTCCCTGAGGCCGTCGATATTGCCTTTGTTCAGAGCATTGCGGGCATTTGCAGCCCAACTTTCCATCCGGGCATCGGACTTGCTGATGTAGCCTGATGCCAGCATGGAGAGGAATCCCCGGCGGACCTCCTCGTTGGGAAAGTCCAGCCTGAAAAGTTCCGTCTCCCGGTCATATCCCTTGATGGTCAGGTATCCGCTCTGGTATATCATGGGCAGTGGCATCTCCGCCGTGGCCTTGTAGTCTGCGAAAGCTGACGGGGTGTACTCGCCCCTCAGCATCTCCTCCATGTTCTCGTTGCCTCGGGAGAGCAGCCTGACCAGATAGTCCGAGGTGCCGGTCGTCATCCAGTAGTCCCTCATTTTTAGAGAATCAAATACATTGAGCAGACTGAAAGGGTTGTAGACATCCGTCATCTCCTCGCTGAAGTGGTATCCGTCATAGCGGCGTTTGAGGCTGTCTGTAATCTCCGGTACGCTGACTCCGTACTTTGCCGCCAAGTCCTTGATAGGCTCTGTGAAACAGTTTTCCAGTTCCTGCTGTGTTATCCCGCACAGGGTGTCGTACCGGCTGTCCATACTGATGTCCTTCGGCTGGTTGAACCCGCTGAAGACGCTCACCTGTGCGAACTTTGTCACTCCGGTGAGGAGCACGAACTGGAGGTCGGCGTCTGCGGCCTTGAATACCGAGTAGAAGCCTCGCAGTACATCCTTATGCCAATCCTCCAGAAGCCTCTCCTGTCCGTCAATGACAGTGGTGAGGCCCGTCTCCAGCACGTCCAGCAGGGGTTTGTCGTACTCGTCGATGAGCACCACGCACCTGCGGCCCGTGCGTTCGTGCGCTGTCCGCAGCACTTCCTGAAAACGCCTTCCCACACCTGTGTATCTGTCCGTTGGCGGATAATTCCTCTCCCAGGCCGAGACTGTATCTTCCAGAATACCCTCCAGAATACCGGCTTCCTTGAAATTGCCCCCATTGAAGTCTATATGGAACACCGGATATTCCAGCCACTCTTTCTCCAGCGTATCTATGGCCAGTCCTCTGAACAGTTCCTTTCTTCCGAGGAAATAGTTTTCGAGAGTGGGCATCAGCAGGCTCTTTCCGAATCTGCGCGGGCGGCTCAGGAAGTATATAGACCCGTTTTTGACCAAATCGTAAATCAAGTCAGTCTTGTCTACATAGACATAGTTCTCCTTAATAATCCGTTCAAAACTCTGAACTCCTATCGGGTATTTCATCATGGCGCAATCCTCCTATCGGTTGATGTTTTCAGCACAAAGTTAATCTATAATCCCGAAATAAAAAAGCCGGAGTCTGTTCCGGCTTCTTATTGGGGATTGTTTCCAGGTTCAGCTGCGGTCGTAGTGGGGCATCTGGTCGGGGATGACGATGGATAGCTCGATGATGCCGGCTATTCTGCCGTCGCGGTACCAGGGGGTCTGGTGGATGAGCTTGCGCTGTCCTTTCTTACTTATGGTGTAGGAGTTGGTTATACCTTCCGAGAGTATGCGGCCGATGATGCCGCGGGAGCGGTCGTTGTGGCAGGGCAGCATGCACTTGCCGCGCATATCACCGTTCACGGCCACGGACATGTCGTTCTGGTAGACGATGTTGCAGTCAGTGTCGCACACTGTGACCGCACAGCCGGTTTCCTTGAAAAAGTCCCCAATCATTTCCATGGTTTATAGATTTTCCTGCCAGAATCTAAACATCGATTTATAAAGGTGGTAGGAGGTGTTCTCCCTCTCGTTGATGCTGTGTGAGCGCATGGGGTAGGGAATCATGTAGAACATCTTGCCCTGTCGGATAAGCTCATTGACCATCATCTCACAGCACTGGTAGTGGACGTTGTCATCACCGGTACCGTGAATCAGCAGCAGGTCGCCCTCCAGCCCGGATGCGAAGTTGATGGCCGAGCCGTCATGGTAGCTCTGCGGAGAGAGGGACGGTATGCCCGAATATCTTTCCTGATAAATGGTGTCGTACAGGTAGAGGGAGTAGACTCCGGCCACTGCGATACCGGTGGAATATATCTCCGGATGCTTGAACATCAGGTGCGCGGTGGACGAGCCGCCTCCGCTCCAGCCCCAGATGCCGATACGGTCCGGGTCCATGAAGCTGTATGTCTGAAGCAGTTTGGTTACAGCGGCTGCGTGGTCGGCTATGGGCAGGATGCCTATCTTGCCGTGTATGCTCTTGCGCCACTGTCTTCCGCGCGGTGTCTTGGCTCCCCGCACGTCGATGCTCATGACCACGTACCCTTCCTGTGCGAGATACCTGCCCCACAGCTCTCCTCCTAGCCAGGCATTCTGCACGGTGGAACCTGCCGGCTCGCCGTAGATGTAGAAGATGACGGGATACTTGGCCGTGGAGTCGAAATGAGGCGGTCTGATCATCCAGCCGTCGAGGATGATGTCTCCGATGTCCACCTTGAAGAACTCCATGGGAGCGGGGTCGGCTGCGGCGAATTTCCAGGCCAGCTCGTGATTGTCTTCCAGTATCCTGACGGTCTTATGGTCAGGCAGGGTGATGATTTCGTACACGGTAGGAGTCTCGCTGTTGCTGAATGTGTGCATGGCGTACTTGGCGTCCGGAGAGATGATGTAGCCGTGGTGTCCGGCAGGAGCGTCTTCCGGAGTGAGCCTGCGGGGAGTCCCCTTGCCGTCCAGACGGCTGCGGTAGAGATATCTTTCGGTCGCATTGTCAGGAGATGCGATGTAGTAGACCCATCCTCCCTTGGCGTCGATGCGCACTACGCTCTCCATGTCGAAGTCTCCGTTGGTGATGAGCGTGCTTCTGGAGCCGTCACGGGAGATTCTGTAGAGATGTCTCCAGCCGTCCTGCTCGCTGGTCCATGTGAAATATTTTCCGCCGTCGAGCCAGACAGTGTTGTCGAATACGTCTAGCCAGGCCTCATCGGTGTCGGTCATGAAGTTGTCTATGCTCATGGTATGGATGTCGGCGTAGAATACCTTGTTGACACTCTGCTGCCGGTTGAGCTGCTGTATCATAAGGGTGCATGTGCCGGGCACGAACTCCATGCGGGCCAGATAGTGCTCCCTGGGGTCTCCCGGTATGTCCAGCCATCTTGTCTCCGGTCCGGCGGAGTCCACGTCCACTACGCCGATACGTGCGGCCGAGTTGGTGGTGCCGGCCTTGGGATAGGGCAGCGGGATGATGCTCGAGTATATCGAGTCGATATTGTCCACCATATAGAATGTGCCTGTGCCCTCGGTGTCGAACTGCCAGTAAGCTATGCTGCGGCTGTCCGGACTCCATCGCCAGCCGTCCTGTACGTGCAGCTCCTCCTCATAGACCCAGTCGAACTGGCCGTTGATGATTACCTCATCCCCGTCGGATGTGAGCTGGCGGACTTCTCCTCCGGCTGTGTCCTCCACGTAGAGATTGTTCTTATAGACGTAGGCTATCCTGGAACCGTCCGGTGAGAATTTTGCGAACTGCATCCAAGACTTCTCGAAGTCGGGCCGGCCGAGCTTGCGCAGCTCGCCTGTAGCCGGTACGTACAGCCAGTAGTCTCCCCGTTTCTCGGTTCTCCATACTTTCACGGCGTCGGTGTAGACCATCAGCATGGAGCGGTCGGGCGACCATGTGTACCCGTCTATCTCCAGAGGCTTTTCCCCTCCGTCCGGAATAAGCGCCGATGCCGGGACGGCGACAGTCTTCTCTCCTGTGCGTATGTCATTGAGCACGATGTCCTGTCCGCCGGTGACGGTGTCCTGCTCCAGAGTCAGGAACGAATGTCCGTCCCCGGCCCAGCTGAAGGCCTTTACAGTCCTGGCCTTATACGTGCCGTTGCTGTATATGTCCTCAAGTGTCAGCTTGCCCTGAGCGTATGTGTTAAGACTTGTAGCGCAGCATATGACTGCGGTCGAAGAAAGCAAGAAAATCCAGAATCGCTTCATATATCAAATGTGTGTCTTAAAATGTGCGGATGCAAATGTAGTGAATTTGACGATTTTTATTTAAATTTGAGGTCTAAACCTGATAAAACCTTTGCTATGTTTTCAAAAGAGACGTATATAGCCCGCAGGGCAGCGCTGGTGGAAGAGATGAGAAAGAACCGTCAGACCGGTCTTCTGCTTTTCCTCGGCAACGACGAGTCCGCTATGAACTATGCGGCCAATCCTTATCCCTATCGTCAGGATTCTACGTTCCTGTATTTCTTCGGCCTGGATTTTCCGGGACTTGCCGCCTTGATAGACCTGGAGGACGGAAAGGCGGAAGTCTATTCCGATGAACTTACGATTGACAGTATCATCTGGAAAGGTGCCTCGCAGGACAGGATAAAGGAGCGCTGCGCCATGTCCGGAGTGGACGGCACGGACTCTACCGATGAGCTCAAGCTCAGGATTCATAAGGCCATATCCAAAGGCCGCATGGTCCATTTCCTTCCGGCATACAGGGCCGAGCACTATGTCAAGCTGTTCAATCTGTCCGGAGTGCCGGACCAGGCCCACGATGATATGGTGTCCATACCTTTTGTCAAGGCAGTCATAAGTCTCAGGAGCCACAAGAGCCCGGAGGAGATAGAGCAGATGGAGGATGCGGCCAACATATCGGCCGACATGCATCTGGCCATGCTCAGCATGCTGCATCCCGGCATGACGGAGATGGAGATAGTGTCGGTGATTACGGGCATTGCCCTCAGACGCGGATTCGGAATGGCGTTTCCGCCTATCGCCACTGTCAACGGTCAGGTGCTTAACAATCACTGGTACGGCAATACGGTCAAGGACGGAGATGTGTTCCTTCTCAACGCGGGAGCGGAGAACCGGATGCACTATGCCGGGGATATCTCCACCACGGCGCCGGTGGGCAAGCGCTTCACCGAGCGGCAGAGGCAGATATACGACATAGTCCTGCATGCTCACAAGACAGCGGTCGAGTCACTTCGTCCGGGTATTCCTTTTGTGGACATTCATCTGAAGGCGGCGGAGATTATCGCCGGAGACCTGAAGGCTATGGGGCTTATGAAGGGTAATGTGCAGGAGGCCGTCCATGAGGGTGCGCATGCGCTTTTCTTCCCGAGCGGCCTGGGCCACATGATAGGTCTCGACAGCCACGATATGGAGGCTCTTGGAGAGGCCTGGGTGGGTTATGACGGTCATCCGCGCAGCACCAAGTTCGGTCTGAAGTCCCTGCGTCTGGCCAGAACGCTGGAGGAGGGTTATACCCTTACGATTGAGCCTGGTGTGTACTTTATTCCGGAGCTGATAGACATGTGGCGTGGTCAGGGCAAGTTCAAGGACTTCCTCAACTACGACGAGATAGAGAAGTTCAGGGATTTCGGCGGCATGAGGACGGAGCGTAACTATCTCATCACAGCGGACGGATGCCGCAGGCTCGGCAAGTATTTCCCGATTACGGCTGATGAAGTGGAGGCGATGCGATGATAGTCAAGATATGCATAGGCAGTTCGTGTCATCTCAAAGGCTCCTATGATGTGGTGCAGGGGATGAGGGACATGCTCAAAAAATACGATGTGGAGGATCTGGTGGAGCTTCAGGCCAGTTTCTGCTTCGGCCAGTGTGCTGACGGAGTGGTGATGAGGGCCGAGGAGGCTTTGGACGGCTCGGAGGATGTGTTTGTCCGGGGAGTCAATAAGGACAATGTGGAGCAGAAGTTCCTCACGGAGGTGTACCCTAAGCTGGGCCTTCCTGCTCCCGAAATGCAATAACGACAAATTACCTGACTTATGAAAGAATATCTCGAGTTCAAGAAGGCTCGTTGTAAGGACTGCTATAAATGCCTTAGAGAGTGCCCGGTCAAGGCCATAGAGGTCAAGGAGCATCAGGCCAGGATTATCACGGAACGCTGTATTCTCTGCGGCCGGTGCACTGTGGTGTGTCCGCAGAATGCCAAGATCGTCCATAGTGAGAAGGACGAGGTGGACGCCCTGCTTCTGGGCAATGATAATGTGGTCGCCAGCGTCGCGCCGTCTTTTATATCCTCGTTCCGTCTGAGGAATTTTTCCCAGATGGAGACAGTGCTTTACAAGCTCGGTTTCGCATACGCTGAGGAGACGGCGGTGGGAGCCAATGCAGTGACTAAGGAATATGAAAAGTGCATTGCCACAGGTAATTTCCCCAATTTCATAACCTCGGCCTGTCCTGCCCTGTGCCGTCTGATTCAGGAATATCATCCCTATGCTCTCAAGTATCTGGCCCCGGTGGATTCCCCCATGATAGCCCATGCCAAGATGCTGCGCAAGCGTTTCCCCGGATGCAGGGTGGTGTTCATCGGCCCGTGCATAGCCAAGAAGAGAGAGGCCCGGGAGAGCGGCCTGATAGACGGCGTGCTTACATTCGAGGACCTGCGCCGGTTCATGACGGAGAGGGGAGTGACATTTCCTTTGCCGGATGCTCAGGAGGAGTTCGAGAGGTATTCCTGCACCGGTATAACAGACGGTACGCCTGCCAACAAGAGCAAATGCTATCCGGTGCGCAGGGGTATCATACATTCGTTCGAGCATCGTCCGGAAGGATACGACTATATGGCTGTGGACGGTCCGGACGGCTGTGTCAATGCTTTGGAGAATATAGAGAAGATGACGGGCGTGTTCCTGGAGATGAATATGTGCAAGAATGCCTGTGTCGGAGGGCCTTGCAGTCTGGTGGAGGACTGCGAGGGAGTGCGTGCCGCAGTGGATGTGAAGCGGTATGTGCGTGAGGAGTGCGAGGCTCTTCCGAGGGAGATGCCCGGAGACCGTCCCTACGATGTGGATATTTCGGCTGTATATCCTCCTATGGAGAGTAAGAGCCTGATACCTACCGAGGAGCAGATAGCGGAGATTCTTCAGCGTACCGGAAAGTTCAAGCCGGAGGACGAGCTCAACTGCGGCTCGTGCGGCTATCCTACATGCCGGGAGAAAGCCTGGGCTGTGTTCAACGGCTATGCGGACATCGATATCTGCCTGCCGTATATGAGGGAGAGGGCGGAGTCCATGTCCTACGAGATTATACACAACAGTCCGGAAGGCATAGTGGTGCTGGACAGTGAGATGAATGTGGTGGACATCAACAGCAAGGCCAAGGAGCTGTTGGGTATTACGGCGGTCAGTCTCAAAGGCTTGCCTGCAATAGATTTCTTCAATCCCACGGAGTTCCTGATAGCCCAGAACTCGGGGCGTCAGTATGTGCGCAAGAAGATATATGTGGCCGAGACCAAGCGTCATCTGGAGATTTCGATAAGCATTCTGAAAGGCAATCATGCTCTGTTCGGCATTCTCAAGGATATTACGGAGGAGGTTCATTACAATGAGAAGTTGGGCAAGATGCGGATGGAGACCCTGGCTACCACCGATGAGGTTATCAAGAAGCAGATGAGGGTGGCGCAGGAGATAGCGTCCCTGTTGGGAGAGACTACGGCCGAGACCAAGGTCGCATTGCTTAAATTGAAGAAGACCCTGATGCAGGAGGAAGAGGAGAGGGAGCGGTCTGAGAAGTAATAATCAGCGGTGTATGAAAGAGTTGTTTATCGAATACGGTTATGAGTCCTTGAATAAGTTCGGGGAGGAGCTTTGCGGAGACAAGGTGGAGAGCGTGACTGTGGACGGTTATACGACGCTGGTTCTGGCGGACGGTCTGGGCAGCGGCGTGAAGGCCAACATCCTGTCCACTCTCTCGTCCAAGATACTGTGTACCATGGTCTCCAACAATATTCCCATCGAGGACTGCATCGAGACCATGATTCAGACACTGCCCGTGTGCAAGGTGCGCGGGGTCGCCTATTCGACATTCTCGGTTATTCATGTCGATGCATCCGGAAAGGGATATCTTTTCGAATTCGACAATCCGCAGGCGATATATTATCACGACGGCCGCTGCATGGATTTCGACCGCAGGCCTATGGAGGTTCTGGGAAAGAAAGTGTATCATTCGGAGCTGTCTTTGTGCGACGGGGATATCGTCCTGGTGATGTCGGACGGCACTATACATGCCGGAATCGGCCGTGTGCTTAATTTCGGCTGGGACCGTAAGGACATTATGGAGCATATGGACCGCAATATACAGCCTCAGATGTCGGCCCGTTGCGTGGCCTGGCTGCTGGCGGCCGCCTGCAACGACCTCTATATGGACAAGCCGGGAGATGATACCACTGTCGCTGCTCTTAAGATGCGCGAGGCCCTGCATGTCAATCTTATGGTAGGCCCTCCGGTCAATAAGGAGAATGACGACTATTATGTGGCCAAGTTCCTGGAGGGAGACGGCAAGAAGGTGGTCTGCGGTGGCACAAGCTCGCAGATTGTCGCCAGACATCTCGGCAAAAAGGTGACGACCAGTCTTGATTTCCCGGATAAGGACGTGCCGCCGATAGGTCATATCGACGGTATCGACCTGACCACCGAGGGAGTCATCACCTTGAGGCGCCTGCTGGAGCTGACCGAAAAATATGTTTCGCCCAATGACCTTGCGCCCAAGATGTTCACCAAGCAGGACGGAGCATCCCTTCTGGCCCAGATGCTGCTGGAGGACGCCACTCACGTCACTTTCTTCGTAGGCCAGGGAGTCAATAAGGCCCATGAGGGACTGCCTATCGACACTACTCTGAAACTCAAACTGATAGAACGCCTTGCCGCCAACCTCAAGGCTATCGGCAAGGTCGTCGGGATACATTACGCCTAATCGCAGTAGAGAGACAGGCGGCGGGCCTGGGCCGGGGTGATGATTCCGTGGTCCAGAATGGCCTGTACGCTGAAAATACTGTCCGGGACGGTGCGCCGCAGGCGTTCTATCCCTTTGGCGGCGTAAGGTCCGATATATGGATGCGCTGACATCGAGTCCAGTGACATGGTGCGTAGGTCGAGCCGCCTGACTGAAAAAGGCTCGATATACAGCCGGTCGGCCAGTCGTCTGAGAAGAGCAGTGTCTATACCCCTGATGTCCAGCAGTTGGCTTATGTCCGCATAGCAGCCCAGCCGTTCCCTGTATCTGATGATCTGTCTGGCGTAGTACGGGCCGATACCCGGCAGTTCGTCCAGTGCGGCACTGTCTGCCGAATTAAGCTCCACCATATCCCATTTCCAGCCGTCGTAATCGTATTCCAGCCGTTGATTCTCAGGCTTTGCCGCAGGACTTCCTGCCGCCACACCGTCACCGCTGTCCGCAGTTCTGTCCGTCTTTTTGTTACCGCTCCCGGCCTTTTGCGGAGGAGGGCCTGTCCGTGGCGCTGTCGTGTCTTTGCCGGCGTAATTACCTGCATTTTGAACTGCCGCCGTATCTGGTGCGGCGGCTGCTCCTGAATGCCTGTGCTCCCGGATGAGGTATCTTGCGAAAACTACTGATTGGGCCGCCAGTATCAGAAACACCAGTATGACGACCCCGTTGGAGAAAAGACGCTCAGTCTTCCCTTTCTTCTTTTTCTCTTCTTCCCACATAATCTTTCCCTTCTACTATTAATACTATCTCGCCCTTGGGCGGGTTGTCCGTGTACCACGAGGCCAGTTCGGCAAGAGTGCCCCTGCGGGTCTCCTCGTGTACCTTGCTTATCTCCCTTGATACCGAGGCCCTGCGTCCTTCTCCGAAGAATCCGCACATCTGCGCCAGTGTCTTCGCAAGGCGGTAGGGTGACTCGTAGAATATCATGGTCCGGCATTCCGATGCCAGTTCTGTCAGTCTGGTCTGCCGTCCTTTCTTGACAGGCAGGAATCCTTCGAAAGTGAAGCGGTCCGAAGGCAGGCCGGAGTCTATCAGTGCCGGAACGAATGCCGTGGCCCCCGGCAGCGTGATGACTTCTATGTCCTCCGCCGCACATTCTCTGGCGAGCATGAACCCGGGGTCTGAGATGCCCGGAGTGCCGGCGTCCGATACCAGGGCTATGTCCATGCCCGATAGCAGTTTCTCGCATACAGGGCGCACCCTTGCGTGTTCATTGAACTTGTGATGGGACTCTGTGGGCTTGGATATACCGTAGTGCTTCAGGAGCACCGATGTGGTCCTGGTGTCCTCCGCCAGTATCAGGTCCACCTGCTTCAGCACTTCTAAAGCCCTGAGAGTCATGTCTTCCAGATTGCCCACCGGAGTGGGTACTATATAGAGTCTGCCGGCCATAATCGGAATATAAGGTAATTTGAATACAAATGTAGGGAAAATTCCGAATTTTAATTATTTTTGCACCCAGTGACTACATATAGTTGAATGGAAATATTTATAATTCTACTTCTGATTCTTCTCAACGGCCTCTTCTCGATGAGCGAGGTGGCTCTCATAAGTGCAAGGAAATCATCTTTGACAGCGGATGCCAAGAAAGGCAGCAGGACGGCCAAGAATGTGCTCAACCTTACCGAGAGGCCCAATAAGTTTCTCTCGACGGTTCAGATAGGCATTACCCTTATAGGTATCCTCACCGGTCTGTATTCAGGAGACTCCATAGCATACAAGTTCGCAGATATCATGGAAGGCTGGGGCCTGTCCGAAAGTGTGGCTCAGCCGGTGGCTCAGGTGACCATCGTAATCATCGTCACCTATCTGACCATCGTTATCGGCGAGCTGGTTCCCAAGCGTCTGGGCATGGGCTCGCCTGAGAGCATAGCCAAGGTGATGTCCGGCCCCATGCTGGTGCTGTCCTGGATAGCGACCCCGTTTGTGTGGATTCTGGACAAGAGCACATCACTTTTTGTAAAGGCTTTCCACGTCGAGGAGAAGGAGGCCAAGGTTACTGAGGAGGAGATTAAGTCGATGGTGGCCGAGGGCAAGGAGGACGGAGAGGTTCAGGATGTGGAGCAGGATATAGTGGAGAGGGTGTTCTCTTTGGGAGACAGAAGCATCGAATCGATAATGACCAGCCGCAACGAGATAGTGTGGATAGACAAGGACATGACCCGTGAGGAGATTAATTCCACGGTGCAGGACAATCTTTTCGAGGTCTATCCCGTCGGTGACGGCAGTCTGGACGAGATAGTGGGTGTGGTCTATCTCAAGGACCTGTTCGGCAAGCTGGACAAGGAAAAGTTCTCTCTCGACGATATCATCCGTCCGGTGCAGTATTTCCATGAGTACACCGATGTGTATAAGGTGCTGGAACAGATGAAGAAGGCCCATGTGACCTACGGTCTTGTCTGCGACGAGTTCGGTGTATGTCAGGGAATAGTTACCTATAAGGATATCCTCGAGGGTCTGGTAGGCTCCATAGACGACGAGGAGGATGAGCCTGATATCATCGAGCGTAAGAACGGCGGCGGATGGCTGGTGGACGGACAGTGCCCGTTCTATGACTTTCTGGCCCATTTTGACCTGGAGGATCTGGCGGCGGACAATGACTATAACACCGTCGGCGGTCTGATTCTGGAGATGCTGGAGCACATACCCCAGTCCGGCGAGTCTGTGGATTGGAACGGTTTCCGTCTGGAAGTGGTGGATATGGACGGCCCCAGGATAGACAAGGTGCTTGTCAACAAGCTGGAAGTGACGCCTGAAGATGCTGATGACGAAAAGGAAAAAGACAAATAAACAATATGAAAGTTATCGGAACCGTATTGTCTCTTATGTCCGCTGCGGCCTTAGTGCTGACCGGCGGATATTCTGTGTATGCGCAGGACTATGACAAGTCAGGGTATTGTCCTGTGACCAAAGGCATGACCCTTGAGTATGTCAATTATGATGCTGACGGGGCCAGGACCGGCTCGTATGTCCTTCATGTCAGTGCTGTGACAGGCACTCTGGCGGAAGGCACCGTGGTGTTCGACCAGTATTTTTATGACGCTGACGGAGATTTGCTTTTTGATGACAACGGCGGTAATCTGCCGATGGAGGTAACTGTCGGCGGTCCTGACGGTACTGTCTCCAGAATGAGTGATGTCGGAAAGGTGATGAAGGTACAGGATATCATGTCCAAGGGCGACGCCAGCAGTGTGCCTCAGGGACTGAGGGCCGGAGAGACTATCCCTGACGGAAGCATCAAGGTCAGGATAGGAAAGATTTCGGCCACGATACTTACTCAGAACCGAATGGTATCGGAGCAGAGGGAAATCACAGTCCCTGCCGGTACTTTTGACTGTTTCCTTATCAAGGAGAATCAGGTGACCAGACAGCCTGTGGTAGGCCCCAGGACAGAGCGCATAGAGACATGGTATGCTGCCGGCATAGGTTGTGTCAAGCAGGCCGTCTATGACCGCAAGGGGCGTCTGGACCACACTCAGGAACTGGTATCCGTCAAATTTGAATAACAGCGATGAATACAATCTCATGCGTGGACATTGTCAAGGTGTTCGGGACTTATACGGCCTTGAATCATGTCTCTGTGGATGTTCCGAAAGGAACTATTTTCGGGCTTCTCGGGCCCAACGGCGCAGGTAAGACTACGCTTATCAGGATAATGAACCAGATAACGGTGCCCAATTCCGGCACCGTGCTTTTCGACGGCCGTCCGGTGGTGCCGGATGATGTCTACCGTATCGGCTATCTGCCGGAGGAGCGCGGACTTTATAAGAAGATGAAGGTCGGTGAGCAGGCCATGTATCTTGCCAGACTCAAAGGACTGAGCAGGTCTCAGGCTATGGCCGAGCTTAAGAAGTGGTTCGTGAAGTTCGGCATAGAGGGCTGGTGGAACAAGAAAGTGGAGGAGCTGTCCAAGGGTATGGCCCAGAAGGTGCAGTTTATCACTACCGTGCTCCACCGACCGGAGCTGCTGATACTGGATGAGCCGTTTTCAGGATTCGATCCGGTGAACGTGCAGCTTATTCGGGACGAGATTCTGCGCATGAAGGCAGAGGGAACGACGATAATCCTCTCTACCCACAATATGGCTTCTGTCGAGGAACTGTGCGACAATATCGCACTTATTAACAAGTCCAATCTGGTGGTGACCGGCGGAGTGGAGCAGATACGCCGTGAGCATGGCTCCAGTCAGGTGGAGGTGCTGTACCGTCCTTCACAGGCATCGGCGGACATACCTGCTCCGTCAGTCCTGACACTGGTCTCGGACGGGGAGTACAAGGATATACGCAGGGCGGTCTACGATGTGGTCAAGGGAACTCCTTCCGGAGAGATTCTTGCTGCGCTGGCCGGCTCCGGTATCGATGTGGTTTCCTACAGGGAGCTGATACCCAGCATGAACGACATATTTATCAAATTAGTAAAAGGGGAGGACAAGTAATATGGATTTCAAGAAGATAAAACTGGTGCTCGGACGTGAGTTCTCCATCCGCGTCAAGAAGAAATCATTTATAATCACTACTATAGTTACTCCTATACTGTTCGCCGCCCTTATGATAGTGCCGTCGCTTATCATGATGGCCGACCTGGACAGGGAGGTCAACAGTATCATGGTCGTGGATGACTCCGGTATAGTGGCCGAATCGTTGAAAAGCGGTTCTGATATAGAGTATATCATCCCGGACAATCCTGACATGGAGTATCTTAAGAGGAGCCTTGACAGTCTGGGCGTGTATGCCGTGATGCATGTCTCTGCCCTTGATTCGGCCAACAATGTCACCGTGGACGCATATGCGCCCAAGCAGATCAACGCCAAGGTGAGCGACGCCATAGCTTCGGATGTCAACGATATCATAGAAAGATACAAGCTTCAGCAGTACGATATAGACAATTTCGAGGAGATAATGACCGACCTGGATCATGAAGTGGATGTCAACACATTCATAGTCAGTGAAGACGGTCAGGAACGCAAATCCCTTCTCTTTATCAATATGGCCCTGTCGTTTATCATGGGCTTTGTCATCTACATGTTCGTCACCATGTTCGGCAACATGGTCATGACCAGTGTGATCAATGAGAAGTCCAACAAGATAGTGGAGGTCATAGTCTCGTCGGTCAAGCCATTCGATCTTATGATAGGCAAGATTCTCGGAGTGGCCAGTGTGGCTCTTACCCAGTTCTTTATCTGGATAATCCTGACCATGGCGATTTTCTTCGGTTTCCAGCTGGTGATGGGTTCCGAGCTGGCAGGCGACCCTGCCGCCATGGAGCAGATGACCCAGATGGCCGGCATGGGCTCAGACCAGATGACTCAGATAGCGCAGGCGTCAGACAGCGAGATAGCACAGATATTCACAGCGCTCAAGGAGGTAAACTTTACCCTTATCATAGGATGTTTCCTGATATATTTTGTCCTTGGCTATCTGCTTTATGCCTCTATGTTTGCGGCTATAGGCTCGGCAGTGGACAATGAAGCCGACACACAGCAGCTTGTACTGCCTGTTACCATTCCTCTGCTGATAGGCCTGCTGCTCATGCTCCAGGCTTTCCAGAATCCGGACAGCTCTCTGTCTTTCTGGGGCTCGATCATACCTTTTACCTCCCCGATGGTCATGCTGGCCAGGATACCTTTCGAAGGATGTGTGCAGACCTGGGAGCTGCTTCTGTCTGTCGGCCTGTTGCTGATTACATTCCTTGTGGTGGTGTATTTCTCAGGTAAGATATACCGTATCGGCATATTGATGCACGGCACCAAGTATTCCTGGAAGGATTTGTGGAAGTGGCTTAAATACTGATGCTTAGGAAAAGGGCTATAGTTCTCGTACTTGCCGTTGCGGCCTTGCAGTCGCTGGGTGCTCAGGATTTTGAGTACAAGTGGCGGAGGGTCAGAATGGACTCTACGTGGGAGAGCGGTGCGCTATACAGTGTGGACAGTATAGTCGCGGCGCATCAGGAGCAGATACAGCCGCTGATGGAGGTCGTGATATATTCATCGGAGGAGATAAGGGACCGCCGTCCCGAGAGCGCCCTGTCCAATCTGGCTGCCGACATATTGCTTTATGCTGCCGGAGACCGTCCGGACAGTGGATTACCGGCACTTTCGCTTATGAATTTCGGCGGTATAAGGTCCGGCCTTCCCAAGGGTGGAGTGAGGATTTTCGATGTGTATTCGGCATTCCCGTTTGACAATACTGTGGTCGTGGCCAGGATGAGAGGAGAGGATGTCCGCCGTATTCTGGATAAATTCGCCTCTTCAGGCAAGTTCGAGGCGCTTGGGGGTGTGGGCATAACTGTCAGGGACGGCAGGATGAAACGCTGCCTGATAGGTGGCCGGGAGTTGGAGGACGACGCCCTGTATGACCTGGTGACTATAGATTTTCTTCTGGACAGCGGAGACCGTTTCGATATAGCGGAGGATGCCGTGTCGGTATACAGAACGGGTATTGTATTCAGGGATGCCGCTGTGGATTATCTCCGCAGGCTTTCTTCCGCAGGCGTGGTGTTGGAGAACAGGGGCGACGGAAGGGTAACGATAGAAGACAGATGACCATGGCGGTTCGTAGACTCATAGTGCTGATTGTCATATTCCGGCTTGCAGCCTTTGCGCTTAAGGCTCAGGATTTGGTGATACTTCATACCAACGATACTCATTCTCAGATAGAGGAGATAAGGACAGGTGGCGGAGCCGGTACGGGAGGAGTGCATCTGAGGGCGGAATATTTCGCACGTATCAGGGAACAGTACGGAGACGACAGGGTGCTGGTGGTGGACGCAGGTGACTACAATCAGGGCACTCCGTATTTTACGGTGTTCAGAGGAGACCTGGAGACGGAACTTATGAATGCGCTTGGCTACGAGGTGACGGCCTTGGGCAACCATGAATTTGACAATGGCGTCGGGGATCTTGCCCGAAGGCTGTCCAAGGCTGAGTTCCAGACGGTGTGTGCCAACTATGACTTTTCGGGCACGGCTCTGGAACCTTATGTGAAACCTTATACGATAGTCTATAAGAACGGTAGGAAAATAGGAATATTCGGCCTGCTGGCCAATATCAAGTCACTGGTCGCAGGACAGAACCGTGACGGAATACTGTATATCAATCCCTATGAGGCGGCTCAGAAACAGGCCGACTATCTGAAGGAAGTGGAGAAATGCGATCTGGTGATAGCCCTTTCCCACTTGGGATACTCAGGCTGGCCCAATCAGCCGAGCGACATAAATCTGGCCAGGAAAACACGGAACATAGACATAATCATAGGCGGTCACACTCATACCTACCTCAAGTCCGGGAAAATCTATCCCGACCTGGACGGGAAGGACGTGCTCATCGTGCAGGCAGGGGCAAGAGGCGAGTATGTGGGCCGTCTGGATATTAACTTTAAATAATTAATTGCGTTATTATGAGTTTCAGCGAGCATTGTTACAGACTTTTTCAGGATCAGATAGAGACATGGCACATGACCGGCGATGTGGACGCTCCGCTGGTCAACAAGTACCGGGAGGACACCATGGACGGAATATTGTACCGTAAGAACTGGATAGATACAGTCCAGTGGCATCTGGAGGACATCATCCGTGATCCGGGTATCGATCCGGTGGATGCTCTGGCGCTCAAGCGCCGCATTGACAAGTCCAATCAGGACCGCACGGACCTGGTCGAGCGTATAGATGATGTGTTCTATTTAAAGTATAAGGATATTCAGACTGTTCCCGGAGCCAGAGTCAATACCGAGACTCCGGCATGGGCTATAGACAGGCTATCTATCCTGGCCTTGAAAATCTACCATATGGGCGTGGAGGCAGCACGTACCGACGCAGATGAGGCGCACAGGGCCAAGTGCCGTGCCAGACTTGAGATATTGACGCAGCAGCTGGGCGATCTGTCGACCGCCATAGACGAACTGCTGGAGGACATTGAGGCCGGACGCAAGTATATGAAACTCTACCGTCAGGTCAAGATGTACAATGATCCTGCCCTCAATCCGGTGCTCTATCAGAATCAGAAACAGTAATGGGCAGAGACCGCAGACACATCCTGGTGCTCCGCTTCTCCGCTCTCGGAGACGTGGCTGCGCTGAGCTCCGTACTTATGGCCAGGGCCGCGGATAATCCCGATGTGGATTTTACGGTGTTGACCAACCAGATGCTGGCCCCGCTTTTCGAAGGAGCCGCCAATGTCCGTGTCCTGCCTGTGAACAAGAAGCAGAGTACGTGGAGGACATTTCTGGATCTGAAACGGCTCAGGCCTGACCATGTGGCCGATGAGCACGGGGTAATCAGGACATTCCTGATACGCACGCTCTTTTTTATCAGCGGAACCCCAGTCCACTATATCCATAAGCGCAGAATGGCCCGCAGGCGTCTGGCCCGTCGCCGGAACAAGCGCATCGAGCCGGTAAGGCCTATGTGGAGGCTCTATGACGATGTCCTGCGGAAGTGCGGATTGAAAGGGGAACTGTCTCCGGAACCGCTCATCGAGGCGCTTCCCGTGCAGGATGGAAAGTTGCGGATAGGCATAGCCCCGTTTGCCCGCTACGAGGGGAAGACATGGCCGGTGGAGAAGATGGACACTCTTGTAAGGATGCTTTCTGAGCGGGAAGACTGTTCGGTATGGCTGTTCGGCGGCCCTGGTGACAGAGCTTTGTTCGAAGGCTGGGCGGCCAAGTATTCAGGGGTCGTCAATGTGGCCGGGCAGGGCAGCTTTGCCCGGGAACTGGAACTGATAGGAGGGCTCAATGTGATGATAAGTATGGATTCGGCCAATATGCACTTCGCTTCCCGTCTGGGCGTGCCCGTAATATCGCTGTGGGGAGCCACACATCCCGATATGGGATTCTATGGCTGGAGACAACGTCCGGAATGGGCCGTGCAGTGCGGTCTGTCATGCCGTCCGTGCTCTGTGTACGGTAAGAAACCGTGCTGGAAGGGCACATATGAGTGTATGCGCTCGATAACACCTGAGACGGTGCTGGAGAAGATTATTTCGATGTTTTATCCTTCTTCCGGGAACCGTCGTACAGATAGCGTTTGATCTTACGGGTGGCTGTCTTCTCAAACTCTTCCTCCTGCGGGTCTATCTCGCTGATGCGGGAGAATTTGCTGACTTTCTGATTGACATATTCGAGGAGGTCTTTCTTCAGGCGTTCCAGTTTTTCCTGAGTGTTGAAGGCCTTCAGTTTCTCTTTGTCGAAATGAACGAGAGCCGTCAGGCGTCCTTTCTTGGATGTGACAAGCGACTCGCTCACCATGTCATGGCTGTTGATGACGCTCTCCACTTCCTCGGGATATATATTCTCTCCGCTCGGTCCTATTATGGTGGTTGAGGAGCGGCCCTTGATGTAGAGCCAGCCGTCTTTGTCCAGCCGTCCCAGATCTCTGGTAAGGAACCATCCGTCTTCGGTAAACGCCGCTTCTGTGGCTTCCGGATTCTTGAAGTAGCCTCTTGTGACGTTGTCGCCCTTGACGGCGATCTCTCCTATGCCGGTCTTCCTGTCCTTATTCATCAATTGGACCGTGACGCCCTTGACCACCGGCCCTGTGGAGCCCAGCCGGACCATTTCGGGTGTGGCCGCCGCTATCAGGGGGGATGTCTCTGTGAGTCCGTAGCCGATGGCGTAGGGAAAGCGGGCCTCGATCAGGAATTTCTCCACACCGGGATCCAGGCGGGCGCCCCCTATTCCGAAGAATCTGATACGTCCGCCGAATTTCTCCATAAGCTGTTTTCCGGCCTTGCGGTTCATCATCTTCCTGGTAGGAGGAAACGAGTACAGCAGTCTCATCAGAGGAGTGGCCGTAAGTTTGGGCAGTACGGATGATTTGTATACCTTCTCTATAATAAGCGGCACGGACAGTATGGTAGTGGGGCGTACCTGAGCCAGTGCTTTCATCAGCACAGTAGGCGTCGGGGCCTTGTCCATATAATATACGCTGGCTCCGGCCTGCATGGGAAGCAGCAGGCACATGCTGCATTCCAGTGTATGGGACAGGGGAAGCAGGGAGAGCCATACGTCCCAGTCGAAGCTGGGCCTGACATCTTCCGTGGACCAGAGATTGGCGCACAGATTGCGGTGGGACAGCATCACGCCCTTGGAGCTGCCCGTGGTGCCGGATGTGTAGATTACGGCGGCCAGGTCATCGGGCTGTATGTCTTCTTCGGACGGCAGAGTCTCCGGATTGTCGCATGGCGAGCCTTTGATGATGGAGAAATCATCCAGGCATATGACAAGTTCCAGTCTGTCCATGGCCTTGTCCAGTACTTTGTGCAGCAGTTTGCGTGATACAAAGAGAGCCCTTGCCTCTGAATGTTTCAGAATATGCTTGATCTCGCTTTCCGAAAAGTCCGGCAGCATGGGCACCGATATCATGCCGAATGCGGATGTGGCGAAATAGGCGGCGCCCCAGTTGGGCATGTTCTGGCCGAGAAGGCCGATCATGTCGCCTCTGCGCATACCGTAGCGGGAGAGCAGCCCTGCTGTCTCATATGCTTTGGAATGAAATTCCCCGTAAGTGTATCCTGGACCGTCTATAAAATACAGAAATGGGTGGTCCTGATACCGTGAATGTGCAAATTCGAGCAGTGCTCTGAGGGACCGCTGATGAGTGTTGTCCATATCGATGCAGTTTATTCGAGGTCGTCTCCGGTCGTGAATTTTTCAGGATATTTTCCCACCACGCCCTTGTCCTTGTACCATTGTCTTATCCGTTTCATGTCGGCGGCGACATCGTCGGTTATATGAAATTCCTCCTTGGCGCCTACAGTCTTGGTGCCCCAGTCGAAATAGCCCAGGAACACGGGAACACCTGTGGCCTTTGCGATGGTGTGGAACCCGCCTTTCCAGCGTTTGACCGGTTTGCGTGTGCCCTCCGGCGCTATGGCCAGCTGGAAATATTCGTCCTTTTCGAATTCGGCTATCATCTGACGTACCAGATGCGCGCCTCCTCCTGTACTTCTGTCCACCGGGATGCCGCCCAGATGACGGAGGACAGGACCGAGCGGCCACCAGAAGAATCCCTGTTTGATCATGACCTTCGCATTGCCGCCGACAGAGCGGTAGTACAGCCATGATATGACGAAATCCCATATCGAGGTATGCGGAGCTCCCAGGATTATGCACTTGGGCGCCGGAATTGCCTCGTCCATTCCTTTCCACCCCATCATATGGAGTATCCGTCCGGCTGTCTTAGGGCTGATTATTCTCATACGATTTCGAGTATCAGGTCCGAACGCAGGTTCTGACGGATGAATGACTGGCGGTCTATGGTATTCTTGCCCATATAGAACTGGAGCAGAGGAGAAATTCTGTCATCCGGGTCGAGTCTTACCGGGTCGAGCCGGATATTCTCCCCGATGAAGTCCTTGAACTCGTCCGGGGATATCTCTCCGAGTCCTTTGAACCGGGTAATCTCGTGCCCGGCTCCCAGCTCCTTCATCGCGGCCACCTTCTCCTCTTCGTTGTAGCAGTAGATACTGCGTTTTTTATTGCGCACTCTGAACAGTGGTGTCTGTAGGATGTACACATGTCCCTGGCGTATCAGGTCGGGGTAGTATTTGAGGAAGAAACTTACCATCAGCAGACGGATGTGCATACCGTCCACATCGGCATCGGTGGCGATGATTATCTTGTTGTAGCGGAGATTGTCCATGTCCTCGTCTACGTTGAGGGCGGCCTTGAGCAGAAGCATCTCCTCGTTTTCCCTCACCTCCTTCTCATTTTTCTGGACACAGTTGAGCGGCTTGCCCCTGAGGCTGAACACAGCCTGGGTGTTCACGTCCCTTATCTTGGTTATGGAGCCGCTGGCCGAATCTCCCTCGGTGATGAACAGGGATGAGGCCTCTGCCAGTGGATTGCGTGAGTCGGTGTAGTGTATGCGGCAGTCCCTGAGTTTCTTGTTGCAGAGGCTGGCTTTCTTGACTTTCTCCTTGATGCTTTTCTGTATGCCGGATATGGCCTTGCGCTCTTTTTCGGAGGCCTGTATCTTCTTCAGCATTATGGACGCCGTGTCGGGATGCTTGTGCAGGTAGTTGTCCAGCTCTTCCTCCAGAAAGTCTCCTATGAAAGAGCGGACAGACAGTCCTGGACGCACGTCCTTGGAACTGAGCTTGGTCTTGGTCTGGTTGCCGAAGCCCGGCTCGTTGACACGTATGCTGATGGCTCCTACGATGGACTGGCGTATGTCAGCCGGCTCGAATTCCTTCTTGAAATGCTCCTTTACGGTCTTGGCTATGGCCTCCCGGAAGGCAGACAGGTGGGTGCCGCCCTGAGTGGTGTTCTGACCGTTGACGAAGGACGCTATGTTCTCCCCGTTGCTGTCTCCGTGGGTGATGACGCACTCTATGTCCTCGCCTTTGAGATGAATCGGCGGATAAAGCGGCTCCGCCAGCATTGTCTCGTTGACCAGGTCCAGAAGACCGTTGGCCGAGTGGTAGGACGTGCCGTTGAGACGGAGTGTGAGTCCTGTGTTGAGGTAGGCGTAGTTGCGAACCATGGTCTCGATGAACTCCATATCATAGGAGTAGTTGTGGAAGACCTCGTCATCGGCTATGAAGCTGACCAGGGTGCCGTTCTTCTCGGAGCACTCTCCGCTTTCGTCATGCTCGAGTATTCCCTTTGAATATGTGGCGCTGCGGAACTTGCCTCCTCTGTACGATGTTATTTGGAAATATACCGATGTGGCGTTTACAGCCTTGATACCTATACCGTTGAGTCCGACACTTTTCTTGAACACTCCGCTGTCGAACTTACCGCCGGTCATCAGCTTGCTGGACACATCGACGACTTTTTCCAACGGAACGCCTCTTCCGAAGTCCCTCACAGTCACCCGCCGTCCTTCCACGGTGATGCTGATTTCCTTTCCGAAACCGGAGGCATATTCGTCTATCGAGTTGTCAATCACTTCTTTGACCAGTACATAAAGACCGTCGTCGGGCATGGAGCCGTCACCGGTGCTTCCGATGTACATTCCCGGCCTTGTCCGGATGTGGGTGTACCAGTCCAGGGTCGCTATCGCACTGCTGTCGTAATTCTTTAATTCTTCGCTCATTATCCTAAAACGCCCCTTTTTGGGACATTGCAAATTTATTAAGTTTTTCGCTAAGAATGACCCCACCGGAGAAAAAAATACTACTTTTGCCATGATTAAGAGTACTAAAACCAAATTGGAAACAGATGAGTAAAACTAGATTCTTTCCAATGTACCTGGTGCTCCTAGTATCGGCGGTTTCCTGCTCTACAAGAGTGGAAACGCCTTTTGAAACCGGAATGGGCGGTATCCGTCTGGAACTGCTTACGGACCTGTCTGCTACCAGGGCCGAGGCAGAGGGACAGCTTGCTCCGGAGGACTTCAAGGTGGAGATAATCAATCAGAAAGGAGTCATATTCAAAAGGTGGGCGACATATGCCGAATACCTGGAACAGGAGAGTACAGTATTTACCATGAACGCCGGAGGCCCCTATATTTTAAGGGCGTCATACGGTGACTCTACCGCAAGCGGTTTCGATGCTTTCTTCTTTATCGGAGAGCAGGAGTTTACGGTGTCGCCGCAGCAGGTCACTGAACTGAGTGTGGTCTGCCGTATGGGCAATGTGAAAGTGGCTGTGGAATATGGAGACAATATCCGCAGCGACTATGCCGGCTATACCGCTACGGTCAGTACGCCGCTCGGCTCGCTGGTCTTCGACAGGGATTGTGCGGAGGCCGGTTATCTGCCTTGTGGAGAAATCTCTGTGAATGTGGTTTTGACAACTGCGGACGGGGAGACTACGGATTTTGTTAATTCTCAGAAAATCAAGGGAGAGCCTGGCGACTTCATCACCCTTAGGATTGATACGGGAGAACTTCCCGAGTCGGAGGTATCCCTTACTGTATCGGTGGATTACGGTACGGAGGATCATCAGGTGGATATCGAGCTTCCTTCATATATGCTGCCTGCCGAGGCCCCTGTGATTGTCGCCGACGGTTTCGATCCCCTGACCGGAACACTTTCCGGATTTGTCGAGGGACTTTCACCCGAGAAGGCCTCTTTGACTCTCAATGTGCCTTCAGGAGTGGAGTCCTGCACACTGGGTATTCAGTCCGGAACTCTGGCCGATGCCGGATGGCCTTCGGAAATCAATCTGATGGAGGCTTCGTCGTGGTTGACGGAGAGCGGCGTGCTTTCACTTCCCGTTTCGTCGGGACAGACGGAGGTGCAGCTTGACTTCCGCACGTTGGCAGCCCTTCTGGACTGGTCCGGGGATTCTTCCTCCGGGGACAATGCGTTTACGATAAAAGTGACTGACCCTGCAGGCAAGTATGCTGAGGGGACATACCGTATCCAGCCGTCCAGGGCCAGGAAGGATGTGTCGGAGATTCCCGATTACGATGTGTGGGCCGCAAGAGTCTACGCCGAGCTGACCACTGACGGCAATCCTTCCCTGCTGTATCCGGAAGTGAGGGCCGAAGGCTCGTCGGAGTGGAGCCGCCCGGAATATACGTCGTCCATATCAGGTCAGACCAACCGTGTGACAGTCACCGGACTCAATCCGGCGACCAAGTACGAGATACGTGCCGGCTACAAATCTGGTGTGTCCGAGACAGTGCGTTCATTCACCACAGAGTCCGCCCAGCAGGTAGGCAACGCCGGTTTCGAGGAATGGACTACCCAGACTCATAAGTTCACCTATAAGACACTATTCAGCTCTAAAGAACATAATATAGACTGGGACCTGCCGTGGACGGAAGACCAGTGGTGGGCGGTCAACAGCAAGAAGACCATGCCCTCATCGACGGGCGTGGTGAGCGCCAACTGGAACTGGGTGCGTTTCCCCACCGTCGCCTATACTTCTGATGCGAACAACGGCGGCAGGGCTGCGATGGTGTACTCTGTCAATGTAGGTGACTGGCTAACAGCCAGCGCATCAGTAGGAGACAGGGTGGCCGGCGAGCTGTTCATAGGTACGGCCGATGACAGCGGCAATCACTCTTCGGACGGACATGCCTTCGGCAGCAGGCCCTCTGCTCTAAGGTTCCACTACAAGTACTCTCCCAAGGACTCCGAGACATTCTACGTGAAGATAGAGATACGTTCCGGTAGCACTGTGATAGCCTCGGCGGAGAAAAGCGACGGAGCGGCCGCATCCGGCTGGAGTCCTCTGGAAATTCCTCTGACTTACAGTGAGAACGGTATGAAGGCCACGGGAATATATATTACATTCAAGTCCACGACTGCTGAAAAGCCCGGAGTGAACGGTGGTTATGAGCTTGTTATCCGTGACGGGCAGTCGTATACCGGTAATTTCGGAAGCATCCTGTATCTTGATGATATAGAACTTATATATGAATAGAATCTAAACCTGAAAAAAGAATAAAATGAAGAAAATAATTTTAGTGTCCGCAGCTGTCATGGCATTTATGGCGGCAGGATGCAACAAGGAAAATATAGTGATTTACAGCGGAGAGACTGCCAGACTGGAACTGTCCCTTTCCGCAGAGGGCGATTTCGTGGAGGTGAAGTCTGAGGAGACCGCCGATGTCAATGAGTTCTCGCTCTCGATTATCGACGTGGCCAGTGGCCGTACCGTAAGCTCGTGGGACAGATATGCCGATGTTCCTGAGTCCATATCCCTGTCTCCTGCCGAGTATAGGGTGGAGGCCGCTTCACCGGGCAGTCAGCCGGTAGCGTGGGCCCAGCCTGTGTTCAAGGGTTCCCAGACCGTGACTATCGAGGCCGGCAGTACCGAGCAGGTGTCTGTGGTCTGCACTATCGCCAACATGAAAGTCTCCGTACGCTGCACCGAGGCTTTTCTGGCAGAGGTAAAGCCGGATTTTACGGTTACAGTTTCCACGGAGGACGGTCCGCTGATTTTCAATAAGGAGAAGATAGACGCCGGTGAGGCCGGCTACTTCGACGTGGCCCCTCTCAGTATGGATCTCTATGCCGAGAGAGTATCTGGCGGTATGGTGACTCACCATATGGAGATTGACCAGGTGGCCGCCAAGGACCATCATATATTCACCCTCGACGCCTCAGGTACAGGCTATGCGGAGCTCTCGGCGGGCATAAGCATCGATTACAGCTGCAACGAGAAAGTGGAGAATATCCTCATCGGCGGTCTGGAGGAGGAACCGGTCGAGGAACCCGAGCCGGAAGAGCCTGAGACGGAGGCTGTCACCATTACTGCCACAGCCGGAATCGATGAGCCTGTGACCTACAGCAAGTCAGCTCTGCCGTCTGAGTTCAATCTTACGGTCAAAGTCCCTGCCGGCGTGGAAAAGTACGAGGTCAATGTCAAGTCATCAGGACTCCAGGGACTTCTGGATATGATGACGATGCCTTATACGGTGGATCTGGCCAATATGAATGCGGCTGAAGAGGGGTTCTGGGGTGCTCTGTTCGGGATAACTTCGGCAGATGTGAAGGGCCGTACAGAGGTGGTGTTCCAGATAGCCGCATTTCTTATGGCTATGCCTGAGGAAACCAATGAACTGGAGATAGTCATTACCGACAAGAACGGAGAGACATCGTCTGCTACCCTTACAATCATTATGACAGCATAACGGGAGGACTGCTGTATGGGAAATATTATTAGAGCCGGCGCGATTGCGCTGATGGCCATGCTTATGGCCGTGTCATGCTCCCGAAAGGATGATTTCAGACCCGGTACCGGAGAAGACGGCTTTCTCAGCCTGAGTCTTTCCTGTGACTACGGGGTAGTGGAAGTCAAGGCTCCCGAGGCAGAACCGGTGTTCAGGATTATCGTATCTGACGCCGGGTCAGGTGAGGTGGTCGAGACGGTGGATGATCACCGTACTCTCGAGGACAGTCCGCTCTCCCTGAAGGAGGGCCGCTATACAGTGGAGGCTGTGAGTGGAGAAGAGGCGGAGGCGGCTTTCGGCACACCTATATATAAAGGTACTCAGACAGTCGATGTGACGGCCGGAGAGAATACTCAGGCGGAGATAGTGTGTACCTTGGCCAATGTGAAAGTGACTGTTACTGTATCGGAGAATGTACGTCTGAATTTCTCAGGATATGATGTGACAGTGTCCAACGGCAATGAGGGCGGTTCTCTTGTTTTCGCAGGGGAGACTCTGGCGTCGGAAGGCTACTTTAAGTGTACGGGTGTCCTGGACTGGTCTATAGCCCTTGTCAATACTGACGGACAGGAATATTCTCAGTCAGGTCAGTTGAAGAACGTACAGCCCAGGGACTATTACAACCTTAATTTCGACATCAGTACAGGCACATCAGAGGGAGGCGGACTTACAGTAGAGGTGACTGTGGACGGCACTCTCAATGACAAGGAGTACGTGGTGGATATCATCGAGATACCCGTGCAGTATGTCGAGGTGACTACCGGGAAGGTGAATCCGTGGGCCAAATTCGCATACGTAAGCGGAACCTATACGACGGAGTCCGTGCCCGATGGATTGGCGTTCCAGTACCGCAGGACTTCCGATGCTGACTGGACGGACTTCGAAGGAGATATTACATACGACGGCAAGTCTTTCTCGGCCAGGATAACCGGACTTGAGCCGCAGACTGAATACGAGGTGAGAGCCGTTACCGCTCAGGACCGCAGGGAGGACAACAAGGTGTCATTCACTACCGAGGCGGCTGAGCAGCTGCCCAATTTCAATTTCGATTCATGGTACAAGGACGGAAAGAACTGGTATGCCAATGCCGATATGGAAGACAATTATTTCTGGGATTCCGGAAATAAGGGCGCTAATCTCATTGGTGAGGCCAATCCTACATCACCGGAGGAATCATTTGTGGTCTCAGGTAAAGCCGTGAAGATGGAAACAAAGACGGTTATGAGCATTATGGCTGGAGGAAATATCTATTCCGGTTCGTTTGGCTCGGTGGCCGGTCTGGGAGCTTCGATTAACTTCGGACGCCCGTATACCTGCCGGCCGACAGCTTTGCACGGTTGGTATTCATATGCTCCCGTGGCGATAGACAAAGTAAAGGCTCCGTATGAGAATCTGAAAGGGACAATGGATGTCGGCAAGATATATGTAGCCCTGACTGACTGGAGTTCTCCTTTCAATGTAAACACCAACACCGGAACGTTCTTCGTGCCTGATGAGGATCCGGCGGTCATCGCCTATGGAGAGATTGAGATTCCCGACAATTCCAACGGAGAGTACAAGGAGTTTACCATCAATCTCGAGTATCGTGACCTGGAGCGCATCCCCACACATGTGCTGGTAGTGGCGACCGCCAGCAAATACGCCGATTATTTCACCGGCGGAGTGGGCAGTACGATGTATATAGATGAATTTGAATTCTTGTTTGAATGATAAAAAAAGTAACCATACGTCATTTGGCGGGATTTTTCCTGCTCACAGCGTTTCTGGCAGCATCCGCTCCTGTGGCCGGAGCTGTGGAGAAGTTCGACAGGGGCATGAGTCACAGGGAGACACCTGTGTTCATGCCCAGGGGACAGCTGATGTTCGGAGGAACCGTGTCGTACCGCGATTTTAATTTCTATGATTATACATTCTTGATATTGAATGATATAAACATAGACGCCTACACTCTGTCCGTGGCACCCAACGTCTATTATTCATTTGCCAAGAATATGGCTGTGGGAGTCAAGTTCTCCTACAAGAGGACGCTGGCCAGGGTGGATGAGACCAATCTGTCACTGTCCGACGACCTCTCGTTCGGAATATCCGACTTCTATGCTCTGCAGCACACATACTACGGCTCGCTGTCGTACCGTTATTACATCCCGATAGGCAAAAGCAAGATATTCGGTATATTCAGTGATATCTCACTTAATTTCGGAGCCGGTCAGGGCAAGTCGCTCAACGGGGCCGGACCGGATATGAGCGGAACATACCAGAGGATACTTGATGTCGGCATCGATGTGATACCCGGTATCGCCGTGTTTGTGACCAACGAGATGTGCGTGGAGGCCTCTGTCGGCATTCTGGGACTGGAGTGGAAGCGTATATCGCAGACCACCAATCAGGTCTACGAAGGCAATTACGAGACCTCGAAGGCCAACTTCAAACTCAATCTGCTGTCAATCAACATAGGAGTCAATTTCGTGCTGCCGATTCTCAATGACAAGCCGGCGGCATCGTCAAAAACAAGATAAGTCATGAAGATGAGAAGTTCAGTTGTGTTTCTGACCGTGGCGGCCGTCCTTGTGATATCGGGATGTATAAAGAATGATATCCCCTATCCGAAGAGGCTGGGAAAGATTACTGCTTTCGAAGTCAGCGGACAGACCGGTGAGGCTGTCATAGACAGTACGGCCCTGACAGTGTCTGTGAGTCTGGCCGACACAGTGCTTCCGGACCAGGTCAGGCTGCTTCGTTTCGAGACGTCGGACAATACGACTGTGTCCCCGGAGGCGGACAGTCTGGATATTCTGAATATGTCTCAGCCGTTGGTCTATGAGCTGACTACGTGGCCGGGGCAGACTTACAGATGGACAGTGACGGCCAGTCAGACCATTGAGAGATATATCCGGGTGCGCAATCAGATAGGTGACGCGTCCATCAATGCCGATGAATGCGAGGCGGTGGTGTATGTCACCCTCGATACTCCGCTGGATTCGATAGAGATTACGGAGATGAAGCTCGGTCCCTCAGGCTCTGTGATAGACCCCGACCCTGCCGGAGTGAGCGATTTCCGTCAGCCGAGGACTTTTACTGTCACATACAGGGATAGGACTCAGGAGTGGACAGTGGCCGTAATACCCAAGGAGGTGACGTTGACCACATCGGAGGCCGACGCCTGGGCCTGCTGTGCCTACCTGTCCGGTATGGTGCCCGAGGGTTTCGAGGCTCCCGGATTCCGCTACCGCAAGGCATCCGATACCGAATGGACGGAAGTGCAGGGTGTGGAAACTGACGGCTCCGACGTCACTGCTCTGCTGACCGGACTGGAACCGGCAACCGAGTACGTCTACAAGATATTCTCCGGAGAGATGGAAGGCCGTGAGGTATCATTCATTACAGAGGAGGCGGCCCAGATGCCCAATATGGGATTTGACCAGTGGAACACCACCGGCGGCATAGTTTTCCCCAATGCCGACCAGGGAGACAATTTCTGGTGGGACTCAGGCAATACCGGGGCAAAGCTGGGCGGCAAGACACCTACGTCACAGGAGACATCGTTCCTTGCGACTTCAGATGCCGGAAATACGTCGGCCGCCAGACTGGAGACGGTCAATGCTATCATAGCCATGGCTGGAGGAAATGTATTCTCGGGCCATTTCGGCAGTGTGCAGGGACTGGGCGCCGAGGTGTACTTCGGCAGGCCGTTCGAGACACGTCCGCTGCGGTTGACCGGCTATTACAGTTATCAGCCCAAGCCCATAGACAATGTCAAGCCGCCTGAGGGAGTAAGTCTTCCGTTTGACCGCAATACCATCGCCGGGAAGACGGACCGCTGCCATATCTTCGTCTATGTCACCGCATGGGACGGTCCGTACAGAGTCAATACAACTGAACACAGGTACCTCAATATCAACGACCCCGATGTCATCGGTTACGGCGAGCTTATCGACAGCACCGGAACAGGCGGAGAGTACAGGCAGTTCTCCATAGATATCAAGTACCGGGACCATCGCCGGCCTACATATTGTGCGGTGGTGGCCGTGGCCAGTCAGTATGCGGACTTTTTCACTGGAGGCCTCGGCAGCCTGATGTATGTGGACGAGTTCGCTTTCGGGTATGACGGCGCTCCGGTATGGGAGGAGTAGGAGGCACTATCACATTCCAGGAGGCTGTGCGTTTCGGACACAGTCCGGCGTTCAGCCTGATGATCAAGCCTGTCGGGGATATATGCAATATGCGCTGCGCATATTGTTACTACACCGGCAGGTCTTCCGCCGTTGCCGGAGGTAAGTCCGGAGTGATGGAGCCGTCTCTTCTGGAGGAGTGTCTGCGCAATTTCTTCAGCTCATGCGATCTGCCGGAGCTTACCGTGGAGTGGCACGGAGGCGAGCCGTTGCTGGCGGGGCTGGACTTTTTCAAGGAGGCCGTTTCGATGGAAAGGAGGCTGTCCGGTGGACGGAAGGTGCATAATACCTTGCAGACCAACGGAACCTTGCTTGACGGCGAGTGGGCTTCTTTTTTCAGGGACGAGGATTTTCTGCTCGGATTGTCTCTCGACGGCCCGGAGGATATCCACGACAGCTACAGACGTTGTGCCGGCGGCAGGCCTTCATTCGGAAGTGTCATGCGGGGTATGGAGACTCTTCTTCGTGCGGGAGTCGAGTTCAATACGCTTACGACAGTCAACCGGACGTCGGAGGGCAGGGGAGAGGAAGTCTATAGGTTTCTCAAGTCCGCCGGAAGCCGCTATATGCAGTTTATGCCTGTCATGGAGCATCTGCCGGACGGATCCGTGGCTCCGTATTCGGTGTCGCCCGAGGGGTTCGGACGGTATATGTGCGATATCTATGACTGCTGGTCACAGGGTGATGCCGGCGAGTATTATGTGCTGACTTTTGATGCCGCTCTGGCATGCAGGTACGGCATAGAACCGGGAATCTGTGCGTTCCGCTCCAGCTGCGGAGGCAATCTGGTGGTCGAGCGGGACGGAGGCATATATCCGTGTGACCATTATGTCCGTCCGGGTTACAGTCTTGGCAATGTGCGCATATCATCGTTGAGGGATGCTGCCGCTTCTCCGGAGCAGATGCGTTTCGGCCTTGCCAAGCGCAGCGCCCTGTCTCCGCGGTGTCTCTCATGTACGTGGCGTTTCGCCTGCAACGGAGGCTGTCCCAGACACAGGAACTCTGACGGTCTTAATGCCTTGTGCGAAGGCTATAAAATGCTTTATTCGCATATTTCGTCTCTTTTTGATGTAAAGGATTTGTAATATCAGAATTTTAATATAACTTTGTCAAGTTTTATATTTTATTGAAATTGCATAAATAGTAAAAGTTTTTACCTAATCCATGTAGCCATGAAGAAGAGTTTAATCATTCTTTCGCTAGCCGCCGCGCTCCTGATACCATTCAGCGCAGTGGTTTCCTGTACAGAGGACAATAACTTAGCTGCCAGTTCATCCTCTGTCATAGTAATAGAAGACAGCGTTCTTACGGTTCTCGCCGGCGGCGGATCCCAGAGTGTCAGTTATTCCATCGAGTCTCCTGCCAAAGGACTTGAGATTCAGCCTATATGCCCTGAGATTTGGGTTAACGGATTTAATGTTGACGCTGAGAATATCCTCTCATTTAACGTAGACCGCAACGAAGGCGGCTACCGTGAGGCCGTAATCACCGTTATGTACGGCAAGGCCGAGTCCAAGACGATAAAAGTGCGTCAGTACAGTGCTCAGGCCGTTCTTCTCTCTGAACTTGAGGGAAAGAGCTTCACCGCCACATACTGCCACTGGGACCGTACCCAGACCATCATGTATAACTGCAACCCTGAGAATCCAGGAGAGATCTCTGTGGTCGACCCGATTACCGCGGGAGAGTTTGCTGAGAACTACGCAAGGGATTTCAATATGGCTAATCCTGATTCAATGGCTACCATGGAGGATTTCCTGCTGTGGCTTTTCCAGGTAGATACCGTGGCCAATGTCGGTACATATTTTGATGTGGACTTCGCAGCCGGAAACAACATTACCGTACACTACGGCAATGTGGCTCCTGCAGGAAGCGTGGATATAATCCAGTTTACAGGTGAGTTCACTTACGATGAGGCGACAGGTATCATGAACGTCCTCGATATCGGTAACACCACCTTCCCTGACGGAAAGGAAGTGACCCTCCAGTTCAGCCGTGACGGCAATGATATTCTCTATGAATGCCTCAATACAGGATGGCCCGAGACCAGCGTCAATTATTATTATTTCCAGTCTTACGACAGCTTCGGATTCACTATCTATGACTACAATGAGGAGAAGGTCTACAGGCCCTGGAAGAAACTGGTCTACAGGCTCAAGGAGCATGATCTCAGAGTAGTAGAGTAAAAGATAAGGACTAATCATTTTCTATAATAATTCCATTACCATGAAGAACCTATTTTCAGTTTTAAAAATCTCTCTTCTGGCGCTTGCTGCCGCAGGAACTCTTTTCTCCTGCAGGCCTGATGAGAAAGGAAGCGGCCTTGAGGTGAAACTTGCTGTCGTACAGCAGGGAGTGTCGTCAGTGACATTTAATATATCTTGTGAGAATGCTGCCAAGCTGTCTTACATCCAGGTGGCGGATCTCTCCTCCGTGCCCTCAGCAGAGGGTATAATGACAGCCGGTACACCCGTTGAGGTGCCCGGTCAGGACGTTACTCTTGAGGGACTGACTCCTTCCACTACTTACTATGTGGCAGCTGTCGCCGCATCCGAGTCAGGCGCATATTCCAGCGTGGCTACTCTGGAGATTGCGACTATCGGTAATGACTGTGACTTCAATATCCAGATTCTCGCAGTCAGCGGATCGGCCATCTCCTATATGGTTAATCCTTCCGATACTACAGTGCCTTACTATGTGGCTGCCGTCAAGGCTGATTCGCTTCTGATGGCCGAGCCTTCCGAGATAGAGCTTTACAACGCCGTAGTGGATTCAGTGGTGGCTTCAGCTGCTGAGGCAGCCGGACTGTCCGAGGCGGATTATCTGTCACAGAACCTTGTGAAAGGTATTTCGAGAGGCGCTTTTGAGAATCTTACCCCCGCTACCCAGTATCTGGTAGTGGCTCTGGGTCTGTCAACTGACGGTGCTCTCACTACTCCCGTGGCTTATACCAATGCGGCTACCAATTCAAGCTCTGACGATGACCTGAGATTCGAACTCGGATATACCGACCTCCAGGCTACGACAGTGACCCTTACCCTGGTTCCTACGGACGAGGAGGCCACATATTATATGCTGTGCCAGACTCAGTCGAACTATCCTGACCTGACTGAGGAGGACGGAGCTTTGGCATTTGCCCAGGCTGCGGTGGAGGTTTACGGCATGTATCTGGACCAGAATATCGGTCCTTATACCGGAACTCAGACAGTAACCAAGTTCGAAGTCAACCCCGAGACCAAGTACTATTACTTCGCATTCGGTTACGTTCCTATGCTCGGTCTCAACGAGCACTCCTGCGCTATGACGACATTCACTACACCTGAAGGTGAGAAGATAGAGAATTTTACAGCCGAGGTAGAGATAATGTCGGTTACAGCAATGAGTCTTAACTATAGGGTTAAGCCAGGTCTACAGACTATCTATTACCAGAGTGTAGTGGTTCCGGATTCTACTTATAATGTCAAGGATGCTCAGGATGCTGTTTACGCTGCTATAAAAGAGCATTTCGATACGCAGAGAGCACAGAATCCTACCTATACTATGGGGGATGCCGTACAGTCAACATGTTACAGAGGCGAGAATGCCGAGATTATGATAGGCGGACTCTCACCTCTTACAAATTATAAGATTGTGGTTGTGCCTGTCTCAGATGCCGGTAGTCCTGCTGACAATGTGATTACATTTGATGTGACGACGACAGAGGAGAATACTTCCAATGCTCTTCTGACCAATGAGCTGGTGGGTATCTATGACGGCTCCGAGGCTATGAACAAGGGCCTTTTCCCCGGTGCTACGACTTTGGGTGGACATTCTCTGGCAGTATTCCATCTTGAGGCCAATGCCGACGCTGATCCCTCGCAGCTGTATTATTACATCTGGGGTGGTGATATCGTCACACAGCCCGAGCCTGATCCTGAGACAGGTGAGACTCCTGAGTTCGTTTATACAGATGACTACATCCTTTCAATTATAAATGGTGAGACCGCAATAGAATACGGTTGGCGTGTAAATGTCGATATTAGTAAGGATGATGGATATATCTTCTGCTCTAACCTTGGATGGTATGATAAGGAACCTTACACGATTTATTATACCATGTGTACTGTAGCCAAGGATAGAAACGGTGTATTCGGAAAGGTGGGAAGGACGCTCTTCCAGCCGGTTTCAACCGAGGTTGATGACATCGATGAGTTGGTTGAGCTGGTAAATAGAATAGAGGCAGGGCAGCAGTCTTCACCTCTGAGAATATCTGAGAGAGGAGCTGCCAGGTGGTAATGCCATCGAGCTTATCCGATAAATGATACGGGGAGTCCGGTTTCGCACCGGGCTCCTTTTTTATACTCTGCCCTCATCCTTCCCCGGTTCAGACGCGACCGTCGATTCAGACGCAACCGGCCTGTCTTCGCCGCATCTCACCGCATTCACCTCACCTTTCCGCATCTCAATCTTAACCGCCACCCTAATCCAGTCCCTCGTCTCACTGCGCCGTACCACATCGCATCGCATTTCACTTTCCGCACAGCATTTCACTACTCATTTCTCACTGCGCACTTCTCACTGTGCCACTTCTCGCACACTGCTCCTCACCCACATCTCACCGAGCCACATCTCACTGCACCGCACATTCTACATCCAGTATCTGTAAAGATGCTTTTCGTGCAAGCGTCTGTTAAACAATAAGGTGTGCAAAATGTCGCAAAACAGATAGTGGGGTGTAAAGGCGGATTATGAGGAAAACACCCCGGTATCTGTTATGTGGAATTATCGGTAATTATGTGAATATGTGCATGTTATGGCAAAAGACGTATAACAGATAGCAGGGGTG
>DXAW01000112.1 GCA_019116865.1 Candidatus Coprenecus stercoravium | reverse complement strand
ATAAAATGCTCCTTGTCTCCGTAGAAAATCTGTCCCATGATACGCCACATATCGTTCTGGAAATTCGGGTAGAAGAACTCCATCGACCATCTCGCATGAGGCGGAGGGAAAGAGCCGAGCAGAAGCACACTGGCATTGTCCGGCACGAAAGGCCGTAGGGGATGCACCTCAAACAGAGAGAACTCCCGGCGCATCAGTTCCTCATCCCGCAGTTTCTCCCGCAGGTCTGCCAGTCTCACCGCATTGGGCGAGTCCGGGAACTGCAAGCGCATATAACCTCCGTTCCCGTATTTGTCCAGCAGAGGGCCGTAGCTCTTGCGGAATATCTCCTCATCGGTCATCTCCGGATAGTTGGCTCTGGCATAAAGTATGGCGCGGGAAAATACCGTATCGAAGTCAATCACCTTGTCGGCTTCGGAGACTATCCGGCCGTAAATGGAGCGCGGCCAGCTTTTATTGGACGAACGGTGATCCTCCACCGCCTCCCTCATCACGTGAATCTGCTCCGGTGAGAACCAGCGGAGCAAAGCCGTATCGGCCTCCAGCATACGGCCGGATGCCAGATGATGGGATTCACGGCCCTCACATATTCCGATATCATGGTAGGCCGCTATCGCATAGACCATGTCGGGATTAAGCTCATACCGGCGGCCTCCGTCCATCTGACCGGCTGAAAGCTTGCGGAATATCTCCATGCTCTGGTCTATGACCGACTGTATATGCCTGCGCGAGTGCGCCTTGTCATAGCTATCGTACCTTGGAAGGATATTCTCTTCCACATATTGCTGAAGTGAGGAATCCACCTCACGGATAAGAATCCCTCTCATGACATACTACCGCCTGCGTCTGTCCGGACGGTCCGCCCTGGACGGAAACTGAAAATTATTGAGATTGACCGTAAGCTGCACCAGCTGCTGCCATCCCCAGCCGTAACCGTCATAATGATGCACAGACGCCACTTTCAGACGCAGGAAATCCTTGAAATCGTAATGATATGATATCTCCAGACGGTCGTATATGCCGGAATCGGTACTGTAGAACAAATCACCGTAATACAAGTCACTGCCATATGCTATGCCGAGTGCGTCCCGGGTATAGTAAAACGGCATCAGATTGTCCCCGGCAAATACCGTATTGCTGATACCGAATCCCCAGTACTCAAGCGACACCTCGCCCTGAAAGCCACCCGGCAGGATATATCCCTGACCGCTTACCCTGTCGTTCTGAAAAGTCTGAATCCATCCGGCTCTGACATTCATGTACATACGTCTGGGCAGAAATGCCGATAAATCGGACGACAGATGGGGGTAAAGCCACACATTGTCCACAACCCCTCTTATCTGTCCGCTGCCGGCATAGTGGGTCATCATGAAACTGTATGAAAGACTCAGCCACGGCGCTCCGGCATGACCGTAGGAATAAACAGAGAAACGCTCACGGGTGACCTCGTCCATACAGCCCACCCAGTCTACGGCGGCCTCCAGCCCCCACCATTTTCTAGTATAGCTCAGCAGCGCACCCTCGATGTTGCCGTCAAAGAAATAATGCTCGTCGAAAAACGCCTTGGGATAATGTCCGGAAAGCCTTTTGCGCGGAAATGCTCCGGCATTGACCTTGAAATACCTGCCGTCGTACTGATAGTAAAGCAGATAATCGAACGAGACGGCCGGATCGGACTGACCGAAGTACTTATATGCGTCCACACCGGCATACACTGAGTGTCCTTCTCCGAAACCCAGTCCCACTTTGGGTGCCAGGACAGCACCGAACTTGGTATTGGACGGAGAGGTAGTCAGCTTCATATACTCCCTGTTGTCAAAGCCGAACTTGAAATCCACGTCCCAAAGCAACTGCTGGGCACTTGCGGACAGAGAAAACAGGAAAATAGCTGATAAAAGGAGAATCTTCCGCATGGCACGTCTATTTCTCATGACCGTCAATCCGTGTTTCCAACAATACCCACACAGTAAAATCATTGGTCGACCTGTTGCGGAATACCCTGCGGTCCACCAGAGTAACATCCACTACGGGCGTAGACTCCAGCGTGCTGGTGGTAAGAGTCCCGCCGTCCGGCAGATTTTCTTTAAGAGTATCCGCCCCGTTGAGTTTTCCGGCCAGCACCGTCATGGCATTCATCCTGGCTATATTTGTAGCCATATTCACATCCGCCGATGTGCCGGTTCCCTCGGCCCGGATTACATCTGCCCGTACAGGAGCCAGCTCCTTCTGCGTAAAGGGTGATTCTGTCCGCACCACCTTGCCCCTGCCTCCGCAAGATACGGCCAGGAAGACAGATACGGACACCAACGCAATAACATATACTCTCATATCTTTACTTATTATTCATCCGACACCGCATCATCTCCTGACTCCAGGAGAGCGGAGTGGAAATTTTCCTTGACCACAACGCCCTTTCCGCTGAGCTTACGGGCTGTCACCACTATCGACTGCCGGCCCGACAGCACTTTCCTCGCATCCTGGAACTTCAACACAGCCTTATCCAGCACCGTTCCCACGTCATTGAAAGTATTGGCGAACTTCCCGACCCTGTCCAGAAGTTCCGAAGCCAGCCTCATCACCTCCTCGGTATTCTTCTGCTGACGGACCCTCACCCATGTATTCTCGATAATCTTGAGCATGGCGAAAAGGTTGGACTCGCCGGTAATGATTATTCTCTTGTCAAATGCCTTGTGCCAGTCCTCGCGGAAATTCTGGTAATACAGCTGGAAAGCACCCTCATTGGGCACAAACATCACGACATAGTCCAGCGAATCCTTGCCTGCGGAACGGATATACTTGCTGTAGTTCTTGGCGGCCAGCTCTTTCACATGAGTCTCCACGCTCCTGCTGTGAGCTGCAAGAGCCTGCGTCCTGGACTCTTCGTCCGCTGCGTTGACATAATTGAGATAAGCCTCCAGAGAGACTTTGGAATCTATTACAACAGCCTTGTTCTCGGGTAGAAACAGTACAACATCAGGAATCAGTCGACGGCCGCCGTCCTCACTCAGGACAGAATTACCGTCCACGTCCCGTATAGCCTCCTGCTTTACATAATCCTCTCCCTCCCGAAGCCCCATGCCCTCAAGGAGATTGAGCAGCACCACCTCGCCCCAGTTGCCCACAAGCTTGTTCTTGGACCGCAAAGCCGATGCCAGATCTCCGGCCTGCTTGCCGAGCGAGACGGTCTGTTCCATCATTGAGCGGATCTGCTGCTCGATAGAGGCCGTATTTTTCAAAGATTTCTCCTTGGAATCCTCCACGGCCTGACGGAACTCCTCCATCTTCTTACCCAGAGGATCCAGAATATTCTTTATCTGCTCGGAGTTGACAGCTGACAGGTCACGGGACTTCTCCTTGAG
>DXAW01000111.1 GCA_019116865.1 Candidatus Coprenecus stercoravium | reverse complement strand
TGTTTGAGACGGAGGACAAGATACCGCATCATTACATCAAGTTCATAAGGGACGGGGTATACGAGTTTAGGGTGAACTATGGAAACAATGAGTTCCGGCTGTTCTTCACCTATGACGGAGATACGATAGTCATTCTCTTCAACTGCTTCAAGAAAAAGACGCAGAAGACCCCTAAAAGCGAGATAGATAAAGCAATAAAGTTAAAAAATGAATATTATGAACACAAATGACATTTACGATGTGAGCGCAGAACTTGAGAAGGAGTTCGGAGCAAAAGGCACGCCTCAGAGAGAAGCAGCGATAAACCATGCATGGGAGGAGTACAATGCTCAGATTCTTCTGGATGCAAGGAGGAATGCAGGACTTACACAGGCAGAACTGGCCAAACGCATAGGAGCCGACAAAGGCTATATTTCCCGTGTGGAGCGGGGTCTGACCATCCCCACGGTCGCGACACTTTACAAGATAGCAGCGGCAATGGGAATGACAGTTGAGCTGAGGCCTCTATAGTATTCCGGACAATATCTACTTTTGCAAAGTGCGTAAGCACGAAAGCAAAATAGGACCGACGGAGCATCAAGCAGTTACAGTCTCTGTAGCTGCTTTTGTTTTGCCCTTGGGTGATGCTTTACGGCTGCCCCAATAACATCCGCACTGCTGAGAGGCATACCCATGAAGCACACCCTGAATTGTTAAGACATTGATTCTCAGGACTGTACCTCTGACGCATGGTGCGGTATGGCCTGAAAAAACAGACCATAGAGCAATCGCCACATTCGATAATCGCTGATTGACAGCCTCTTATGATTAACACCCGTGCCTCATGGTCAGGCTGAGAGCCGGGAAATAACTAAGGCTGCTAATCAGACGGTTACAGAGCGAGAGAGCCGAAGGTCTTCATGAACTGGACGCGCTCGTACATGGCCGGATCGTGGATGGCGGAGTAGTTCAGGCGGCCGCGGATCTGGTCAAGGCTTTCGACCGTATTGTCTTCGAGAAACTTCGCAATCCTGTCATTGAACTCGGTGATGACACCGGGACCGTGCTTGTACACGGCAGAGCATATCTGCACCGCATCGGCTCCGGCAAGTATCATCTTGACAGCTGTCTCCGGCGTATGGATGCCGGTAGTGGCTGCTATGTCTATCTTCCCTATCGAAGAGAGAATAGCCGTCCAGCGCAGTACCTCCGGATACTCCCCTCCCTGCGAGAGCGGAGCCGCAGGCACCAGTTTGAAATGCTCGATGTCGATATCCGGGGTAAAGAAGCGGTTGAATATCACCACGCCTTTCGCTCCGACCGAGTCCAGACGGTCCACAAAGTTGACAATATTGGTAAAATGCTGTCCTATCTTTACGGACACAGGTATTCTGAGTTCCGATACGATGGACTTGACCACCTTGATATAGCCGTCCTCCAACGACGATGAGGATGTCTTGGGATTGGTGGACAGGTCGTATATGTTGATCTCTATGGCATCTGCTCCGGCCGCCTCTATCTGACGGGCATACTCAACCCATTCACCGGCACTGTAGCAGTTGATGCTGGCAATGACAGGTATCGATACAGCATCCTTAAGGGCCTTGATCCTTTCAGTATACCTGGCAATGGAATTGCTGCGGACATAAGCATGCAGGTAATCATCCATCTCAGGATATGACTGGCCGGCCGAGGCCATGAACTCCACCTCGCCCCTGATCTGCTCCTCAAACAGAGACTTCATCACCACCGCTCCGGCACCGCACCGCTCCATCTCCCTGACCTTATCCACATCTGCGGTAAGCGAGCAGCTGCTTACTATGACCGGACTCTTGAGATCCAGCCCGAGATACTTTACCTGAATTGCCGACATAATTATCCTATTTTATTGAGTTTGCGCAGTACCGGCTTATAGTCCGTCCTCTGACGGATGATATTCTCAACCTCCGCGATAGGAATACGCTCCTGAGTCATGGTATCACGGTCACGGATAGTCACGCAGTTGTCCTCCAGAGTCTGATGGTCGACAGTGATACAGTAAGGAGTACCGATAGCATCCTGACGGCGGTAACGCTTGCCTATGCTGTCCTTCTCGTCGTACTGGCAGTTGAAGTCAAACTTGAGGTCATCGATGATGGCCCTGGCCCTCTCAGGCAGACCGTCTTTCTTGACAAGCGGCAGTACCGCCAGCTTGACCGGTGCCAGCACAGGGGGTATACGGAGCACCACTCTCTCCTCCCCGTTCTCTAACTTCTCCTCGCAGTAAGATGCGGAGAGCACGGCCAGGAACATCCTGTCCAGTCCGATGGAGGTCTCGATGACGTAGGGAGTGTAGCTTTCGCCGGTCTCAGGGTCGAAATACTGTATCTTGCGGCCGGAGAATTTCTGATGGTTGCTCAGGTCAAAATCCGTACGGGAATGGATGCCCTCGAGTTCCTTGAAGCCGAAGGGGAATTCAAATTCGATGTCAGTGGCGGCGTTGGCATAGTGGGCCAGCTTCTCATGGTCGTGGAAGCGGTACTTCTCATCGCCCAGTCCGAGGGCCTTGTGCCACTGCAGACGGGCCTCCTTCCATTTGGCGAACCACTCGAGCTCCGAGCCGGGACGCACGAAGAACTGCATCTCCATCTGCTCGAACTCCCTCATGCGGAAGATGAACTGACGGGCCACTATCTTGTTGCGGAAGGCCTTGCCGATCTGGGCAATGCCGAAAGGCACCTTCATACGACCGGTCTTCTGAACGTTCAGGAAGTTGACAAAGATACCCTGTGCTGTCTCGGGACGCAGGTAGATGATACCGTCCTCGCCGGATATGTTGCCGAGCTGGGTGGAGAACATCAGGTTGAACTGACGCACCTCAGTCCAGTTCTTGGTACCTGAGATGGGACATACGATGCCGCAGTCGATGATGATGTCGCGCAGGCCCTGAAGGTCGTTGGCATTCAATGCCTCCGTCATGCGGGAGCGAACCTCGTCCATCTTCTGCTGATTGCGCAGCACATTGGGATTGGTGGCGCGGAACTGGGCCTCGTCGAAGCTCTCGCCGAATTTGCGGCGGCCTTTCTCCACATCCTTGGCTATCTTCTCCTCCAGCTTTGCGATATAGTCTTCGATGAGCACATCCGCACGGTAACGCTTCTTGGAGTCCTTGTTGTCGATAAGGGGATCATTGAATGCCCCGACATGGCCTGACGCCTGCCATATCCTTGGA
>DXAW01000110.1 GCA_019116865.1 Candidatus Coprenecus stercoravium | reverse complement strand
CGGTTGATGAATGATGACCCACACCCAACCCTCTCCCCGGAGAGGGCTATGTCGCATCGCTCCTATGCCCTGTACGTGCGATCGACTGGGATGGAATCACCCAGAATCAAGGGCGGTATCATCATCCGGGTCTGTAGCGGGCACCGGTTGATGAATGATGACCCACACCCAACCCTCTCCCCGGAGAGGGCTATGTCGCTTCGCTCCTATGCCCTGTGCGTGCGATTGACTGGGACGGAATCACCCAGAATCAAGGGAGGTATCATCATCCGGAGCTGTAACGGGCACCGGTTGATGAATTACGGGTTGGCTGATTTGAGAACCATCTCACAGCTGGAGCAGTTGAATGTGACCAGGATGTGACGGTCGTTGTTGACCAGGTAGAGCGGAGCGGCTTTCCTGACACCGTTTCCCGGCTGTCTGGGGCACAGCCTCATTTCATATCGTATGCAGTATTTGCAGCGCATGAATTCTATGTGGCGTGATGCGTCCAGCTCATAAGCCGGTGCAGCATCTATACCGACAGCGGCGTAGACTTCTTTTGAAAGAGAGTTGGCGCAGTTGAGCTGGGTAGTCTGCTTCGGCGGCACCAGCCGGCTGTGGTCTATCCTTTCCCACGGAACACTCTCAGTCATGTCGGCCTCATCATAGACGGCATCTATCCGGTCGTACAGCAAGCTTTCCAACTCGGCTGCAAGCTCCCGGCGCAGGGCATTGGCCGCTGAGGACGGGAGAAACGGGAGAGGGCCTTCTTCCGGCAGTTCTGTCAAGGTAAATGCGAACAGCCCGCTTTTGCGCGACAGCGATGCTTTCAGCCCGGACTCCGCTTTCTCTCTATTTGAGGCAGTCTCTGCCCTGAAGTGTCTTTCTGCACTGATGCCGTTGACGGTCAACACGATCAGTGTCCAGTCGTCTCCGTCCTTGGAAAGAGCTGTGGATGCGGGAATCAGCCGTATGGGCCGGTCCCTACTGATGCTGCGCTCAAACTCCTGGTTGTAGCTGCGGTAGATCTTCATTCCGATCCTGAGCATGGCAGAGACTTCCTGTGGTACAGATGAGAATATCCTGACCCCATTCTGGACTGTGTCGGCTCTCAGACCGTGGACTGTGCCGGATCTGGATATGAAGCACAGTCCGTCTCCGTTGGTCAGAGGTGTGCTGATATCTTCACGTGGCGCTATTTCGAAATATGCGCCGGCAGTACGTGGCTTTATCCAGACGATGGTGCCGACAGGCTCTCCGATGCCTTTGGCATAGTTTCCCGAGCACCACTTATCCCTTTTGCCGTCGATGAAATAATGCGTGTAGCCCCGATTGAAAGTGGCTTCCGGATGCGGCGTGAATCCGCCGGTAGGAGTGCCGTAGGAACTGCGGACGTATTTTCCGCCGCTTTCCCTGACAATACGGTCGAGAGTGTCGCTGTATGTGCGGACTATGTTGCTCACATATGATATGTTCTTAAGCCTGCCTTCGATCTTGAAAGATGTGGCTCCGGCTTCTGCGAGCTGCTCTATGCGGTCCAGCAGGCAGAGGTCTTTCAGGGAGAGTATGGCTTTGTCGCGCAGGATGGTTTTCCCACCTGCGTCTTTTACATCGTAGCGGGAGCGGCAGGCCTGGATGCAGCTGCCTCGGTTGGCGCTGCGGCCAGTCAGGTACTGACTCAGGTAGCACTGGCCGCTGTAGGATACGCACAGTGCTCCGTGAATGAAACACTCTATGCCGCAGCCCGGCACGGCTTCCGCTATCTCCCTTATCTGTTTCAGACTCAGTTCCCTGGCCAGTACCAGTCTCTTGAATCCCAGCGAGGAAAGCCAGCGTGCCTGCTCCACCGTGCGGATGTTGCATTGAGTGGAGGCGTGCAGCTCTATCTGTGGGATGCTCATCCTAAGCAGACCCAGGTCCTGGACGATGAGTGCGTCACAGCCGGCTTCCGCTGCCTGAAATGCTGTCTGCCGGGCAGCTTCCAGTTCCTGCTCGTAGATAATGGTGTTGAGGGTCAGGAATACTTTTGCGCCGAATTTATGGGCATATCCGGTCAGTTCGGCGATGTCATCGAAGCTGTTGCCCGCGGCTTCCCTGGCCCCGAAGGACGGTCCTGCGATATATACGGCATCGGCACCGCAGTCTATCGCCGCGATGCCGATGTCTTTATTTCTGGCCGGAGCAAGAAGCTCTAATGCTACTGGCATTTCAGTTCTACATTCACTTTATGCTTTGCGTACTCGGCGAACTGAGGATTGTTCAGGATGGCCTTGTAGTTGACGCAGGCGTTGGTCTTGTCACCTGTGGCCTCGTATGCAGTAGCGAGCTGGTATCTGATCTGGTCGATATTCCTTGCGTTAGGAGATGCAGCGATGAATCCCTCGAAATTCTCGATGGCGGTTGAGTAGTTTTTTGTCTGAAGAGCTGCTGTGCCGGCAATCTGCATTGCTGTAGGATTGGACAGGACTGCCTGGGATTTCTGAGCATAGTCAAGAGCTGCTGCGTAGTCCTTGGCTTTCAGTCTGTTGTTGGCCTCTGACAGGTAAAGTGCCGCAATCTCCTTGTTGGCGGCGTTGCCCTGACCGAGTTCAGCTGCTTTGTTGAGTGCTGTGAGGGCGGTCTCTATATCGCCTGTACGGCGGGCTGTCTGTCCGATGCGGAGGTATGCCACGGCATCGTTGGGATTGATTTTAACTACCTCGTTATATGATATGAACGCTTTGTCGAAATCTTTCTGGTTGAGGTAAAGATTGCCCTGCTGCATATAGAGCTGGGGAATGAGGGCCTGGGCTTCTACAAGCACGTCCTCTATACCGTATTCTTCGGCTACAGCTGCCGCCTCGTTGAGTACGATGATGGCGGAGTCGAGTTTGTTTTCTGAAGCCAGTTCCTTACCGATGGCATTGATGAGGGTGGGAATATAGGTCCTGCAGTTGTAGGCCAGCTCCTCGGCCTCAGGACCGATCATCTCGGCCTGGGAAAGGGCTTCCTTAAAGCATTCAAGCGCTGTAATCTTGTCTCCTGAGTTGAGGGCTGTCGCGCCTTCGTTGTAGACAGTAGTCGCGGACTCCATATCCTGAGCGGAAAGAGATATGGCTGAGAGTGCGGTGATAGTGATAAGAGTTAGAATTTTTTTCATGTCTGTAGATTATTTTAGCTGCCAAATATACGATATATTTTCATACATTTGTTTTATGAAACGGATAATTTTGCTGCTAATTATACTCATGTCCTCTGTGGGGACGTTGTGCGCCCGTTTTGTGGGAGTGCTGGAGGATGATGCGCGTATCGTGAGGGATACGATGCCGAACGGACTTGTGTATTATATCGTGGGGAATACTTCGGTGAGCGGATATGCCGATTTCTCGTTTATCCAGAGAAGCGGAGTGGCTATGGAGGATTCTGCCACCAGAGGCATGACCTATCTTATGGAGTGCATGGCCCTGACGGAGACGGTCAATTTCCCCGACGGCAGTATATTTTCTTTCGTAGACGACATGGGGCTGGACCGCAGGGACGGTCTGGTGATAGATGCTGGAGATTACTATACCACCTATACGTTCAGCAACGTGCCGGTGAGCAAGAACGCATCCATGGTGGATTCGATGCTTCTGGCCATGTACAATATGTCCTCGGCCCTGATTGTCAATGACCGTTCGGTGAACAGGGGTAAGAATTTCTTCAAGAACATGTATTCCTCCGGGCAGACTCTGGAGAAGAGGATAGAGGACAGTCTCGCGCGTCGTTATTTCGCAGGAACTCCGTTGGCTCCGCTCAGTCAGGAGGAGCTGTTCGCAAGGGTGGACGGATATACTACGGAGGATGTCAGGTCCTTCCACCGGCTCAGATGCCGTCCCGACATGCAGGCCATAGTCATTGCCGGGGATATAGACCCTTTGTCGGTGGAGTCTAAGATACGGGCATTGTTTCAGGTGATTCCGAAACCAGCCGGACCTCTTCCGGTATTCAGGGACTCAATACTTGAGGCAGCCGGCGGAGGCTGGTTTTATTTCGCTGACAGGGAGGCCGACAGGGTTAGGATTACATTTGACTATATAGCGCCTCCTCTGGACACTTCCCTGCGCAGTACGGCGGTTCCGTTTGTCTACAATTACATATCCGGTGTAGCCATGGATATTATGGACCGCAGGCTCAGGGATGCGTTGGGATACGCTCCTTTCTATGCAATCAGTGCGGAGGCCGGAATAGTCCCGTATCTCAACAGAATATCATACCGCCTGGGCATAGAGTGCGCGCCGGAGGATTACAAGGAAGCCTATGCCTTGGTACTGGGAGAGATAGAGCGTCTGCTGCGTGATGGCGTTTCCGAAGAGGAATTCCGCCGCAGCAGTGAGGACTTCATTCTCGGACTCAATGATATGTACAGCCGCCGCTCGTCAATGGACAACAAATACTACCGTGACTTGTGTGTAGCCAATTTTACGGACGGATATGTCATGGCGGGTATCGAGTTGTATAAAAGTTACATAGAGGCGGCCGGCGAGGTGGTGGACAGCTCTACCGTGTATAAATTTCTCAAGTCGGTGTTTCAGAATGACAGTTCGAGAACTGTAGTGTGTTCGTCGCCCGAACGTACCGGGGGCCTGGAATATGTCGAGGCCGTAATTTCCGAAGGAGTGAGGGAAGACCCTGCTCTCAGACATGTGGAGCGCAGCGCTCTGGTCAGTCTTATAGACCGCGGCCGTTTTGTGAACAAGTCAACGGGGGTGGTGTCGCGCCGTATGCCCAACGGAGCTACGGTCGCATGCCGCAGGGTGGGCTCTGAACCGGGGTGGGTCTATTTTGACGCAGTGGCAAGAGGAGGTCTGTCGCTTTCGGGAGACAGTCTGGCAGTGCTCAGGAAATTCGTTAACGATGTGGCCCGTATATCGGTGACCGGCGGACTGGACATGTATCAGATGGAGCGTCTGCAGCGCAATATGCACATGACTCTGGACAGGACAGTGTCGGTGGGAAGCCGGAAGATTTCAGGTAAGTTCCGCATGGAAGACCTGGAGGCTTTTCTGGATATGGTGGCAGTTTATTTTGAGGGCTCGGAGCCGGATTATGAGACGTTCGGCAAGTATAGACGGATGATGGAAAACAGTGCTCCGTATGCGCTCAATTCTCCCGAGAGAGTGTTCGGAGCGCTGTGCGGGAAGGACATCCGTTCGGTGTCCGGAGACTTGTTGAATGAGGAAACGGATATATCAGGGCTGGATTATGATTCGGCGCTTGGATTTGTCAATATGCTTTTCTCCAATGCGGCGGAATTTACGTTCATCTTTGTGGGCGACTTTGAGGAGGACGATCTGTTGCGCTCCGTGTACGGAAAGCTTTCCGGTCTGCCCGGACGGAGAGCCGTCAGAAGCAGGACGGAGAGCCGTAATTTCTATATAGCGTCCTATGATGCTGTGGAGGAGGTCACAGTACCGATGGTCTCGCCTCGGAGACTTTACAGTTGCAAACTGACTGTGCCGTCGGAGTCCAATATCGAGGACAGGATGTTGTCGGAGATTACCGGCAAGGTGATAGAGAGGGAGGTGATAAGACGGCTGTCGCTCAGAGGTATTCTGGCGGATGCGCAGCGCAGGTTCCATAGTTATCCCAAAGAGGTCATGACCGTGGAGTTTCAGTTCAGGACATATAGGGAGGTAAAGGATGCGGATGATATATTCGCTGATATTCTCGTGGATCTGGCGGAAAGAGGAGTGAACTCCGGCGAGGTCGAGGGCATCAGGCGCAATATGGAACTTAAAAATGACCTAAGGGAATCAAGGAGCAGCAGTTACTGGAAATCGGTGCTGCTGGACCGCTACGTCAGAAGAAAGGATTATTACACGAGACGTCAGGAGGCTATGGATTCGGTAACGGCAGAAGATGTCAATGAGGAGCTTATGCGTGTTCTGGACGATGGCCGGCTGTCTGTGCTCTCGGTGGAGCCTGAATAATCAACAAGGATATGGATACAATGGTGATAATAGACGATAAAATAGTTTCGTCAGAGATTTTTACGGAATATTTCGCCTGTGATTACGCTGTGTGCGGAGGAGCCTGCTGCATCATCGGAGACAGCGGTGCTCCGATGGAGGAGGACGAGCCGGAGCGTATCGAGGAGAACTACGGCAAGTTCTCACCCCTGATGTCCCCCGAGGGCAGGAAGGTGATAGAGGAGAAGGGATTTTTCGAGATAGATTCGGACGGCGACATGGTCACTCCCTTAGTTCCCGGACGGGAGGAATGCGCATATGCTGTCTGTGATGCGGAGGGCAATTGGTTCTGTGCTATCGAACGGTCCTGGTGCCGCGGCGGTTCGGATTTTGTCAAGCCAATATCCTGCCGTCTCTACCCGATCAGGGTCTCCAGACTGTCCAACGGCATGACGGCCCTCAACCTTCACCGTTGGAATATCTGCGCCTGCGCATTTGCAAAAGGCAAAAAGGAAGGCATCCCGGTCTTCCGTTTTCTGCAGAAGCCTCTGACGGATGCCTTCGGTGAAGATTTCTATGCTGCTCTCGAAGCGGCGTTTTCCCAAAAGCAGTCTAAAGATAGAATCCGGCGGTAAGAGCGGAGTGCTCTGCGCTGCGGTGTCCGTCCTCATCCATAAGTACAAGGATGTCCTCTTCAGGAGCGGAGACGGGGCTCTTGCCGAAAGTGGCGAGAACTCTGCGGACTTTGGAGCCTGGCTTGGAATATACTTTAGTAATCCGGAGCGGGTGAAGGCTGCATCTGTCCGCCAGCCGAAGGATGGATTTCTCTGATTCAGAGGGAATAATCAGACTGAAAACCCCTGAATCGGAGAGCAGGCCGGCGGATAGCGGCAGCAATTCGTCGTGCCGGAGTCCGCCGGTATGTCTGGCGGTGCAGCGGCGGCTGTCCGGATTGGTCAGTGTGTTGTCGTAAAACGGAGGGTTGGAGACAATCAGGTCGAATCCGGTCCTGCCGGCGGTGTGTGCGCTGAATTCCTGGAGGCTTTCATGCACGGCCGTCAGTCTGTCGTTCCAGAGAGAGGCGTGGAAATTGTCCCGGGCCTGTCCGGCTGCGTCGGCGTCGCAGTCTATTGCCGTGATGCGGGCTTCGGGAAATCTCTGAGCGAGCATCAGAGCGATGAGTCCGCTGCCAGTGCCTATATCCAGAATGGTCCCGGGGGAGCCGTGACCTGCCCATGCGCCCAGCAGGACACCGTCGGTGCCCACTTTCATGGCGCACCGGTCGTGCCGTACTGTAAACTGCCTGAATCTGAAATCCGGACTTCCCATCACATCATGCCTCCTGTACTTATTCCTGTGGAACCGCCCACACGTGAGCTTTCCTCGACATTGCCCACATTTCGCCTGCGTATATTTGAGGCGGTGCCGAACCTCCAGCTGAAGGACAGGGTTATTTTCTGAATGTTTATTCTCTGATCGACGCTGTAAGTCATAACGTCTCCGGTATATGAGGTGATGCTGGTCATGAATGACCTGAGCAGGTCGCTGGCATTGAGGGCTATGGTGCCGCGGCCGTCCGAGAAGTTCTTCTTTATGCCGCCGAACAGCATGTACATCGGCGATATATTCATGTAGCCCACGGTCATGTTTCCGGAGCCGAAGCCGCCGATTTCTATTTTCCACTCTTTGGGCAGCAGGAAGTTGACACTGGCGTAGAAGCTCTGCATGAAGGAACCGTCTTTGTATTCACCGTCAGCGCTGGTGTTGCCGTTGTATGCGGCAAAATAGTTGGCGGAGAAGTTAAGCCACTTGGTGACAGGCAGCTCGGATATGGAAAAGGATGCTCCTGCCAGTTCCTGAGTGCCGAAATTCTCCCAGACTACCCGCTGCTCTCCGTTGTCGGGATTGACTTCGGGACGCTGCATGATCAGGTTGGAGTTGTGCTGGTATGTCAGGCTCAGATTGAGGTGCTGGCCGTAGCCTACCGTGAGGGATGCCTGGTCTGAGAACTGCGGGTCCAGGTCGGGGTTGCCTTCCGTATAGGCGTTGGAGGACATATATGTCCGGAACGGGTTGAGCTGGCTGTATCCGGGACGGCTTATACGGCGGGTGTAGGAGGCTGCCAGACGCCATTTCTGTGTAGGCATGTAGCTGACAAAGGCGGTGGGGAAAAGATTGAAATAACTTTTGACGCTTGTCTCTCCTGCACTTTTCCAGTCCCCCAGAGCATATGTGTACTCGCCCCTAAGGCCTATCTTCACCGACCATTTCGGGCCGAAGCTCTTGGCGGCCGAGATGTAGGCGGCGGCTATCTGCTCATCGTAGATAAAAGTGTTGGAAAGCCCCGAGTTTTCCGTCCATAGTCCTCCTGAGAAGTCCTCCCGCAGAGAATTGTTGTCGGTGATTGTCCTGGACCATTTCAGTCCGGCTTCCAGCATACCGGTCTCCCAGAACATCTGCTGATAGTCGGCTTTGGCGGACCATATCTGTATCCTCTGTTCCGCATCCTGACGGAAGATGTTGGAGTCGAGAGACAGCAGAGGCGGGACAATTTCAATCGGAATATCGCTCTGCGCACTTTTGTTTGAGGTACCGTACCACGAATAGTCGGCGTTGACGGTAAGCTCCTGGGACAGGGACTTGTTGAAAGTATGGGTGTAGTTGAGATTGGCGGACACTCCGTCGAAACGGTCTGAATTGTCGATGTCGCTTTCCAGCCGGCCTATCGGACTCCCGTTCAGCAGATGCTCGGTGAAATTGTCGCCATAGGTGTCTATGTCGCTGCTGCGGAAAGTGCCGTTTACGATTGCGCCCAGAACATTGTTGTCGTCGATATACCAGTCGTTTCCGGCCCTGAACATCTGGCTGAGGTCCTTATAGATCATGTTTGACGTGCCGGACATGGTCATGGTGTAGTCGTCACCGTATAAAGACTTTGTGTCTATGTCGACGGTCATGTCGTCATACCGTGCGCTGTATGTCAGGAAGGTGTTGGTTTTCCGTCCACGGTAGTTGAGGCTCAGCGAGCCGTCAGCGCTCTGATTGTACCGGTCGAAGTACATTCCGCCGTAGCCTATATTGGCAGAGCCGTTGAACCCTTCCATGAAATTTTTCTTGGTGACGATGTTGATGATGCCTCCTCCTCCGGCAGCGTCGTATTTGGATGACGGGTGGGCCATGATTTCTATCCGGTCTATGGTCGTGCCGTCAGTGGAGTTGAGCAGGACTTCCAGCTCCTTGCCGGAGAGGTTGGACGGGCGGCCGTCGAGCCATACTGCCACAGTCGAGCCGTTGAGCTTGACATTGCCGTCGAAGTCGATTGTCACGCCGGGAGCCTTCCGCAGCAGGTCGGAACCGTTGCTGCCTTCAGTGGATACGGCGTCCGCCACATTCATGACTATCTTGTCCAGTTTCTGCTCTATGACCGGTCTGCGGGCGGATACTACTACCGCGTCCAACATCTGAGTGTCGGGAGCGAGCCTGACGGATCCGATGTCCATGGGGGTGTGCTTCCGAAGGACGATATTTTTATCTTTGTATCCTATCAGGGAGACGGTGAGGATACAGTCTTCTTCCGGGATGCGGTTGACGGTGAACCGTCCTGTGGAGTCAGTGGCGGTACCGTTGATATATGCGCTGTCAGCTGTAAGCAGAGCGACAGTCGCGAATCCGAGTGGCTCTGAGGTGACGGAGTCAGCCACTGTCCCGGAGACAGACCTGAATGCGTGCTGTTGCCCTGCGGCCGTACGGCTGCATAGGATAAGAAGGAGTACCGCTGTTATTGTGAATATGCGTTTCATAGTTGCCGGCCTTTATCGGATATGTATTTACGGTACAGGCCTTCGATTTCTCCGAATGAGATGCCGAGAATATCCATCTTGCGGAAGATTTCTTTCAGTTCTCCTGTTAAAAAGAGGTTGCGCTGCCTGTCCCGTATAATCTTCTTTGCTCCGGGGCTGACAAAGTAGCCGATACCGCGCTTGTTGTGGATGATGCCTTCCTGAGACAGCTCGTCATAGGAGCGTGCGGCAGTATTGGGATTGACCTCAAGGGAGACACCGAGCTCCCTTACAGACGGGATGCGTCCGCCTTCGGGCCAGGTCCCGGTCAGTATCCGTTCGCACATCGTGTCAGCTATCTGCAGGTATATAGGTTTGTGCTGGTTGAATTCCATGGTTTAGTATTGTATCTTTTTGATTCTCAGATAAGAGAGTGCCAGAAAAATGACAGGCGCAATGTATGTGCCGACAAGACTGGTTATCTTGAAGGCATCTGCTGTCCAGCGCAGGAATATTTCCTCAGTGATACCGCCAGCTTTATCTATAGAGTTGATCAGGAG
>DXAW01000109.1 GCA_019116865.1 Candidatus Coprenecus stercoravium | reverse complement strand
GCTCCATATAGCAGTGTCCGTTTCCGTGTATTCTTATCTCATGAATCTCCGCCCTCACCCATACCGGGGCCGGCACGGCCGAGGACACCGCTTCTTTCACCCTCTGCAGCAGCCCGCTCAACGAAACATATTCCCTCATAAACTCATTATTTGACTGATTCGCTAACAAATTTAGTACAATTCCATGACATTACGGCAACTTTTTGTAATTTTGCCTTTTTAAACAAAAGATGATAATCAAGACGGCCATATTCAAGGGAAGCAGTACGAAGGTGGAGCAGAAACCCGCTTTCAAGGCGCCGGAATACGCATTTATCGGACGCTCCAACGTAGGCAAGTCCTCCCTTATCAATATGCTCTGCGGACAGAAAGGTCTGGCGAAGACCTCGTCCATGCCGGGCAAGACCATCCTGGTCAATCATTTTCTGATCAACGGAAGCTGGTATCTGGTAGACCTGCCGGGATACGGCTTCGCCAGGGCATCAAAAAAAGCACAGGCCTCCCTGAAATCCATGATAGAAGACTATGTGAGTCATTCTGAAGAGCTTGCCATGCTGTTCATACTGCTGGACTCACGCCACCCGCTCATGGAGATAGATTACAACTTCATCAGCGCCGTAGCCGGAGCAGGCATACCATTCGCCGTAGTACTAACCAAATGCGACAAGCTTTCCAAAGCCGCACTGGACAAAAATACTTCGGCCATGCAGACCGAGCTTGACTCCATAAAGCCAGGAATCACAGTCTTCGCCACATCCTCGGAAAAGAAGACCGGCAGGGACGCCATACTGTCCGCCATAGAAGCCGGCCTGAACGACCTTAGAAATCAACAAAGAAACACTGACACAATATGAAACACACCACCAACCACACCCATGGAATCAAGATCTTCTCATGCAGAGGATCACGCTATCTCGCCGAGAAAATAGCAAAGTCCCTCGGACTCGACCTAGGAGACTCAGTAGTAACGGACTTCAGCGACGGTGAGTTCCAGCCGGCATTCAACGAGTCAGTCCGCGGAACCACCACATTCATCGTGCAGTCCACATTTCCCCCTCTCGACAATCTCTTCGAGCTCCTGCTCATGATCGACGCTGCCCGCAGGGCTTCCGCCTACAAGGTCATCGCCGTCATCCCCTATTTCGGATGGGCCCGCCAGGACCGCAAGGACCGTCCCAGAGTCTCCATCGGAGCCAAGCTGGTAGCCAACCTGCTCGTAGCCGCAGGATGTGACAGGGTGATTACCACCGATCTCCACGCCGACCAGATTCAGGGATTCTTCGACTTCCCCGTAGACCACATATACGCAAGCTCCATCTTCCTGCCCTATCTCAGGGACATGAAACTGGACAACCTCTCCATCGCCGCACCCGACATGGGAGGCGCCAAAAGGGCCAACAACTACTCCCGTATACTGGGATGCCCGATGATTATCTGCCACAAATCCCGTGAAAGGCCCAACGTGGTAGGCTCCATGACCGCCATCGGTGACGTGGAAGGACGCAACATCGTGATTATCGACGACATGATCGACACCGCCGGCACCATCACCAAGGCCGCCGACATGCTTATGGAGAAAGGAGCCCTCAGCGTAAGAGCCATGGCCACACATCCTGTATTCTCCGGCCAGGCCTACGAGCGCATCAACAAGTCCGCTCTCCAGGAAGTGGTGGTCACAGACACCATCCCTCTCAGGGCGCCTCAGGGCACCGACCTGTCGAAATTCACCGTACTCTCCGTGGCCGACATGTTTGCCGAAGTCATAGACAGGATTTACAACTATCAGTCCATCAGCGATGCTTTCGGGTTCTAGCATAGACACCGTACACGAATCTCTGATACGGAGCATACGTATGTTCTTCGGACAGACCGGGATGACGAAAGCCGTCCTGGGCCTGTCCGGAGGCATTGATTCGGCAGTAGTGGCCGCCCTGGCCGCCCAGGCCCTGGGCAAGGACAATGTCACCGGCATCCTCATGCCCTCGTCCTACTCTACAGTCCACTCGGTCAATGACGCCGTGGAACTGGCCGACAATCTGGGTATCAGATATCACATAATACCCATAGGCAGCATCTACGACAAGTTTATGAAAGAGACGGAACCGCTTTTCGAAGGGGACTTTCACTGGGACACCACTCAGGAGAACCTTCAGGCCCGCATACGCGGAACGATTCTGATGGTCTACTCCAACCGTCACGGAGCGCTGCTGCTCAACACCACCAACAAGAGCGAGCTTTCAATGGGTTACGGGACACTCTACGGAGACCTGTGTGGCTCACTGATGGTCATCGCCGACCTGTACAAGACCGAGGTATATGAACTGGCTGCGCATATCAACATGACCCGGGAGATCATCCCTGCGTCCACCATCACCAAGGCACCGTCGGCGGAACTGCGCGACGGTCAGAAGGACACTGACTCACTGCCCCCGTACGACGTGCTTGACCCCGTTCTCTACAGCCTCAATGAAAAGGGCATGACTGAGGAACAGATTTTGCAGGAGGGTACTGACAGGGAACTGGTGGAAAGAGTGCTTAGACTCAGAAGGGCGTCGGCGTTCAAGGCCCATCAGCTGCCCCCGGAAATAAAAATCAGCTCGAAGCCCCTGCTGGACGCCGGCAAGTGGGTGGAGGCAAAAGACTAAAAGTTATGGAAATTCTTATTGCAGCAGTTGTTTTCGTAGGTTTTGCGGTATTCATCATGTGCTTCAACATCATCTTCAGGAACAAACCTTTCCCTGACGGAGAGATAGAGCACAACAAGGAACTCCGCAAACGCGGTATCATCTGCGCCCGGGAAGAGGAGATGAAGCTGTGGGGGCCTAGGAAAGGCTCGTCCGGATGCGGCGGCTCCTGCGGAAGCTGCGGCTTCAGCGACATGGGATGCAATATATCTGAGAAAAAATAGAATATGAGTTTAGTTGCCATAGTAGGACGTCCCAACGTGGGCAAATCGACACTTTTCAACAGACTTGTCGGCATGCGGCAGGCCATCGTGGATGAGACAGCCGGTGTCACGCGCGACCGCCATTACGGCAAGTGTGAGTGGTGCGGGAATATTTTCTCCGTCGTGGATACCGGCGGATACACCTCCAACTCCGAAGACGTGTTCGAGGAGGAAATCCGCAAGCAGGTGATGGCGGCCATCGAAGAGGCCGACGTGATTCTCTTTCTGGTGGAAGTAGGTACCGGCATCACCGACTTCGACGAGGAGATAGCGGACATCCTCCGCCGCTCAGGAAAGCCTGTCCTGCTGGTGGTCAACAAGGTGGACTCAGCCGACAAGCGATTCGACTCATATCAGTTCTACTCTCTGGGACTCGGAGACCCGTGGGACATATCATCAGCCAACGGAAGCGGCACAGGCGACATGCTGGACAAGCTCGTATCCATGCTGCCCGACTCCAAGGAAGATGCGGACAAATACGCCGGAGTGCCCAGAATAACCGTCGTAGGACGTCCCAACGCCGGCAAGTCCTCAATCACCAACGCATTTCTAGGAGAGGAGCGCAATATCGTCACTCCAGTGGCCGGCACCACCAGGGACTCCATCGAGTCTCACTACAACAAATTCGGACACGAGTTCATACTGGTGGACACTGCCGGTCTCCGCAAGAAAAACAAGGTCAACGAAGATCTGGAGTTCTACTCGGTCATGAGGGCAATAAGGGCCATCGAGCACTCCGATGTCTGCATCCTGATGATTGACGCCCAGTACGGAGTCGAAGCTCAGGACATGGCCATCTTCAATCTCATAGTCAAGAACAACAAAGGATGTGTCGTAGTAGTCAACAAATGGGACCTGGTAACGAAGAGCAGCAACACGATGAAGGAGTTCACCGAGGCTGTGCGCAGGAAACTGGCTCCGTTCTCGGACATACCTGTGATATTCACGTCCGTAATCAAGAAACAGCGCATCCTGGACGTGCTGGATGCCGCTGCCAAGGTCTACGACAACTATTCCAAGAGGATACCGACCTCCACTCTTAACGAAATAATGCTGGAGGAGATAGACAATTATCCTCCGCCGTCGGTCAAGGGCAAGTATATCAAGATAAAATACGTCACTCAGCTTCCCACGGCTTGTCCGTCATTTGCGTTCTTCTGCAATCTTCCGCAGTACATAGGAGAATCCTACAAGCGGTATCTGGAGAACAAGCTGCGCAGCCATTTCGACTTCACCGGCTGTCCTATCCGGATATACATGAGACAGAAATGATGGTGACAGAAAGGAGGAATCAAGCGTAACGCGGAAATTACCCTCTTGAGTCACCCTCATTGTTTTTCTATCTTCAATTGCTCTATATAGTTCCGTGAATCGTTGGTCTTAACCAGAATCGTCACAGTAAACATATTGCCGCCGCTGTCCAGATTGCCTACCGCATATTCCACCGGATAACATCCGCTCCTATATACTATCTCAAAACAGCGGGGCGTGTAATTGGTGAAAAAATTCCTGATAATCTGACGGGCCTGGTTGCGGCTACAGTTAGATATCGTGCCCATCACGTCAAGCTGGAGATTGTCCGCAAACCATGCTGCCAGACACTCCGCATCTCCCCTCTCCATATATTTTGCAATGGGGATGAACACACTGCTGTTCCCGTCATCATCCCGGCACACATCCTGGTTCTGTGACCACACCGGAAAAGACATGAGAAAAAGAAATATGGGTATAGTTATCAGCCTGTTCATCTGTCGGTTTCCATTTTGTTTTCTTTCTTTAGCAAAATTCAGGCCACTTTGCAGCAAAATTTTCATATATTTGTAAGCTAATAGTTTCCGAGTATGAAAGTAACCTTGCTCACAGTAGGGAAAACGGCTTTTGGATACATCAAGGACGGCATGGCTGTCTATGAGAAACGTCTGGACAGATACCTCAGATTTTCCAGAGTCGAGATACCTGCCCTGCAGAACACATCGTCGCTGTCCACCGAAGAGATAAAGAGCAAGGAGGCCGAACTGATATTGAAGAAAATCGCCCCGGGCGACAGAGTCATCCTTCTGGACGAGAAAGGCAGCCGGTTCACATCCACGGCATGGGCCTCGCATCTGGAGCACCTGATGAGCACGGGCACACGCAGCATCGTATTTGTCATAGGAGGAGCATACGGTTTCTCCGACAAGGTGCGCAACGCCGCACATGAGACCCTGTCCCTGTCCGACATGACATTCTCCCATCAGATAATCCGGCTCTTCTTCGAGGAACAGCTTTACAGGGCCATGACCATCATCAAAGGCGAGCCGTACCACAACGAATAACCGATATATGAGAGCAGTTTCTAAACACATATTCTGGATAGCCTCCCTGTGCTTCCTTATTCTCTCATTTTTCCATTTCAGCCCTGTTTCCACGGATTCCAGGGCCAGAAAAGTGGAGAGGAAACTGCATCAACGCGAGAAAGTCCTGGAGTCCTACGCATACAAAGCGCTGGAGGCACCGGCTGACGAATGGGTGCGCTTCGACAAATTTCCGGAGGACATGGTGCTGTACCGTTATATTGACGACACGCTTCAAAGCTGGGTCAATACATTCCCGATAAGCAATGACGGCATCGTCCTGAGAACCCCATGGTACCGTATTCTGGATCCGAGAAGTCCAAGTGCGATGAATATGCCCCTGGCGTTCCTGACCGACAGCGTTCAGTACGTCAATCTGGGTCCTAAATGGTATGTGGTCAAAGTCTATGACCGCGGGCAGACGCACATAATAGCGGCCATAGAGGTCATGGAACAGTACTCTTCCGAAAATTCGGCTCTCAAAAACGGATGCAACAGCCGGATAGGACTTAACGACAAGTATCTGGCCATCCAGCCGTACATCGACGGCACAAGCGTGGTCCGCGCCTCCGACGGGACTCCCGTATTCTCCATTGTGCGCCGTACCATGCCGTACGACAGCGGAGAGTCATCAGGCCTGCGCTGGATAGCCCTGATGTTCGCCATTATCGCCACCATGTATCACCAGCATAAGCGGAAAGGCATCCGCTCCCTGTACTTCGGTCTTGGAGCCCTGCTTATCTTGCAGATATGCACTTTCATGATGGTCAATGACATACCTCCGAGCACCGAATTTTTCTCGCCCATGCTGTACGCCGACGGCAACTTCAACTCCTTCGGTGCCCTGATGCTTTTCCACCTGTACGCATTCCTCTACTGCGCCTCCGCATTCATGGCCAGGAAGGCGATAGTCCGGAAAATTCTGTCATCCAAGACTGTCTGGCGACGGCTCCGGATATTCATACTCGGCATTGCCATCATACTGCTAGGAGGATACATCCACACCACCTTCCGCTCGCTCATATTCAACTCCACCATCAGTTTCGACCTCTACCGCATCAACGACATCACTGTCTACACCCTGATGTCGTACTTTGCATACAGCCTGCTGGCAATGGCCATGATGTTCCTCATCAACATATTCGCCTCCGTAGCCATACCACTGTACAGAAAAAAACGGCGCCGGCACTCCAAACGGCTGGCGCTCACATATGTACTGCTGGCATCAATATACATGAGCGGAGCTGTCGGCCTGTACGGATTTCAGAAAGAGTGCGAGAATCTGCGGGTGCTTACCGGACGCATGGCCGTTGAGAGAGACCTCAATCTGGAAATGCAGCTCCAGGCCATAGAGAAAAGCCTTGTCTCAGACCCGTTCATACGCCGGCTCACAGGCAATCCCGAATATGAGGACATCATCCTCAACCGCCTGGCCGAAAGATATTTTTTCAACATCCTGCCTGATTACGACATACGTCTTACCATCTGCAATCCTTTCCAAAAGATTAAAACGGACGAATATTCGACCCCTACCAACTGCTTCAGGCATTTCGAGGAGATTATCGGCAATTACGGAGTACAGCTTTCGGATATGTCCGCATTTTACTATCTGGACTATTTCCGCAACTATATAAGCTATATCGGTGCGTTCAGCATTATACGCAACGGGGTCAGACACGACATGTATCTGGAGATAGACTCAAAGGGCCGGTCCGACAACACGGGATATCCATCAGTACTGCTCGACCATCCCAACTCCTCTCCCTCGGCCGCCATCTCATACCCCTATTCCGTGGCAAAATACCATCAGGGACGGATAACCAGCCATCAGGGACAGTACAATTTCCCGGTGACAGTCAATGTGAACATCTTCGAGGACGGCTTCTCCCATTATTTCCTCGACGACTACACTGTATTCATCAACAAACTTCCGGGGACCAATCTGATAGCCGTAAGCAGACCGTCCAGAGGTGCGTTCCCGACATTGATATCGTTCTCCTACCTGTGCCTGTTCTTCGCACTCATGCTCATAGGTGCGCCCAGACTGTTCAGGAAAAGGCACATGGAGGCACTGCCCAGACCGAAAAGGTCGTTCAGGATGAAAATGACCCTGTTCCTTACCGCATCCACTGTCATCGCACTAATCCTCATGGCCATCGGCACCGTGGTAATCATCATCGGCTATATGAACAACAACAATACATCGCTGATGGAGGAGAAACTGCTGTCCGTCCAGAGTTCCCTGAGCAATCTGTCAAAGGCCACTGATTTCTACAACGAATACAATACGGCGGAGATACTCAGAGCGCTCAACGGCCTGGCCCGGAACACACAGGTGGATGTCAACCTGTACAATCCGCTCGGAGAGCTTGTCCACACTTCCAGACCGGAAGTGTTCAACGAATCCCTCGTGAGCGCCAGGATAAATCCGGACGCCTACTACAAAATCGTCATCACCAAAAGGATGCAGGCCATTGAGCAGGAAAGCATTTCCAATATCAGCTACTACTCCCTGTACACCCCTGTGTACAACAACGAAGGCGGCCTGCTGGCCATAGCCAATATCCCCTACTTCATATCGGACACCAATTTCGAATACGACGCCTCCCCTATCATAGCGGCAATAATCAACCTCTACCTGATATTCATCATAGCCGCTCTGCTTGTCGGCATCGCCATGTCCAATTCCATAACCAAACCGCTCAAGGAAATCAGCAAGAATATGCTGGAAATGGATATCTCGCACAAGGTGGAGCATATCAACTACAAGGCAGACGATGAGCTTGGACTGCTCGTAAGGACATACAACAAGATGATTGACGATCTGGACCGCAGCACGAAAGAGCTGGCAAGAAGCGAAAGAGAGCAGGCATGGAGCGAAATGGCCCGTCAGATCGCACACGAGATAAAAAATCCTCTCACCCCTATGAAGCTGAGCATACAACATCTCATACGCATGAAAAAACAGGGGATGCCGGACTGGCAGGACAAATTCGAGGCTCTGGCCTCATCGCTCATAGAGCAGATAGACATACTGTCCAATACCGCCAGCGAATTCTCCAGCTTCGCAAGACTCTATCACGAGGAAGCCACCGAAGTGGATCTGGTGGAGATTCTCTCAGAGCAGAAAATTCTGTTCGACAACAGGGACAACATAGAGATGAACTTCAGGCGCCACGTGGACAAGGCAGTGGTCCTGGCCCGTAAAGAGCAGCTGACCAGAACTTTTGTCAATCTCATAACCAATGCCGTGCAGGCTGTGGAGACTTCGGAGCACGGTATCATAAACATCACCCTGCGAATGTTCCCCGGCCGCTATCAGGTAGACATAGAGGACAATGGAAGCGGCGTGCCGGAAGAGAACCGGGAAAAACTGTTCAGCCCCAATTTCACGACGAAGACCAAAGGCTCAGGACTGGGCCTGGCCATATGCAAGAGCATAGTGACCCAAAGTCACGGAGACATATACTACTCCCAGTCAAAAGAACTGGGCGGAGCGGACTTCACCGTGATACTGCCCACATATACGAGAATCAACGAAGACTATACTTAATTGGGAAGGGCGAACATCATCACGTCGTCCTTGGTGATACGGGCATTGGAAAGAATAAGCAGACGCTCCACCACATTGCGGAGCTCGCGGATGTTTCCGCTCCAGGCGTGCCTGCACAGCTCCTCCACGGCGTCAGCGTCTATCTCCTTGACCGGCTTGCCCGATTCCTGGCATATCTGACGTATGAAATAATCTATCAGCAGGGGGATATCCTCCCTGCGCTCGGCCAATGAAGGGACTTTGATTACTATCACACTGATTCTGTGGTACAGGTCCTCTCTGAAATTACCCTTGGCTATCTCGTCCTTCAGATTCTTGTTCGTAGCCGCGACCACTCTCACATTGACCTGAATATCCTTGTCACCCCCGACCTTGGTGAGCTTGTTCTCCTGCAGCACTCTCAGCACTTTAGCCTGGGCAGCAAGCGACATATCTCCGATCTCGTCCAGAAAAAGGGTCCCTCCGTCAGCCTGCTCGAACTTGCCCTTATGCTGCTTCTGCGCACCGGTGAAAGCTCCTTTCTCATGGCCGAACAGCTCGCTCTCGATAAGCTCACCGGGTATGGCCGCACAGTTGACCTCGACAAAAGGCATTGACGCACGGTCGCTCTTCTCATGAAGCCAGCGCGCCACAAGCTCTTTTCCGGTTCCGTTCGCACCTGTGATAAGCACCCTGGCGTCCGTAGGAGCCACACGGTCTATCATTCTCTTTATCCGCTGTATGGCCTCCGACTCCCCGACTATCTCCTGTACTCCGCCCACCTTCTTTTTGAGAGCCTTGGTCTCGCGTACCAGACTGCTCTTGTCGGTGGCGTTTTTCAATGTGATAAGTATCCTGTTAAGATCCAAGGGCTTCTGAATAAAGTCATAGGCTCCTTTTTTAATGCACTCCACCGCCGTATCTATCGAGCCGTGGCCGGATATCATCACCACAGGAGCCTCGTTGCCGCTCTCAGCCAGCTTGTCCAGCACCTCCACTCCGTCCATGCCGGGCATTTTAATATCGCAGAATATCACATCGAAATTTTTGGCCGACGCAGCTTCAAGTCCCGAAGCGCCGTCCTCTGCAAGAGTTATCTCATGTCCCTCGAACTCAAGAATCTCCTTAAGGGTGTTGCGGATGCTCCTCTCGTCGTCTATAATAAGAATCTTCATATTCTCAGTGCTGTATTTGCTTAATCACAGATCTATTTATTTCTTATCAGTCCCTTGGCCTGAGCACAGCCTTACGCAGCTCGAAGTTCTGGCCCAGATATTTCTTCCGGACTTCGGGATTGGACGCAAGCTCCTCGGCGGTGCCGCTTTCCAGAATGCTGCCCTCGTAGAGCAGATAGGCCCTGTCTGTGATGGCAAGGGTCTCGTGAACGTTGTGGTCGGTAATGATGACACCGATATTTTTCTTTTTCAGCTTGGCGATAATGTGCTGAATATCCTCCACCGCGATGGGGTCCACACCGGCGAACGGCTCGTCCAGAAGGATGAACTTAGGGTCAATGGCCAGGGCACGGGCTATCTCGCAACGGCGGCGCTCACCTCCGGACAACTGTATACCGTAACTTTTACGGACTTTGGCCAGACCGAACTCATCGATGAGCGATTCAAGTCTCTCTTTCCGTTCCTGCTTGGTAAAATGCGTCGAGAACTCCATCACTGACATAATATTGTTCTCAACTGACATCTTCCTGAAAACAGATGCTTCCTGAGCCAGATATCCGAGGCCCTTCTGCGCCCTGCGGTACATAGGGAGATCCGTGATTTCCTCGTCTTCTAGAAATATCCGGCCCTCATTGGGCTTGATAAGTCCGGTTATCATATAGAAGCTGGTAGTCTTGCCGGCGCCGTTCGGGCCGAGCAGACCCACTATCTCTCCTTGTTCGACATGGATCGAAACGCCCTTGACGACTGTCCGCGCTCCGTATTTCTTGACTAGGTTCTCGCTGTAGAGTTTCATCTGTACTCGTTATTTTATATCCAGATCCAGGTCCTTGACCAGTTCCTGAAGCTCAGGTTTCTTCTCTATCAGGAACCTGGCCTTGTCGGTAGGCATATACGGCGTTGAGGCCTTAGCTCCCTCTCCTGAGTCATATATCTGAACATCTATCTTTATCTTCTTGTTACGCAATGCCTTCCGCATGAACGACTCCATTCTGGGCAGAGCTTTCTCATTGATCCAGTCCTGCTGGGCGACGTTGCTCACATAAAAAGTCAACATTCCGCTTTCAATATCTATGCCGGGACTATGCAGCAGCATGGCGGTGGACATAGCACTACGTCCGGCGGCTCTCTCCTGCCCGGCAAGTTCCTGCCAGGCATTCATAATACCTTCAAATGAAAGGGGCTCGTCAACCAGATTCTCTGCGGAGTCCTTTCCCTCCACCTCATTGGTGCGGGCCTTGGCCAGCATATCCTTCAATGACAGACCTGGCATCTTCTGCTTAGGTGCGGATGCCGGCGCAGGGGCTTCCGATACCGGTGCCGGGACTGAGGCCTGAGTCTGGACAGGAGCCGAAGACTTGGGCTGAGGCTGAGACTGTTCCTGCGGCTGCGGCGCCGAAGGAGCCTTCGGCTGTGCCTGCACACGTGCCTGAGCCGGAGCAGGTGCCGGGGTCTGTTCCTGAGGCAGAGCCTTTTCGGCCATACGCATCAGAGCGAACTCTATAAGCAGTCTCTGATTGCCGCTCTGACGGTATGCCGCCTCGCAGCCCATGGTGATATTCAGCGAATTGAAAATAAACTGAACGGAGCATCTGGAAGCCTGTTCCCTGTATCTCTCTATCATGGAAGGAGGCAGTGACAGCAGGGCCGAGCCGTCCGAATTACGGCATACGAGCAAATCCCGCAGATGGGAACTGAGACCCGTCACGAAATACATGGCGTTGAAGCCCTTGGACAGTATCTCATCGAAAAGCAGCAGCGAGGACATATAATCCCCGGCCAGAGAATTGTCCACTATCTTGAAATAATATTCGTAATCCAGCACGTTCAGGTCCCGGATTACATCCTCGTAATGAACATCCCGTCCGCAAAAAGCCACTATCTGGTCAAATATGGTAAGCGCGTCCCTCATGGCACCGTCGGCCTTGACGGCTATCACATGAAGACTTTCCCTGTCTATGCTTATGCCCTCCTTCGCAGCTATGCTTTCCAGATTCCCGACAATGTCCGGCACTGATATGCGGTTGAAGTCAAATGTCTGGCAGCGGGAAAGTATAGTGGGCAGAATCTTATGTTTCTCGGTAGTGGCCAGAATGAAAACAGCATGGGCCGGAGGCTCCTCCAGAGTCTTGAGAAACGCATTGAAAGCCGCCGACGACAGCATGTGTACCTCGTCGATGATATAAACGCTGTATTTGCCGACCTGAGGCGGTATCCGGACCATCTCGGTAAGATTGCGGATATCGTCCACAGAATTGTTGGATGCGGCGTCAAGCTCATGGATACAGTAAGAGCGGCCTTCCGCAAAAGACAGACACGACTCGCATTTACCGCACGGCTCCATGTCAGGACCTGGATTGAGGCAGTTGATGGATTTTGCGAAAATCCTGGCGGTAGTGGTCTTTCCCACTCCGCGCGGCCCGCAGAAAAGGTAAGCGTGCGCAAGCTGTCCGCGCTGGATTGAGTTCTTGAGCGTCCTTGCGATATTCTCCTGGCCTATCAGAGACTCGAATGTGTCCGGCCTGTATTTTCTGGCTGATACTATAAACTGTTCCATACTCGAATGCCCCACAAAGATAGTAAATTTTAAGAAGAATCAGAGGCGGGAAATGGCCGCAGCCACATCCTCAAGCTGCCAGCGGGTGGTGGAAGTGGCTCCGCAGACCCCGACGACATCGTCAGGACGGAAGATTCCGGACGGGAGTCCGTCCGCACATTCTATCTTGTAGGAACGGGGATTGACACACCTGCACAGTTCGAAAAGCACTTTCCCGTTTGAGCTCTCACGGCCGCATACGAACACTATCACCGAACAGGCGGCGGCAAATTCCCGAAGGGCGCTGTGACGTGAAGACACATTGCGGCATATGGTGTCGAATACCTCCAGAGCCGGAGCCTCCTGACGAAGACGCACCGCCAGAGCCGAGAATTCCTCAGGATCCTTGGTCGTCTGCGAGAACAATGCCAAAGGTCTCGACGGGTCCACCGCACCTGAAGCCAGACATCTCTCCAGATCCGCCATATTCTCCACCACCACGGCATGGCCCTCTGTCTGTCCTACCAGACCGTTGACCTCGGCGTGTCCGCTTTTCCCGAAAATAACCACCTGCCCGCCTTCCCCGGCAAGCTTATGATACTCTGCGGCTATCTTCTTCTGGAGAGCAAGCACCACCGGGCACGTACAGTCGATAAGTTTCACTCCGGACTGCTCCGCCAGCCTGTATGTGGAAGGAGGCTCGCCATGAGCTCTTATCAATACGGCTGAGCCTTTCAATGCCGGAAAATCAGAATAGCCTATCGTTCTGAGCCCTTTCGCCTCCAGACGGTGTATCTCGGCATCATTATGAACTATCGCGCCCAGAGAATACAGCTTTCCGTGCGCATCCAGATAATCCTCCGCGGCTGATATGGCCTTGCGCACGCCGTTACAGCATCCGGAATGTCCGTCTATCACCACTTTCATAATTTACGCTCCTTTATCAGATTCCTGAACCATTCCATCTGGTCCTCAACGGTCATATCACTGTTGTCCAGTTCCACAGCATCGGCAGCCTTTACCAGAGGCGCCGTCTTCCTATGTCTGTCCATATAGTCTCTTTCTTCGATATTGCGCAGGACTTCCGCATAATCAGTAATCTCGCCCCTGGACCGCAGCTCCTCCAGTCTACGCCGCGCCCTGACTTCCGGCCTTGCGGTCATGAATATTTTCAGCTCGGCGTCAGGGAAAACGGCAGTACCTATGTCACGTCCGTCCATCACCACACCTTTCCGGGCACCTATCTCCCGGAGCCTCCTGTCGACAAAGTCCCTGACAAAAGGCAGGGCCGCAATATGGCTGACTACTCCTGAGACTTCAAGCGTCCTGATACTTGACTCCACATTCTCTCCGTCCAGCCATGTCTCGCTCGTTCCGTCAGGGCCTGACACCCTGAACGAGACGTCCACAGAAGGACGAGCCGACAACAATGCCTCAAGCGCCGCGGCATCCACCGCACGGCCCCGGCCCGCACATCCTTTTCTTATGGCCAGCAGCGTGACAGCCCTGTACATAGCCCCTGTATCTATATAGACGTAGCCCAGTTCCTTGGCGATAGCCTTGGCGAACGTGCTCTTGCCTGTAGACGAGTAACCGTCAACGGCTATGATGATGCGTGAAGTCATACTACAAAAATAAATTATTTATCTAAATTTGCAGCAAATTAATAGTCCGAGTATATGAAAAAATTACTTGCCGTCTTGACGGTCATACTGGCACAGCTTCCCGCCATCGCCCAGAACCCTCCAGGTATGGACATGGAAATCAAACAGTTCGAAGACCAGAAAGTCGAGTCCACCATCGAATACTACGGGGATCTTCCGTCCAGAATCACAAAAGTGGTCACGGCCTCCGACAACTCCATGACTGACTTACTGATACGCAATGCCATAGAGGAAGGATGGACTCTGTCGCCATATGAGTTCTGCACCTACGGCGAGTTCGACAAGCTGAAGACGGACACTTCATACTACTTTCTTATGAGAGTGGACAAGATGCACAGGAAAGGCTCCGACCCGGCCATAGAATACCTGTGTTTTCTCAAAGGCAATGAGGAGGCCGGCGAAGACCTCTCCGCCATGCCCGAGCTTATCGCGCTTCCGCTTTTCCCGGAGAACGGCAATAGCGGAAGGATTTTCTCATACATACCGGCCTACGTCAACATTATCCAGAACTACCTTCAGAAAATATACGAGGGAAAGCTGTACCCGTCCAAAAACGGCAGAATTCACCTCGGGCGCATGGACCGCAGCGGCATAAGGACTATTCTTCTGAATGAGGATGACATGGCTTACCGTCCGGCAATGCAGCGGTTTGAGAAAATCTTCGGAGGGAAAGCCAAGGCCGTGCCGCAGGACAGCATCGACGCAGCCATGGACAACGCCGCCGGACAGACACTGGTATCGCTGGTGGTGGCTCCCGAGACCGGCAGCTACGGCTCCCCCTGCTGGAAGATACTCATCAGTGCGGACACTTACGAGCTGTACTATTTCAAGAAGCATAAAATCACTCCGAAAAAGGGCCCGGGTTTCCTCAAAAGCGACCTGCGCCGCATATCCAGAATGCTCAAATCCGAATGAAATTCGCATTTAAACGCAGCCTCTCCCCTGTCGCATACTGCGCCCTCCACGTAAAAACCGGCACCAGATACGAGGAGTCCGGAAGAGGAGGGCTCGCACATTTCACAGAGCACCTGCTTTTCAAGGGAACGGAAAGCCGCAGCGCAGGCGCCGTCAACTCCTGCATCGAGAAGCTGGGAGGAGAGCTGAACGCATATACCACCAAGGAAGAGACAGTCATCCATGCGACCACACTGAAAGAGGATCTGCGCAAGGCCGTCAACCTGCTTATGGACATCGCCTTCAGATGCACGTTCCCGGAGCGGGAAATAGAGAAGGAAAGGGGCGTGGTACTTGAGGAAATCAACACCTATAAAGACTCTCCCTCCGAACAGATCTACGACGACTTCGAAGAGCTCATGTTCGAAGGCACCCCCTTGTCCATGCCGGTCCTCGGCAAAGCCAAATACCTCAGAAAAGCCGACAGGGACGTGGTAGCCGGCTATTATAAAAAAATGTTCGTGCCGGAAAACATGTTTTTTACGATTGTTGCCGACATGGATGAGAAGAAGGCGGAGAGCATGGTCTTGCGCGCCCTTGAGACCTATGCTACCACCGGATACTCTTTAGATAGCGGCCGGGAAGAAACAATCTGCCCGGCAATACCCACTCCGCTGCCTGACAACCCGGCTTTCGAACGGACTGTCAACCGCCACGGCCATCAGGCCCACTGCGTCATAGGCGCCAGAGCCTATCCGGCCTACGACGACCGGCGCATTCCGCTGAGCCTTTTGATCAACATCCTCGGAGGGCCTGTCGCAAACTCCAAGCTCAATCTTCTTCTGAGAGAACGGTACGGGCTGGTATACAGCGTAGACGCCTCCTACAGCATGTTCTCCGACGCAGGAGCCGCAGTCATATACTTCGGGTGCGAGAAATCCAATGTACCCAGATGCCGGTCCCTTGTCGGAAAGACTCTTGCCCACTTGAGGGAGACCCCTCTGTCTCCCGCCGCCCTCGCCGCTGCGAAAAAACAGCTGCTGGGACAGATGGCCATCGCCTCCGACAACGGCGAGGCCCAGGTGCTGTCCATGGGAAAAAGCCTGATGACATACGGCAGAGTGATTGACAATCGTGAAACGGCCGCCCTTATCGAGTCCGTCACCGCCGGACAGATACTCGATGCGGCACAAGAAATATTCAACCCGTCCGCCATGTCGGAGCTGCTGTTTATTTAGGTATGGACGCTGCCACACTGGATAAAGCTCTGCAATATATCGAGCGCGAGACCCACCTGCGCACCAAATCCTACCGGATGCTCTCGGACGGGATACAGGGCGGCTTTCTTCAGGCTTTCTCACTGATGGTCAAGCCGCAGGCTATACTGGAGATAGGCACTTTCACCGGTTACGCCACCCTGTGCCTGTACAGAGGCCTGAAAGAAGACGGAATACTGGACACCCTCGAGAAAGACGATGAGATGACCGACATATTCACCACGGCGTTCTCAATGGCAGGAGCCGACCGTATACGTTCCCGCATCGGAGACGCCAAAGCCATAATCCCGACCCTGAACAGGACCTACGACATCGTCTATATCGATGCCGACAAGCGGGAATATCCGCTCTACTACGATCTGGTTTTCGACAAAGTGCGCCCGGGAGGATATATACTGGCCGACAATGTGCTGTGGAGCGGAAAGACCACTGCCCCGGTATCTTCCGGAGACAGACAGACAGCAGCCATCATGGAATTCAATAAAAAAACAGCCTCCGACCCGAGGGTCGAAAAGCTGGTTCTACCTATCAGGGACGGTCTTGCCCTGATGAGGATTAAAGGATAGTTTTTTCCAGGTCAGTTTTAGTACTCTATTCTTTCACGCGCTCACCGTAGCTGCGGTCTACGGTATTGACACGGATCTTATCTCCCTGATTGATGAACAGAGGCACCATGATCTCCGCCCCTGTCTCAAGGGTCGCAGCCTTAAGGGCATTGCTCGAAGCTGTATCTCCCTTGACAGCGGGCTCGGTGTAGGTGACCTCAAGCTCCACGTATGTGGGCAGCTCGCATGTGAGGCATTTCTCCTCATCCGCAAGGAACATCATCTCAACATACTGTCCCTCTTTCATAAGATCGGCGTTCTCCACCATCTCCTCAGGGATGCTTACCTGCTCATAGGTCTCCGTATGCATGAAATTATATCCCATGTCATCCTTGTAAAGATACTGATAGGGTCTTCTCTCCACATTGATGGTCTCGATTTTCTCGCCTGCGGTGAAAGTCCTGTCCAGAATCTTTCCATTCTCAAGATTACGCAATTTTGTCTTTACGAAAGCCGGGCCCTTGCCGGGTTTCACATGCTGGAACCAGATAATCGACACCGGTTTCCCTTCATAATTGAAATAAAGTCCGTTTTTAAAATCTGCTGTTGTTGCCATATACGCTTAAAAGCTACACTTGTTGATTATTCTGCAAATATAGTGATTTTTCCGTTCAGTTTACTATTCCGACGTCACTGTCTCCACCATCTGCCTGAGCACAGTCCTTGCCTCAAATCTCACAGCCGCCCGTTCAGACTCGGTCTTACTCTCCTCAAACTCACGCATCTTGCTTTTATTCAGCGGCTCAGCAGGAGGAGACTCCATCTTGAGCGGATTGATCGGAGTGCCGTTTTTCCATATTCTGAAATCCAGATGAGGGCCGGTTGAATATCCGGTGCTGCCCACATAGCCTATGACCTGACCCTGCCTGACTCTCTGCCCCACCTTGATGTCCTTACCGTAACGGGACAGATGCAGATAGGCCGAAGTATAGACTGAATTGTGCTTGATTTTCACCATATTGCCCTCGGCCCGCTTATATCCCTTATAAACCACCACTCCGTCTCCGATACTCATCACCTCCGTACCTGTCGGCGCCGCATAGTCTATACCGGTATGCGGACGTACCTTACGTGTTATCGGATGCCGGCGGTGATATGTGAACCCGGAGCTGATGCGGGTGTAGCTCAAAGGCGCCCGCAGAAAAGCCTTGCGCATACTCTCTCCCTTCTCGTTCCAGTAGTAATTGCCGCTGCCGTCGTCGAACCAGTAAGCCCTGTACGCCTCGTCCCCGTGTTCAAACTCAGCGAAAAGCACTTTCTCCACATCCAGAATCTCCCCGTCACACATGGTCTTCTCATACACGGCTCTGAACGAGTCTCCTTTCTGAAGACCGAAAAAGTCTATGCTCCACGCATATATATCCGCCAGGGATATTGCCAGCAGAGCCGGTGCTCCGGCGTCGATAATATCCTGCCACAGAGAGTTCTCAATATTGACCTCCACGTAATCTATCACGCTTGTAATGTCCTTGTTGTAGACATTGACGGCAAGCGAATCCTTGAGCGAGAACACCACATATGACGCATTGTCCTTCTCATACACCACATATGCCAGCGTATCCGGCTCTCCGGGAGCATAATACGCATGGTAGTGATAGCCCACTTTTATCTGACGCATGTCGAACACCCCTTTGGATTTGGAATCGAGAGCGTATATTGCGTTCTGGGATGCTCCGAGACGGGTCATCAACGTAGAGAAAAACTCGCCTCTGCGTATAGTGCCCTCCACCTTGCGGTACTTGGAAATAGGAATATTGTATTCATACACGTCTTCTTCCTCTTCCTCCGACACATTTTTCTTGATGCGCGGACGTTCCTGCTCCGGTTCCGCTTCCGCCAGCACAGCCGCCTCACGGTCATGTCCGCCTCCTTGCGGCAAAGCCCTCACTCCGATAACCGCCAGCAATATGACCAGTTCCAGGGCCAGAATGCCCAGTATGCCGATTATAATCCCTTTGAAAAGCCTGTCCGTCAGGACTCTTTCCTTTAGTTCCCTGTAATTCATGAGACAAAAATAGTGAAAGATTTTGTGATTGTGGAAAAAAATGTAACAAAGTGGGAATTTATGTAAAATTTTTGGTTAATTTTGCAGGAAATAACACCGGCATCCAGATGACCAAATTCGTAGGAGAATACAAAGCCAGGACTGATGACAAGGGAAGACTGGTCTTTCCCTCAGCTTTCAAGGCCCTCATGGACCCTGAGAAGCCGGTGCGTCTGGTGGTGAAGAAAGACCTGTTCGCCCCCTGTCTGGACATCTACACCTACGAGGAGTGGGAAAGGGAATCGGAAAGCATCAAGTCCAGACTCAATTTCTTCAACCGGGACCATGACAGGTTCTGGAGAGGCTACATGAGCGGAAGGGCCATAGTGGAGCCGGACGGCAAGGTGGGAAGAATCACTATCCCCAGGCAGCTTCTGGACAGCATAGGTGTGGAAAAGGATGTCGTATTCGCCGGAAACGACCACAAAATCGAATTATGGGCAAGGGAGAGATTCGAGGAAGCCAGAATGGACGGTGAAGAGTTCGTGGCTCTCGCCGAGAAAATTTTAGGATAATGCCGGATGTCTATCACATACCAGTTCTGCTCAACGAAAGTATTGAGCTGCTCGACGTCAAGCCTTCGGGCACGTACGTCGACGCCACTCTGGGAGGAGGCGGGCACAGCCGCGCCATACTCTCGAAGCTCAATGCAGACGGACGGCTGATAGTTTTCGACAGAGACACGGACGCCCTCGCCAACGCTCCGGCGGACAGCAGAGTAACCACCGTACGCAACAATTTCCGTTTCATCCACAACTATGTACGCTGCCTTGGCCTCGACGGAGTCGACGGCATTCTGGCAGACCTCGGTGTGTCATCCCACCAGTTCGACACACCGGAACGCGGATTCTCATTCAGGTTTGATGCTGAGCTGGACATGAGGATGAGTCCCGCATCAAGCCTCAGCGCCGCCGATGTGGTGAACACCTATTCCCAGGACGACCTCGCATCCATATTCAGGCTTTACGGAGAGCTGGACAACAGCCGCCGGGCCGCCTCCCTCATCTGCGCTGCCAGACAACGGGGCCGGCTGAGCACCACGGCAGACCTGAACAACGCTCTGGAAAGCATCCTGCCGCCCGCCGCACCGCACAAATATCTTGCTAAAATATACCAGGCCCTGAGAATCGAAGTCAACGGCGAGATGAAAAGCCTTGAGCACCTGCTGAGCGGCATATTGAAATCCCTGAAACCCGGCGGCACCGCCGTCATCATAACCTACCACTCCCTGGAAGACCGGATGGTGAAGAACTTCTTCCGTTCCGGCGACATAAGGGGAGACAGCACACCAGACCTGTACGGCCGTAGAAATGTCCCTTTCAATGTCATCACCAGAAAGCCTGTCCTCCCCAGTGAAAACGAGGTGATGCACAACACGAGGGCCAGAAGCGCAAAGCTGAGAGCCGCCGTCAGGACAGGAGCATGAGAAGGCAGATTCTTGAAAATATTCTGGGAGGACAGATACTGAGCAAGGGACTGCTTGTAAGAAACTGGAAATTCATTCTATACATCTTCTTTCTGGTACTGCTGTACATCAGCATACATTTCGGAATACGCAACACTATGAGCCGGATGACGGCCAACGAGGACATCCTGCGCAACATGCGCTCTGAGTACATGGGGAAATACACCAGGCTGCTGCACACCGGTAAGAGAGGAGAGATAGAAAAACTTCTCGAGGAGAACGGGCTGAATCTTGTTCCGCCGCAGACACCTCCCCGGAGAATAATCATGGAGGAAAAGTGATATGGCCGCCAATGTCAAGAACACTTTCACCCGCTTCATCTACGTATATATCCTGTTCCTGCTGGCAGGTGTCGCCGGCATCATACGCATCATCGTATTGCAGCTGGACAGCGACAGGGTTACCACTGACGACATCTATACCGAGGAAGTCCTTATGCCGTCCCGCGGCAGCATCCTGTCATACGACGGCAGACCGCTGGCCGTATCCATCCCTGTCTTCGAACTGAGATGGGATTCCAAAGTAGTGAACGACAGCTTGTTCAGCGCCGATGTAAAGGCCCTCTCCGCCGGTCTGTCACGAATATTCCGCGACCGCAGCGCATCTCAGTACGAGCAGTATCTGCGCAACGGCAAGCGGAACTCCAAGCGCTATCTCAGAATCGGCAACAGGGACATAGACTTCGGCGAACTGGAGATTATCCAGAATCTTCCCATATTCAGGCTGGGGCAGTTCAAGGGCGGACTCATCGTACTTAAAGACAGCTATAGGGAGAATCCATACGGCCGGCTGGGTTACCGCACGATAGGACACATGAATGCAGACGGCAGCGGCACGGGCATCGAGGCCAGATACGATTACAAACTGCGCGGGGAGAAAGGCAGCAGGACCATTCACCGCACTCTTGGCGATGAGTGGCTTCCCGTCAACGGTGCCCCCTTCAAGCCTGCCGTGGACGGATACGACATACGCACCACCATCGACGTAAGGATACAGGAAGCCACCGAGACCGAGCTTAGGAGACAGCTCAGCATGAGCGACGTCTTCGTCGGTGCCACCGCAATCGTAATGGACGTGGCCACAGGGGCGGTAAGGGGCATTGCGAATATGTACCGCAACAGTGACGGCACATTCGACGAAAGCTACGACTACGCCACAGGACACGCCACGGAACCGGGTTCGACCCTCAAACTGGCCGCACTGATGGCGATGATAGAGGACAAGCACATAACCCTGGACACCGAGGTGGACGGAGGCGACGGCATATGGTACTACGGAGGTGCGAAAATCACCGACACCCATCAGGGAGGCTACGGCAAGATGACTGCGATGGAGGCATTTGAGAAATCCTCCAACATCGCATTCGCCAAGATGATTACCGAATCCTACGAGGACAATCCTTCCACTTACGTATCGAGGCTGCACAATATGAAGCTGCTGGAAAAGCTCAATCTGGACATAGGCGGAGAAGGCTATGCCTATATCACCAGTCCTGACGACGAGCGGTGGTCCAAATCCACACTTGCCAGTCTCGGTTACGGCTATGCCGTCACACTGACGCCCCTGCATATCCTGACGTTCTACAATGCCGTGGCAAATGACGGCAGGATGATGAGGCCCTACTTCATCGAGGATTTCGAAAGGGACGGAATCGTGGAAGAACGCTCAGGCCAGTACGTCGTAAGCGGCTCAATATGTTCGAAGAGCACTCTGAAGGCTGTCAGAAAGGCCCTGAGGGGAGTTGTCGAGAACGGAACCGCCAAGATATGCAATGACAGCCGCTACGCCATCGCCGGCAAGACAGGCACCGCAAGAGTGGCAATCAACGGAAAATACGAGGACGACAATGGATACCGCCGGTATCAGGCTTCGTTCGCAGGATACTTCCCGGCGGACGACCCGAAATACTCGTGCATCGTAGTACTGTACACCGGCAAGACCAGAGGCAATTTCTACGGTGCCACCTGGGCGGCGCCTGTGTTCAAGCGCATAGCCGACAAGATCTACGCATCACACCCTGAATGGGAAGCCCCGCTGAATCCGGGGAATGCGGCTCCTCCCGACAATCCCAGGATAGCATCAGGGCTTGCAGGAAGCAAAGGCATGCCCATGGACTTCATGCCCATGAAAGACAGGCCGGTGGTAAACGGGCTCAGCTGGGTAAGGATAGACTCGGGTGACGGCTCCGACGTCCCGGTAGTAGAAAGCATGGAGATAGAGCCGGGAATAGTACCAGACGTAAGGGGCATGGGATTGAAAGACGCCATATATCTGCTTGAGAACGAAGGATTCAAAGTATCATTCAGCGGAGCCGGACGTGTAGCGGCACAGCATCCCGGCGCCGGCACGGAGCTTTCAAGCGGCAACAGGATAACATTGACTCTCAAATAAGACAGGATATGAGACTTGACTATATATTAAAAGGTATAGACATCCTCCGGAGCAACGGAAATCCGGATATTGAGATCAGCGACATCGCTTCCGACTCCAGAAAGTGCGGTCCTGGATGTCTGTTCATCGCCATAGACGGATTTGAAAGCGACGGGCACGACTACATCGGTCAGGCCGTCGCCGCAGGAGCGGCTGCGGTAGTGTACAGCCGTGAAGAGGCGGAGAAGACCGTCTCCTCCCTCGGAGTTGTGTCTGTCAGAGTACAGGACTCCAGGTCGGCCGCCGCCGATATCGCCGGTAATTTCTTCGGACACCCGTCCCGTGACCTCAATCTGGTGGGAGTAACCGGTACCAACGGCAAGACCACAATAGCCACCCTGCTCTACCGCCTCTTCTCGGGCATGGGTTACTGCTGCGGACTACTGTCCACCATCGCCAACTATATCTGCGGCGAGAGATTCGAGACATCCAACACCACGCAGGACCCTATCACCATCAACCGCCTGCTCAGAATGATGGCGGACAGGGGATGCGAATACTGCTTCATGGAAGTAAGCTCCCACGCCCTGCATCAGGGCCGTGTCAGAGGACTGCGCTTCCGCGGAGCCATATTCACCAACATCACACACGACCACCTCGACTACCACAAGACATTCAGCGAATACATCCGCTGCAAAAAGCTCCTTTTCGACTCCCTTCCCAAAGGCTCGTTCGCCCTTGTCAACTCTGATGACAGGAACGCATCCGTCATGGTACAGAACACCCGGGCGGACATATACCGCTACAGCGAGGGAAGTATGGCCGAATTCAAGGTACGCATAACCGAAAGAAGTCTGGAAGGCTATCTGCTCAGCATCAACGGAACAGAGGTATGGACCAGATTTATCGGAGACTACAACGCACACAACATATGCGCCGTCTACGGAGCGGCGGTACTGCTCGGAGCAGACAAAGAGGAGACTCTTAAAGGCATCAGCGCCATGGGACCGGTGCAGGGCCGGATGGAGTATTTCAAATGCAGAAGGGACATTACCGCAGTCGTGGACTACGCCCACACCCCCGACGCACTTGAGAATGTGCTGAGGACGCTAAGGGAAATCAGCTCTGGCGCACAGCTTGTGGCCGTATTCGGATGCGGAGGCAACCGGGACAGGACAAAACGTCCAGAGATGGCAGCCATCGGTGCGAAATACGCTGACCGCATAGTCATCACCTCGGACAACCCGCGCTTCGAGAAGCCGGAAAGCATCATCGAGGACATGAAACAGGGACTGGACCCCGGGGGAATGGCCAAGGCTCTCTTCATCACAGACCGCAGGGAAGCCATAAGGACAGCCCTGATGACAGCTCAGGACGGAGCAATCGTACTGGTCGCCGGGAAAGGGCATGAGGACTACCAGATAGTAAACGGTGTCAAATCACATTTTGACGACAAGGAAATAATACAGGAGGCCGCATTATGATATACCATATATTCGAACATTTCCAATACATCGATTTTCCCGGTTCGGGAATCATGCAGTATATCTCCGTCCGGTCTATACTGGCCAGCATCACGGCGATAGTGCTGATCATGTGCTTCGGAAAGAAATTCATCAAGTACATGCAGCGCAAGCAGCTCGGAGAGGAGATAAGAGACCTCGGCCTGGAGGGTCAGCTGGCCAAGAAAGGCACTCCCACTATGGGCGGCGTCATCATTCTCGGTGCGATACTTATATCCGTCCTCCTCTTCGGAGACCTGACCAACATGTATATCCAGCTGCTGCTGATAACCCTCGTCTGGCTCGGCGGACTGGGATTCGTAGACGACTACATCAAGGTCTTCCGCAAGGACAAGGAAGGGATGCCGGGCAAATACAAGATTCTGGGACAGGTGATTCTGGGACTGGCTGTCGGCATTACCATCTGCGTCCATGCGGACACCGACACAATAAGCACACTGACCACGATACCGTTTATAAAGAACAATGAGTTCGACTACGCATGGCTGGCCATAGGCAGCGGCAAGACCAAGGAACTGCTTCAGGTAGTAATCTACGTGCTGGTCATCATCTTCATCATCACAGCAGTATCCAACGGCACCAATCTCACCGACGGCATGGACGGACTGGCGGCAGGAGTGACGGCCATCGTAGGCGCCGCACTGGGCGTTCTGGCCTACTTCTCCGGCAACACGATATACGCCGACTACCTCAACATCATGTACATTCCTGACTCAGGAGAGATAGTCGTCTATATGTCGGCCCTTGTGGGTGCCCTGCTCGGATTCCTTTGGTACAACTCCTACCCCGCCCAGATATTCATGGGCGATACCGGCAGTCTGGCCCTGGGAGGCATCATCGGTGTAGTGGCCGTACTTATACGGAAGGAGCTTCTGCTGCCCATACTCTGCGGCATCTTCTTCGCCGAGTCCCTGTCGGTAATCCTACAGAGAGTATATTTCAAATACACCAAGAAGAAATACGGGGAGGGCCGCCGCATATTCAAGATGTCCCCCCTGCACCACCACTTCCAGAAGGAAGGCGTACCCGCCCTGATCCGCAAACCGGTCAGGGCCATTCCTGAGGCCAAAATCGTAATGCGTTTCTGGCTCGTCAGCATAATACTGGCAATATTGACAATCATCACACTCAAAATACGATAAACATGAAACGGATTGTAGCACTAGGAGGCGGTGAGAGCGGAGTCGGAGCCGCCGTCCTCGCAAAGGTGAAAGGCTTCGACATATTCCTTTCCGACAACAGTTCCCTGACGTCAGAAGCCAAAGCTACTCTCGAAAAATACGGGATTCCCTATGAGGAAGGCGGTCACAGCAGGGAAAAGATCCTGAATGCGGACGAAATAATCAAAAGTCCCGGTATTCCCGACACGGCTCCGGTCGTGAGCGAGGCGATACAGGCGGGCATTCCGGTCATCTCCGAAATCGAATTTGCCGGAAGATACGACAATGCAAAGAAAATCTGCATCACAGGCAGCAACGGAAAGACCACCACAACCTCGCTTATATACTTCATGCTGCGCAACGCCGGCCTGAACGTGGGTCTGGGCGGCAATATCGGCAAAAGCTACGCCTACCAGGTAGCCACAGAGCAGCATGACATATATGTCCTGGAGCTGAGCAGTTTCCAGCTTGACGGCATGTATGATTTCAAGGCCGACATAGCCATCATCCTCAACATCACGCCCGACCATCTGGACCGCTACGGGCACAACATGCAGAACTATATCAAAGCCAAATTCCGCATCACCCGCAATATGTCCGAGCAGGACTGCTTCATATTCTGCGACGATGACAATGTAACTGTCGGGCATATCAAGGAAATAGTCCTCAGGGCGAAAATGCTGCCGTTCTCACAGACGCACGAGGTCAAGGAAGGCGCCTTCACCGACGGCGGCAGAATCACCGTCCGCTACGAAGGCTCCGAATGTGTCGTACACACCGACGAACTGTCCCTCAGAGGCAGACACAACATATACAACTCCATGGCCGCGGCCATCACCGGTAAGATCATGAACATCACAAACGATGTCATACGCCGCAGTCTCGCTACTTTCGAGAACATCGAGCACCGCCTGGAAAATGTGATGAGTGTAGGCGGAGTACTGTATATCAATGATTCCAAGGCTACCAACGTCAATTCCACATGGTATGCCCTGGAATGTATGGACAGACCTGTGGTATGGATAGCCGGCGGAACGGACAAGGGCAACGACTACTCTGAGATAGAACCGCTGGTGAGGGAGAAAGTAAAGGCTCTGGTCTGTCTGGGAAAAGACAACCGCAAGCTGCACGAGTCCTTCAGCCCCCTGCTCAGCACCATCGTGGACGCAGGCTCCGCAAGTGAGGCAGTAAGAAAGGCCGCCGCCCTGGCCGAGGACGGAGACGTGGTGCTGCTGTCACCGTGCTGCGCCAGCTTCGACCTGTTCAAGAACTACGAGGACAGGGGACGCCAGTTCAAGGAAGCAGTCAGACAATTGTAAACCACTACAGCCGCAATGGGAGACATAAGAGGAAATAGGATGACAAAGCTCAAGGGAGACAGGGTTATCTGGGTGATATTCATACTGTTCGCCATGATTTCCCTGGCCGTGGTGTACTCCGCTTCCAGTGCTCTGGCATACAGAGGCAACACCACCCCCATGCTTATCATGTTCCGCCAGGCCGGCTACTTCGTTCTGGGATTTCTTATTGTACTTGCCTGCTACAGGATCCCCCTGAAATATTACCGCCTGGGTTCGTATGTCCTGCTGGCCCTCTCCGTCATCCTGCTGGCCATACCGATACTGACACACGGACTCCGTACATTCAGCATAGCCGGCATAAGCATCCAGCCCTCTGAAATCGCCAAGATAGCCGTAGTCCTGTACCTTGCCAGAGTCATCGAGACCTCTTCCTTCAGCACTTTCAAGGAATACCTTCTCAAGATACTCCTGCCGCTAGGCGTTGTGTGCGTACTGTGCCTTATGGGCAGCGTATCCGCCACACTCATCATCTGCTTCATCGCCTTCATCATCCTGATGTGCTCCAGGATTCCCAAGAAATACATCTTATGGACCGTGCCTATCGTAATCGGAGCATTGGGACTCATCGTGCTGATACATGCGGCCACCGGAGCATTCTCCCGTCTCGACACCTTCACGGCAAGAGTAGAAAGGCACCTGAGCCGTAACAGCACGGAAGAGATGACAGCCGCCGAGATACAGGAGCAGGAGGACAAGACATTCCAGGAGAGACAGGCCCGCGAGGCCATACAGCTCGGAGGCGTCTTCGGGCGCGGACCCGGCAACAGCATCAAGCGGGACACATTGCCCAACGCCTATGACGACTATATCTACGCCATCATAGTGGAGGAATACGGACTTTTAGGCGGCACCGCCGTCATACTGCTGTACCTGTGGTTCTTCTTCAGATGCCTCAGGATAGCGAACGCATGCAGTAAGGATTTCTCGATTATCACAGTGCTGGGACTGTCCACCCTCATCACTATTCAGGCGTTCCTGCACATTTTCGTCAATATCGGATTCCTGCCGGTGACAGGACAGACACTGCCCATGATAAGCCGTGGCGGAACATCGCTGGTCATCATGAGCAGCGCATTCGGAATCATATTGTCTGTCAACAGAACCATCGAAATCAAAGATTTGAAAACCAAAGCTGAAAAGGAGGCACAATCATGCAGCACAGAATCATAATAAGCGGAGGAGGCACCGGGGGCCATATCTTCCCGGCGCTGTCGATAGCCGGAGCCATAAAAGAAATGGAGCCGGAGACAGAGATACTTTTCGTAGGCGCTGAAGGCAAGATGGAGATGGAAAAAGTACCCGCGGCAGGATACCGGATCATAGGCCTGCCCGTAGCCGGCCTTCAGAGAAGACTGACACTGTCCAATCTGAGCATCCCGTTCAAGGTGGCGAAGAGCCTCATGAAAGCCGGGAACATCATCAGAGACTTCCGTCCTGAAGCCGTCGTTGGAGTGGGAGGCTACGCCAGCGCACCCATGCTATGGACTGCCCAGAACAAAGGGATTCCCACCCTGATTCAGGAACAGAACTCCTATGCCGGCCTGACAAACAAGATACTCGGACGCAAAGCAAGGAAGATATGCGTCGCATACGAGGGCATGGAACGGTTCTTCCCCGCCGACAGAATCATGTTCACAGGCAATCCCATACGAAGCCACCTGCGCCCCTGCACGGAGGAAGAGCGCAGAGCCGCGCTGGAATGGTTCGGGCTGAGTCCGGACATTCCGACAGTGCTGATTGTAGGCGGAAGCGGCGGCTGCGGCACATTCAACTCCTTCATGGAGGCCGAATGCAGGAAAACAGGAGGCGGATTTCCATTCCAGATAATATGGCAGAGCGGCAAGGGCTACTCCTCCTCTGTCTCAGCCCTCTTCTCCTCTCTTGAGGGAAGCACGGAGGAAAACGGTATGCGGTGCTGCCGCAATGTCCGCAACTGCGATTTCATATCACGCATGGACATGGCATTCGCTGCCGCCGACATCGTAGTATCCAGAGCCGGGGCAGGGACTATCTCTGAGCTGTGCGCCGTAGGCAAGGCCACCATATTCGTTCCGTCGCCCAACGTAACGGAGGATCATCAGACCCACAATGCCATGGCGCTGGTGGAAAAAGACGCCGCCGCACTTGTATGCGACAGCCGGGTTCCTACGGGGCTGATGCCCGAAATAGAGAGACTTCTGGGAGACAGGGCCGCTATAAGGGAGATGGAGAAAAATATCCTGGCGCTCGCCAGACCGCAGGCTGCGTCCGTAATTGCCTCGGAAGTTCTTAAACTGATTAAACACTGACAGATATGGCCACTTACAGCAATGTATATTTCATAGGTATCGGAGGCATCGGAATGAGTGCCCTGGCCCGGTGGTTCCGCCATGCCGGATTCAATGTGTCAGGATACGACAGGACCCCGTCCGCAATTACCGGTGCGCTTGAGAAAGAAGGCATTCCCGTCCATTTCGAGGCGGACATCAACCTCGTTCCCAAGCCTGCGGACAGTACCCTCGTCATCTATACTCCGGCCGTACCCGGGGACATGCCCGAAATGACCTACGTCCGTGAACACGGATACCGCATCATAAAAAGGGCGGAAGCCCTCGGTGAGATAGCCTCCGGAAAGACATGCCTCGCTGTCTCGGGGACACACGGAAAGACCACCACCAGCACGATGCTGGCCCATATTCTCACCGAATCAGGAGAAGGCTGCACAGCATTTCTGGGCGGCATTTCCAAAAATTACGGCACCAACATGCTGCTGTCTGACAGCGACATCGTAGTAGCAGAGGCCGATGAGTTCGACCGTTCCTTCCTGCATCTTCATCCCGAAGCCGCAGTGGTGACTTCCATGGACGCCGACCATCTGGACATATATTCGGACATTGACGACCTGCGGCGCACATTCGTACAGTTCGGACTACAGACGGAGAAATATCTGGTAATTAAAAAAGGTCTGGAAGACCGGTTCCGCCAGGCGGGAGTAAAAGCCGGAATCGTCACCTACGGAGAGGGAGGAGACTTCCACGCCAGCGACATCACCTCGGACGATATGGGAAGAATGTTCTTCACACTAAACACTCCGGACGGAGCCATCAAGGGCTTCCATGCCGGCGTACCAGGTCTGGTGAATATCGAGAACGCCACTGCCGCAGCCGCAATGGCCCTGCTGCACGGAGTTCCTCAAGAGAAAGTCATCCTTGCCGTATCCTCCTTCAGGGGAGTTGTACGCCGGTTCGATATCCGTCTCAACATCCCGGGGCACACATACATAGACGACTACGCACATCATCCTGCCGAGATAGCGGCCACCATCGCCTCCATCCGGCAGGTCTATCCCGGCAGGAAAATCCGCGGTATCTTCCAACCCCACCTGTACACGAGGACAAGGGACTTTTTCAATGACTTCGCCGCGGCTCTCAGCCGGCTTGACTCTGTAATACTCCTGCCCATTTATCCGGCCAGAGAAAAGCCGATACCCGGGGTCTCGTCTGAAATGATACTGGAGCGCATCACCATCCCTGACAAAAAACTCATAGGGAAACAGGAGCTTCTTCAGGAAATTCAGGAGACCGACACCGACGTACTCGTGACCTTCGGGGCCGGGGACATCGACCGTCTTACAGGTCCCATAGAGACACTGCTTAAAGAGAAATATGCTTAAAAAGATTGTCACATACATACTTCTGGCTCTTGCCGTACTGATCTTCTGCGGATACTTCACAGCCGCCTCCATATTGTCCGAAAGAGGCTGCGCTGAAGAATTCTGCACCGGAATATCGGTGCGGATTCTCGACAGTACGGTCAACCGGTTCGTGTCCGAGGAAGAAATCAAGAGCATAATATCCTCTTCCGCCGTCAATCCGGCAGGAAAATTGCGGAGCGAAGTACGCCTGCATGACATAGAGACACTGCTGGACAACCGCAGCGCCATTAAAAAAAGCGACGTATCCCTGTCCAAGGACGGCATACTGGATATCCGAATCACCCAACGGAGACCGCTCCTCAGAATCCAGACCGGGAACGGAGGATACTACATAGACGACACCGGATATATCTTCCCGTGGGTCAGCTCCTTTACCTCCTATGTGCCGGTGGTGACCGGACATATCCCGGTAAAGCTGAAGGAGGGATACCGCGGTGTTCCGGGTGATGCCGGAAAGGAATGGGTGGAACAGGTCATAGCCCTTGCCGGATGGCTGGACAGGCATCCGGTATGGAACGCCCAGATACAGCAGATCTATGTCGAGAGCAACGGAGACATAGTATTTTACAATGCAATAGGCGATCAGAAAATTATTTTTGGCGCAATTGACAATATTGAATATAAATTTGCAAAACTGAGAGCATTCTACAAGGAGATAGTTCCTGAGTACGGATGGGAAAGATACAAGGAGGTCAACCTGAAATTCTCCAATCAGATAGTATGCACCCTCAGAGACGGCAGACAGACGAGAAACAGTTCCAGAATATGAAAAGCAGATATATAACAGCCATCGACATAGGCTCGTCCAAAACAGCGGCCATCGTGGGTGAGAACACCGCCACGGGCATAAGGATCATAGCCTACAGCGAAGTGCCCTCTGAAGGCGTGGTCAGAGGAGAAGTGATAAAAAGCCAGAAGGTAGCGAATGCCGTATCAGCGGTCCTGCAGGACGTCAGGGAGCAGCTTCAGTCTGTCCCTGAGGCGGACAGCTACCGCATCCGGAAAGTGTATGCCAACATCTCCGGGCAGAATATCAGATGCGTTCCCGGCACTGTTCACAGAGAGCGTCAGGACCCCGACAGCAGCATCACCAAGGAAGAGATCAATTCCATGCTCGACGAGATGTATCAAATGAAAGCCGAGCCGTCCGAGCAGGTGCTGTATGTAGCTCCGCAATGCTACAATGTGGACGAGCATATGGGCGAGACCGATCCGGAGGACATGGACGGACAGGAAATAGACGGAGAATATAAAGTCTTCATAGGCAAGGCTTCAGCCGTTAATCACTGCAAATCCGCATTCGACAGAATCAACCTTGACGTCAAGGACTTGATTCTGACTCCCATAGCATCCGGTGCGGCACTTCTCACCGAGGACGAGAAGGAACTGGGCTCGGTATTGGTGGACATAGGCGCCGGCACTACCGGAGTACTGATATACCAGGCCGACATACTGCGCTACGCCGCAGTGATTCCGTTCGGCGGCGACTCGGTGACGGAGGACATAAGCCAGACATGCAGCATATCCAGGAAAAACGCCGAGCAGTTGAAAATACAGAAGGGCACGTGCATCAGTGAGTTTGCAAAAGACACCGTACTCACTATCAAGGAAAGCGGCGTGACTGTGAAAGGCATCCCCTCAAAACAGCTCAGCTCCGCCATAGAGGCGCGTGTATGCGAGATACTGGCGACCGTAAGGCATATCATTGAGATTTCAGGATTCAAGAACAAGCTGCGCAGCAGGGCCGTACTCACCGGCGGCTCCACCAACCTCCCCTTAATCCAGCTCCTTGCGAAAAACATTCTGGGAATGGATGTCCGCATAGGCTTCCCTGACAGCAACGTGATAACCGGCAACTCTGTCGAGACGGTATTCAGGCCACAGGCATCCACAGCAGTAGGTCTGATTCTGGAGGGATTCCGGCTGGAAGAGCTGTCGGATGACAATGACGGCTACGATATCTACGAGGCACCCGACACACCGAAAGAGGTGCCGGGAGAGCTGTTCCCCGATACTGAGGGCACAGCAGCCGGCGCTCCGGGCAACGGCCAACCGTCCCGTATCGGGCAGACACCGAAAAAGAAATCCAGAAACCCGTGGGAATCTTTCAGAAGTCTGTTTGACACCACGGAAGAGGACAATGAAGCATAACCCTGACAAAAGCGAAAAACATGAACGATTATATATTGCCTGACGGCATCACGGAGAACAAGGCCATTATCAAGATTATAGGCGTGGGCGGAGGAGGCTGCAACGCTGCCACCCGCCTCTACGGCGAAGGTCTGGAAAATGTGGAATTCATGGTGTGCAATACGGATAAGGCCGCACTGGACCTCTCCCCCATACCCGAGAAGATAGTGCTCGGCACCAATCTGACCAGAGGCGGCGGAGCCGGAATGGATCCCAAGGTAGGACGCGAGGCGGCTCTTGAGTCTATCGAAGAGCTGAAAAGTTCCCTCGGCTCCAACATACAGGTGGTCTTCATCACCGCCGGCATGGGAGGCGGCACCGGAACAGGGGCCGCTCCCGTCATCGCTCAGCTGGCCCACGAGGCCGGAATACTCACCATCGCCGTACTCACCTACCCTGAGGACAGTCAGATAGGATTCTCTCAGAAAGCTTACGAGGGAATAGAGGAGATCCGCAACTACACCGACTCCATAATCATCGTGGACAATCAGAAGATGTACGACTTCTACGGAGACATGGAGGTGACGTCAGCCTTTGAGAAAGCCGACAATGTACTGGACGCGGCGGTAAGGGGCATCTACGAGATTATCACCAAACCGGGTTACAAAAACGTAGACTTGCAGGATGTGAAGACTGTTATGCGCAACAGCGGCATGGCCCTGGTAGGCACCGGTATTGCGGAAGGAGAGGACAGGGCATTCAAGGCCGTGGAAAGCGCATTCACCTCACCTCTTCTGAAAGACTTTGACGTGGAGACAGCAAAGAACCTCATCGTCAACATCACATACAGCCGTACAAATCCCTTGAAGATGCAGGAGTTGAACGACATCAACGACTATATCACCAAACGGATAGGCAAGAGTCTGAAAACCAAGAAAGACGGTCTTGACATCGACGACAGTCATCTGGCGGACGGTGCGATAAGCGTAACCGTCCTGGCCACAGGCATCAAGGTCAACAACACTCCTCCGCCGACAACTCCGCTCGGAGACGATGAGGACACCGTGGAGCTGAACGGCAAGAACGACAACGGCACCATAACCCTGTCAGCTGGAAGTACCGACAGCCTTGACGAGACTCTCCGGGAGCTGGACACCGAGCACCTGTTCTACTATGAGCCGGGATGCAATGTCTCCGACCTTATGAGCGAGACCGCCCTGGCCCGCAGAGAGAGGCTGAAACGGCAGGCTAATCAATAATCAGCATGGCGTCACCGTACATTCCGAACTTGTAGCCTTCCTTGAGGGCTACCCTGTAGGCTCTCATGACATTGTCATATCCGCCGAAGGAAGCGGCCGACATGAGCATTGTGGAGTTGGGCAGATGGAAATTGGTGACCACTGCATCCGGTATCGAGAACTGGTAGGGAGGGAAGATGAATTTATTGGTCCATCCGTCAAACGGCTTCAGCTGCTTGGTAGTGGTCACAGGGGTCTCTATGGCTCTTACCACAGTGGCGCCTACAGCAAAGACCTTGTGACCGGAGTTCTTGGCACTGTTGACAGCATCCGCCGTCTCCTCGGAGATAAACACTCTCTCCGAATCAATCTTATGCTTTGACAGATCCTCCACATCCACGTTGCGGAAATGTCCCAGACCCATATGGAGAGTTATGAAACGGGCGTCAACCCCTTTAATCTCCATGCGCTTGAATATCTCGCGGCTGAAATGCAGTCCGGCGGCGGGAGAAGCCACCGCACCCTCATTCTCAGCATATATCGTCTGAAAACGGTCTATATCGAAAGGCTCGGAATATATATACGGACCCGTCGGCTTGACCTGAGGCTGCCCGTCCTTTTCCCTTTTTGCCTGACGTGCGACATACACGTACTCAGGGACAGGTATCTCGCCCATAGAATACAATGTGGACTTGAACTCGTCATAGGGACCGTCGAACAGAAAACGGAGAGTCCTGCCGCGGGAAGTGGTGTTGTCTATCACCTCAGCGACAAGAGAGTCGTTCTCTCCGAAATAAAGTTTATTGCCTATTCTTATTTTTCTGGCCGGATCCACAAGGACATCCCACAGTCTCTGGTCCTTGTTAAGTTCCCTGAGCAGGAACACGACTATCTCGGCACCGGTCTTCTCCTTGTTGCCCTTGAGCCTGGCGGGGAAGACCTTCGTATCATTGAAGACAAAGACGTCTCCCTCGTCACAATAATTGATAATGTCCTTGAATATCTTATGCTCTATGTCCCCTGTCGTGCGGTGCAGAACCATCATGCGGGACTCATCCCTGTACTCTGCGGGATAAGGGGCTATATCCTTCCTGTAATCCAGGTCAAAACTAAATTGCGAGAGTTTCATACTATCTCTTATACGAAATTTCTAATATAAAGTTTCAATTTCTTGAATAGAAAGCGCATTATCTATGCTGAATCCTCCCGAAACCGTCCTCACAAGTCCTGTCAGATATGCGCCGCTACCAAGAGCCGTACCGAGGTCCCTGGCGAACGCCCGGATGTAGGTGCCCTTGCTGCACTGCACGGCCACTTTCAGCACCGGAAGGGCGAAATCCACCACCTGAGTACCGTATATGTTGATTTCCGATGTCCTGAGTTCCACAGCCTCACCTTGACGCGCCTTCTCGTATGCCCTGACACCGTCCACATATTTGGCAGAGTACACCGGCGGCAGCTGATGCTGTACCCCGTGCATCGACTCAAGCACCGCCCTCACATTCTCAAGAGTGATGTGCTCATATGGATAACGGGCGTCTATCTCCTGCTCCTTGTCAAAAGACGGAGTAGTCGCACCGAAAGTGACCTCAGCCAGATACTCCTTACGCTCAGACTGAAGCGACTCTGAGACTTTCGTTGCCTTGCCCACGCATACGAGCAGCACCCCCGTGGCAAGAGGATCCAGGGTACCGGCATGCCCGACCTTGACATTCCTCAGACGGTAGCGCTTCTGCAGTCCGAATTTTATCTTACGCACAGCATCTGCCGATGTCCACCCGTAGGGTTTGTCCACCACTATCACATATCCGTCCGGATAAAGTTCCGGCTCCAGAGACGTCCCTGAAGGCGTTCTCCTATCGATAACAGCGTACTGTCCCATCTATTTCAGGGGAGTACAGGGGATTTTATTGACTCTTCTGAGATGCCTTCCGCCCTCGAACGAGCTTTCCAGAAACTTGCTGACTATCTTTTCCGCCAGCTCCACCGATATGAAACGGGCCGGAAGCGAAAGTATATTGGCGTCGTTGTGCTGCCGGGCCAGCGCCGCCAGCTCCTCATTCCAGCAGAGAGCGGCCCTTATCCCCTGATGCTTGTTCAGAGTCATGCTGATTCCGTTACCCGAGCCGCAGAGAGCTATGCCCTGCGACACCTCTCCTTTCTCCACGCTTTCGGCAAGAGGATGTGCCACATCCGGATAATCCATACTCTCAGGAGAATACGTTCCAAAATCCTTGACCTCGTATCCGAGTCCGGCCAGATACTTCTTTAGAGCCTCCTTCATCTCGAAGCCCGCATGATCCGATGCTATTCCTAACATAATGGCTATGAATTAAAATAACGACAAAATTAGAAAAAATGAATATATTTGCAGATAAATATTTTCGAAAAATGAAAGAAGGCAGAGTTCTTGTCACCGGAGCCGCCGGATATATAGGCTCCCACACTGTCGTCGAACTGGTCAACGCAGGATACGAGGTGGTCGGAGTCGATAATTTCTCCAACTCATCCCCCGACATGCTCAAAGGCATAGAACGGATAACCGGCAAGCGTATTCCGTTCATGGAACTGGACTGTAGCGACAGGACACAGTTCGCCAAGGTATTCGAACAATACCCCGACATAACCGCATCCATACACTTCGCCGCCTGCAAGGCTGTCGGAGAAAGCGTGCGACAGCCTCTGAAATATTTCGAAAATAATCTCAGTTCCCTCCTGCATCTCATTGAATTGTCCGTAGAAGACAGCAGACGGAGGGGCATAGTATTCTCGTCCTCATGCACCGTCTACGGAGAACCGGACCCGGAGAATCTGCCTGTCCGCGAGGACGCTCCCGTAAAGCCGGCCACATCACCGTACGGCCGTACCAAGCAGATGAACGAGGAGATTCTGCGGGACTGCGTCAACGCCTACCCCTCCCTTAACGTCATTGCCCTAAGATATTTCAATCCCATAGGAGCGCATCCGTCGGCCCTCATCGGAGAGATGCCGCTCGGAGTACCGCAGAATCTGGTGCCCTATATCACGCAGACAGCGGCCGGCATACGCAAGGAGCTTAAAATATTCGGCAACGACTACCCTACTCCTGACGGCACCTGCATACGTGACTATATCTACGTATGCGATCTGGCCAAGGCTCACGTAGCCGCAGTAGCCAAGGTACTTGAAGACGGGAACAACGACAGATTCGACATCTTCAACCTGGGCACCGGCACTGGGCTTTCGGTACTTGAGCTGGTCAACCATTTTATAAAGGCCACCGGCGTGAATCTTCCCTACAGCTTCGGACCACGGAGGGAAGGAGACATAGTCAAGGTATGGGCAGACCCGGCCAAGGCCAACAAGGAGCTGGGATGGAAAGCCGACACACCTGTGGACGACGTCCTCCGCTCGGCATGGGCCTGGGAGAAAAAAGTAAGAGGCATTGAATAGATGGCGGCAACCCCTATAGAAGACGCACTGGAGCTGCTCACCAAAGAGAATGAGCGCTACCGTCTGTCACAGATCGGGTTTTTCCGGGACGTGAGCAGAGAGGCGGAGCTGTTGGTCTCAAACTTTCCCCCGGAAGAGGGAGAGTCGTTCCAGGCATGGAAAAGACGGAGCCTGAGGGAATATTACCGGCTCAGGGGCTTCAGTGCTTTCTGCCGCAGAAGCATCGACAGACAGGCATTTGAAAGCATAGTCATGCGCCTGACGGACAACCACCTGCGGCACATTTTCAGATCATCGCCCAGAACAGAGACTGACAAATATCTGGCACCGGACTCGGACACTGTGTCCTACGCCATGACTCAAACC
>DXAW01000108.1 GCA_019116865.1 Candidatus Coprenecus stercoravium | reverse complement strand
CTCATGGGGAGGGAGGCTATCTCGTGCCCGGCATTGTCTATCTCGTAAAAATGACAGGGGGAGTCCAGGGATTCGAGGCTTCTGGCGATGGTCTCCGAACCCCAGAGGCCGCCGAGGAAGGGAAGATGCGCCTTGCGGAAGGGGACGATGCCGTCGGCATTGCCGTGGAAGAGCATGACGGGGCAGGGGAGGGTCTGCCAGTGCAGCTTCTTCTTGTCGGAGATTGCTCCTGCGAAGGATATCACTCCCGCATAGCGGAATCCCTCCGGGAGGCTGGCCGCCAGGCTGTGGCTGTTGCAGTGGTAGTACTCGGCCTGCAAGACGGTGATGGCCCCGGCGCTTGAGCCGCTGATGATAATTTTCTCAGGGTCAATGCCCCAGGCCTCCCGCTGCTGCGCGATGTACCGCGTCGCGTCGTAGAGGTCCACTACAGCTGTGTCAATGGCGGACTGGAGGATATTCATGAAATCGACGGGGGAGGGGCGTCCGTCGAAGGTTATCCGGCCCAGCATGGTGCGGTAGTCTATCGAGGCGACCGTGCAGCCGTGACGGGCAAGGAACTCGAAATAGGGCACGAACATTTCGGAGTACCTTTCACCGAACCTGAAGCCTCCGCCGAATACGAATACTACCACAGGGGAGTCTGTCTGCTCTATTCCTGACAGGAAGTAGCGGTCGAGCCACAGAGTGTCGGACCCCTTGACGGCGAATATCTCCGTTTCCATCAGGACTTTCCGGGTGCTGTCAGCGGCATGGGCAAGAATCTCGGTACCTTCGTAAGAAGTGACGGCTTCTGCGGCTTCGGCATACGGATGAGTGTCTGTGTCAGATGGTTGCTCAGATGAGTCACGGCAACTGCTCAGGACAAATGCGGCGGCGAGGGCTATGAGGATGATGCGTTCTGCTGTTTTCATGTTTCCGTAAAATAGTCATGCAAAGATAACTTATTTTACGGTGGTTTTGCTGAAGGACAAATGATGGGGAAAGTTTTATTTTGAGGAAAGGGAAGTTTGTCTATATTTGCACCGCTGAAAGTTTCCTGTCCGCCGCTCTGCGGTGGAGGAATTAAAAGGGAACCGGGTGAGAATCCCGGACAGTTCCCGCTGCTGTAATTTCCACGTCCTTTTGGACGGAAGTCACGCGGTAATCTATTGAGCCACTGCCTTGTAAGGTGGGAAGGCTGCCGCTGTGAGGAATAAGTCAGAAGACCTGCTTTCAAGTTTGACTGTCTGCCCTGCGGGAGTCGGGTGCGGCAATGCTGAATGATTTTTCTTCATCAGGAACAGACAGTCTGCCTTAGCCTCATATTTGGTAAATCACTGCGTTGTCTGCGACATCGCAGCTCAGTCATTTACGTCAGTAAACTCCCTCGCTGTGAGTCTTGACGCCTTGTGATTTGCCAAATATGACGCTAAGGATCCCGGGAGTTGGAAAATTATTTGGCGATGAACAATAAGAAAGCAGGTATCGTTTTACCTATCATTGTGGTGCTGCTGTCGTTCGGCATGTCTCTAAGGGCTCAGGACTTGGGGTTTGAGCCGCCTGTGGATACGCTGGACGAGGTGGTGGTCACGGCCGACCGCATAAGGGAGATAGTACCGGCACAGAAGCTCTCCGGAGAGCAGCTTCAGCGGTTGAGCTCCAATTCGATAGCCGATGCGCTCCGATATTTTTCGGGCGTGCAGATCAAGGACTACGGCGGCATAGGCGGCCTCAAGACGGTCAATATCCGCAGCCTCGGCAGCCAGCATGTAGGGGTCTTCTATGACGGCATCCAGATTTTCAATGCCCAGAACGGGACGGTGGATCTGGGCAAGTTCTCCATGGACAATATGGAAGTCCTGTCGGTGTACAACGGGCAGAAGAGCGATATCTTCCAGTCGGCCAGGGACTATGCCTCGGCGGCTGCGCTGTACATGGTGTCCAGGAGGCCGAAGTTCAGCGGAGACAGAGGGAATAATCTGAATTTCAAGCTGCGCAGCGGCTCATTCGACCTCATTGACCTCTCGGGGCTGTGGGAGCACCGCATAGGAAAATATTTCAGTACCTCGGTCAATGCGGAGTTCCTCAACACTTCCGGACGCTACAAGTTCCGGTATCAGAGGGACGGAGGCTACGATACGACGGAGGTGCGCCGCAACGGGGATGTGATGTATGTCCGTGCGGAGGCAGGCCTGTTCGGACAGATGCCTAAGACGGACTTCATGCTCAAAGGCTATTTCTACTGGTCGGAGAGGGGCTATCCGGGTGCGGCGGTCAAGAAGGACTACGGCATCTCGCTGCTCAACGAGGACCGGCAGAAGGACCGCAATATCTTCGTGCAGACGGCCCTGACGCATAAAGCGGCTGATTTTTACAGCCTAAAGGTGCAGGCCAAGTACGCCAACGATTACATGAACTACATAATGCCCCCGCACAGCACTGTCCAGCCGATGGACAACCACTACTGGCAACAGGAACTGTACCTGACCACTTCGCATCTTTTCTCAGCGAGCAAGATCTGGAGTGCCAACCTCTCCTGCGACCTGCAGTGGAACAGTCTGGATGCTGACGGTACGGAGATGTTCAATGCCAATTTCATACAGCCGCGCAGACTGACCGTCCTCTCCGCTGCTGCCACCTCGGTCAATTTCGACTTCGGTCTCAGCGCCCAGGCCAGTCTGCTCTACACCTACGTCCACGATATGAGCAAAAGGAACATGGAGACGGCCGGCGACAAAAATGAATGGACGCCCACTGTGATAGTCTCTTATACTCCGTGGAAGAGTGTCGGGCTGAGTTTAAGGGCCTTCTACAAGAAGATATTCCGCATGCCCACCTTCAACGACCTCTACTACGTCCAGCTGGGCAACCGCAACCTCAGGCCGGAATACACCACGCAGTATAATGTGGGTATCGCATACAGCAAGGCGTTCTCTTCCTGGTTTGCAGGATTGCAGGCCAGTGTGGATGTCTATTACAACACGGTGAAGGACAAGATTATAGCCACTCCGACCTCCAATCAGCTGGTATGGACGATGGTCAACCTTGGTTATGTGGAGATACGGGGTATGGATGTAGTCCTGACCCCCTCATTCCGCTTCGGTCCGGTGGATATATCCGCCAGGCTGAACTACACTTATCAGAAGGCCCAGGACTTCACCGACACCAAGAAGGACGAGGGATACGAGGGTGTCATCAGTACTTATGGAGACCAGATACCCTATGTGCCTCTGCACAGCGGTTCAGCTGCGGTCAGTGTCAGCTACAAGACCTGGGACTTCCACTACAGCTTCGTCTATACCGGTGAGAGATACATGCTCGGCGGCAATGTGCCAGTCAACTACATCCAGCCCTGGTACACCAGCGACCTCTCGCTCTCCAAGGTATTCCATATCAAGAAGGTGGACCTAGGAGTTACTGCCGAGGTCAACAACATCCTAAACCAGCAGTACGAGGTGGTGAAGTGGTACCCCATGCCCGGCACCAATTTCAGGATAACATTAAGTCTTACAATATGAGAACTGGAAACATCAAGTTAATTTTTCTGCTAATTTCAATACTTCCGCTTGCCCTGGCAGTCACAGGCTGCCGCGGCGAGTACCCTGTGCTGCCCTCTGAGCCGGTGGAAGTCAATCCTTGGGACACCGTCTCGGGCGATGTCTGCGGCTTCTTCCTGCTCAACGAGGGCAATATGGGCAGCAACAAGGCCTCCCTGGATTACTACGACTACACCACCGGTGTGTACACCCGCAACATCTACGGGGAGCGTAACCCGAATGAAGTCAAGGATCTGGGAGATGTGGGCAACGACATCAAGATCTACGGCAGCAAGCTGTGGGCGGTGATCAACTGCTCCAACTACGTGGAGGTAATGGATGTACAGAGCGTCAAGCACATAACGAAGATAGCCGTGCCAAATTGCCGTTATCTTGCATTTAAGGACCAGTACGCCTACGTCAGCGCGTATGCCGGTCCGGTGAAGATAGACCCGGACGCACGCATCGGCATGGTCGTGAAGATTGACACTGCGACATTGGAAATAGTGGACTCGTGCATTGTGGGCTACCAGCCCGAGGAGATGGCCATAGTGGGCAACAAGCTGTATGTGGCCAACTCCGGCGGCTACCGCGTCCCGGACTACGACAGCACGGTCTCCGTGATCGACCTGGTCAACTTCAGTGAGATGTACAAGATTCCGGTCGGCATCAACCTGCACCGTATCGAGCCCGACCGCTACGGCAACCTGTACGTATCATCCCGTGGAGACTACTATTATACTCCTTCCAAGACCTTCATTATTGATACTGAAAGGGATATCTGCACCGACACGCTTCATCTGCTTCCCAACAGCAACATGAACCTCATCGGGGACTCCCTCTACATTTACAGCACTGACTTCAGTTATCTCACTAACGACTGGACGGTGTCTTATGCTGTTCTCAATACTCTGACGAAACAAGTGGAGACACGGAATTTCATCACTGACGGCACTGATGAGAATATACAGGTGCCTTACGGTCTGGCGGTACATCCCGTGACTGGAGAAATCCTGGTGACGGATGCGAAGGACTATGTAAGTCCCGGCACTCTGCACTGCTTCTCTCCCGACGGCAAGCGCAAGTGGTCCGTCACCACAGGAGATATACCTGCGCATATAGTATTTACACATAAACCTTTAATACCATTAGAAAAATGAAAAGAATTATTCGGACCGCGCTTATTGCGCTGGTAACTGCCGCAGTAAGTGCGTGCAGCATGTATGACGACACTGAATTGCGTGACCGTTTGGACGGAATCGATGACAAGATTGCATCGCTGGAAGAGACTGTCAAGGGCATCAATTCGGATATTGATGCTTTGCAGAAGATAGTCGACGCTCTGCGGCAGAATGTGACAATCGACAGGGTAGAGGCCGGTACTGACGGTTATGTGATATATTTCTCTGACGGGACGACGGCGGAGATAACAAACGGAAGGGATGGTGCGTATGCTCCGGTAATATCCGTGGCTCAGGATGATACTGATGGACTGTGGTACTGGACTATAGACGGGGAATGGCTCGTAGTTGACGGCCAGAGGATAAGGGCCCAGGGCATCGATGGTGAAGACGGCCAGCCTGGAGAGGATGCCGTCTCCCCGCAGGTAAGAATTAACCCGGACACCAAGATGTGGGAAATATCTGTAGACGGAGGTCTGAACTGGGAGTCTACAGGTATAGTTGCCGAGGGACAGGACGGAGAGCTGGGAACCGGCGGCTCCGGGATTATCGCGGATGTGGACTACGAGAGCAATGCCTACAATGTAATATTCATTCTTGCAGACGGGACCAGGATATCGGTTCCGAAAACCATAAGCGTTGAATTCAATATCGAGGGACTTTCATCGGAAGGAGTGGAGAGTTACCTTTACGGCAGTAGTAGAACATACAATGTGGAGATATCCGGAATGTTCGCCTATGTGGTAAATAAGCCGGACGGCTGGAGGGTGACTCTGTCCATGGCGGAGGATACGACTCTTACTGTTACTGCGCCGACCAGGGAAAATACGTATGCTGAGACTGAGGGCATGATCGGATTCAGTCTCCAGTCCATGACCGGCGAGGTGTCTATGGTGACCTTCCGTGTCAAGGCTGTGGAATATGAGTTGCGTGTGCTTACATTTGAAGGAGAATACTGGTCTTCGCTGATAGATACTCCACAATATGGAGGGCCGCTGCTTTACGGAGAGAGCGGAGCAGGCCCGGCGGATTACGAATGGTACGATGACGGCAATACATTTCTCAAACATGTGATGCCTGAAAATTTCGGAACGACATGCTACATGGGTGGAGGACATGCCGTATCCGATTATGTTGAGACTGATATTGCCAATGGTGACTATCTGCATCAGCTGGCAGTGTACTATAAGGACCCTGTGACGGGTTTCGGCGGGCACAACGGTTCGGAGAATTTCTGCGTGCATTTCGGTTACAAGGATGAATCTCCGTATAATATGACTGAGAACCTGCCGTCCATAGAGTTCGGTGACGGAGTGGCCCGCGTGGTGGATCATCTTTATATCATGTGGAATACATATCTTGCTAATTGTGTGTCCAACGGCAACGGGTTTACTGACCCTCTGACGCCGGACGGATATGTTAAGGTAATAGCCATAGGATACGATGCTGAAGGAGTGAAGATAGAGCAGGAACCGGAATTTTTTCTGGCCAGTAGCGAAGGCAATATCCGGGAGTGGACCAAATGGAATCTCTCCTCTCTCGGAAAAGTCTCCAGAATAGAGTTCAATATGGCCGGAGACAGCGACAACGGCTACGGTTTTAGCCAGCCGGCTTATTTCTGTTATGACGATGTGGCCGTAAGATTTGAATAGACATATGATGAGAAGAATATACAGTCTGATCTTAATGGCGGTGGCCGTGGTGATGCTGTTCTCCTGCAGGGAGGACGGCGTCACACCTTCGGCTCCACGCATATTGCTTGACAATGAAAGCGGCATTTATACCACGAAAGCCGGTCGTCAGATAACTGTATCGCCTGAGTATGAGAATGCTGAGGGTGCAGTGTTTTCATGGGTACTTGAAAGCGGAGAGGAACTGTCCTCCGCTCCGGTGCTTGAGTTTGTCAGCGATGAGACCGGGAGCTTTTATGTTTCGCTTACAGTCTCAACAGACGGAGGTATGGATAAAGCCGATATCCGCATAGATGTGCTGGATCTTACGCCTCCTGAAATAACTCTGCCGGGTGCTGAGGAAGGTTTCGTGATACTTCAGGGCTCTTTCCTTGAATTAAAACCTGCGGTGGCATCATCGCTGGAGACTTCATACCGATGGAGTGTGGACGGGAAGGAGGTGTCTACGGAGCCAGTTCTGGTATTTGAAGGAAAGGAACTGGGGGATTATGCGCTCAGGCTTGAGACATCCAATGAGGACGGCGGCGATGCAGTGGACTTTACCGTTAGTGTGAAATCTCCTGAGGAAGTGGATTTCTCATGGACATTCCTTCAGACGGAGTACAATATGTCACTGGGCCGCAGAATCCTGTTGTGCATACTGGATATTGAGAATGCTTTTGATGCGGTCTACACATGGTATGTGGACGGTAAGCAGGTGCAGTATGGAGAGCGTACGGAATATATTTTCTCCGCTTCTGAGGAGGGACAGTATTCAGTCAGGGTAGAGATGCGCAACAGCTATCTTACTGCCACGAAAGAGCTGGCAGTCAATGTGTGTCCGGCAGAGGGAACATATTACCGTCCCGGTTCGGCATCAGCTCTGTCATCCTGCAACAAAGTCTATGAGTTCCTGCCGGCTCCCGGACAGTTTGTCAATGAATATTACACCGCAACCACTATGGAGGATGCCTGCGCATATGCGGAGGAGAGGATGGCTCAGACTCAGTATGTGTCTTTGGGCGGTTTCGGAGGATATATCGTAGTGGGATTTGACCACAGCGTGGACAATGACGGAGGCTATAATCTGGCTATTACCGGCAATGCTTTCGACGGCTCGTCCGAACCTGGTATAGTATGGGTCATGCAGGATGAGAACGGAGACGGACTGCCCAACGATACATGGTATGAACTGAAGGGTTCCGAGTATGGCAAGGCGGAGACCTGTCAGGACTATGCCGTGACTTATTATCGTCCGGATGCTCCTGGAATGTCTGTGGCATGGACGGATAACTGCGGCAATACCGGAACGATAGAGTATCTGGGCTCTTTCCATCGTCAGGATTTCTATTATCCGGAATGGGTGGGTGAGGACAGCTATACTCTCCGGGGCACCTGTCTAAAGGCCCGTAATTACGATGCTTCAGGCAACGGCACATATTGGGTCAATCCGGCTTATGACTGGGGGTATGCGGACAATTTCAGCAGCAAGGACCGCCTTGCCGATGATGACAATTACAATGCCGCTCCTGCTGACAACCATTTCCGTATCAGCGATGCCGTTACTTTTGACGGCAAGCCGGCCAATCTGAGCTATATCGACTTTGTGAAAGTGCAGGTAGGGGTAAATGCCAAAAGCGGCTGGCTTGGAGAGGTCTCCACGGAGGTTTTTGATATCAAGGATTTTAACTTCTTGAAATGATGCGGAGATGTTTCTGCTTGCTTAGGGCTGTCTGTGAAAATCACCGGTTATATTCTTCGTCGGTCACAGGCTCCAGCCATTCGTTGTAACTGTTTTCTCCCGGAATTTCAAAGGCAAGGTGTGCGAACCAACTGTCCGCCGCCGCTCCATGCCAGTGCTTCACATTCGCCTTATTGTCGTTCAAATCTTACGTTCATACTCTCCGTTCCTTGCAACAGGCTGATGCCGTCGCCATCGATATGCCCGATTTTAATGAGCGAACTGCTTTCCGACCAGTCTCGGCAGAAGATAGCGACATTTCCCCACGGCTCGTAGATAGTAATGTCTCCGGCTACCGGAGCACAACCGCGCGGCGTATTGTCAAGGCTGAGTTCCGGGTCGGGATAGAATATCTTTTCTGTGCCGTTATTGTAGTCCTCCAATGTAACCTCCAACGGCAGGCGGGAAAGGAAGTCGCGGGCTGCGCCGTTGTCCTCCATCGTGGCTGTGATGGTCTGTTCGCCCACAATGATGTTGATGTGTAAGGATGTGGCATCGGGCGTGTTCGGTTCTTCACGGCTTGCGCCAAGACTTTCCAGCCATTCCGGGATGCGTGTAGCCATACTGCCCAACGTACTTGATGTGAGCAACAAGGATTCCTCAAACACGGCATCGGGGACAAGCGTTGCCGCATCCCTCTCGGA
>DXAW01000107.1 GCA_019116865.1 Candidatus Coprenecus stercoravium | reverse complement strand
GAATATGAGCATACGATATATACTTTTGGCAGTAATGCCTTGTGTGCTTGCGGTTGCCTGCAGCAGACATGAATCTGATCCGGAAAGAGGTTTGTGCCCCGAAGGAGTGCTTTCAGGAAGCGGAAGAGTGGTCGTGGAGTACTTTGTGGGCGGAGACGGTTCCGAAACTAAGGCTTATGGAGAGAACCTTGACGCATCGCAGCGCATCAGCTCGCTGAAATATCTGTTGTACGACGAATCCGGAGCGTTGCTCAAGGAAAGGGATATTCCGGATATCGATACTGATACCAAGTGGCCTCTGACGAGAGACAACATGACCTGGGCCCAGCGCGAGGCCCTGAAGGATACTCTCTACGTGTCGGCCTCGTATACGGCGGTCTTTATTGCAAATGCCGCTGACGGCCTCATAGAAGGTAAGGATGTCCGGGATGACCTGTGTCTGACACTGCCGGCCGACCCCTTCGAGGACGGCAATATGTTCTATACCTACGTGCTCCCGATACCGGGAACGGCATCTCCCGTATCGCAGGGCAGCCTCGAGTGCCCCGTCCGGCTGCACCGCATAGTCTCCCGCACCGACATCACCCGTGTCGACCCTACGGTGGATTACAGCACTGACGACGATGCCTGGAACAGTTATATATCCCCTAAAGTAGAAACTTTGTACAATAATACGGTTGAGCAGGAGGTAAAGCAGAGAGTCGACGAGGTTATGGAAAAATTCGAAGAGTCATTTACTCTACAAGCGATAGAGGATGTTCTGATACCCGCATATCTCTCATTTGCGTCAGAGATATCAAGTGACGCTGTTAAAGACTATATTGTATCTTCCATGCGTGAAGAATTGCTCTCTATTTATAACAATGCGTGCGTGGACAATGATCGTCTTCGCACAGCTGTCCGCACATGGGACGGGGAGGATGTGAGTGTTGCTCTTGAAAATCTCTCGAATCGCTGGAGGGTTGTTGCCGGTGAGCCTTTTGCAAGCGGAGAGAATACGGAGGTCCGGGGCCGTGCGGAAGGGAATTCCTTTACGGTGATAGGATTTGGAGACGGAACATTCAATACTCTCATCTCTCTTAAATTTCCGGAGAGTAATCTTGAAATCAAAGCCCCTTCTCCAGGCTTGTGCCTGTGGCCCGGAAAGAATATACGCAGTACGATAGAATGTGAACCGGTGGCGGTTGTCAAAATTAATGATGTCTCCGAGCAGGATTTTTTATATGAAGGACTGGATTTACTTTCGGTATTTAAGACCCTTGAACACTGGAATGATGAATTTGAGCCGGTTATAGAAAAAGTGTGCGGACAGACTGGTGAGGCATGGAGCGGAGTAGCGTCAAGCCTGACATTGACAATATCCATACCTTCCTGCTCGGAGGACAATATCTCGTACGAGGCGTCTTTCAATAATCTGTAATCTTCTTATTCGGCCGCTGCCAGTGCTCTGATTTCTGTGGAGGAGATGTCATAGAGAGGAGCATCCGAAAGATAGCGGACTCCTTTGACGTCTTTTCTGCTGTTATAGTCATGGCAGATGCCGCCGCCGTCGTATCCGCCGCGCGGATATACCCATATCTCGAATTCTTTCAGGATTTCCTCTCCTTTATACCATTTGCCGATGGAGCCTATGTTGTCGGCCCCGATAAGCAATATCAGGTCTGACTCCGGATCTTCCGATTGCAGTACGTGCAGGGTGTTGATGGTGTACAGCGGCTCCTGAAGATGGTATTCTATGTCCGAGACTGTTATTTTCGGGGAAATGCCCTTGAAGGCTCCGCGCACCTGCTCGAGCCGCAGATGCGGGTCCGTAAGTATGGAAAGGTCCTTGAACGGGTTGTGCGGGGACGGGACAATGACGACAGCGTCCGCTTCCGGCATGGAGGCGATATACCGCGCTATGCCGGTATGACCGTAGTGTACGGGATTGAACGAACCGAAATACAGGACTTTCCTCATTCAGCGGAGGGATATCGTTCTGCACCGGTGAAATCCTCTATCAGCTTGTCTGCCTCGGCCAGAGCCTTGTCCAGGTCGTCATTGACCAGGATCCTGTCGAAGCGGGACTTGTACTGCAGCTCCTCCGCAGCCTTGGCCACTCTTTTCTCTATGGCCTCCGGAGAGTCGGTTCCTCTCCCCTCCAGTCTCTTGCGGAGCTCATCTATGGACGGAGGCATGACGAAGACGGACATGGCGCTGTCTCCGAATATACGCTTCAGATTGACCCCGCCCTTGACATCTATGTCGAAGAGTATGACATGCCCCTTGGCCCATATGCGCTCTATTTCGGAACGCAGCGTGCCGTAGAACGAGCCGGGATAGACTTCCTCGTATTCTATGAATGCGTCACGGGAGATGAGGTCCCTGAACTGCTCCGGTGAGAAGAAATAATATTCCACCCCGTCGCGCTCTGAGCCTCTGGGAGCCCTGGATGTGGCCGATATGGAGAACTCCAGAAAAGGGTATTTTTTCAGCAGGTGTCCTACCACCGTGCTTTTTCCTGCGCCTGACGGTGCTGAGAAAATGATTACTTTTTTGTTCATTCTGCAAAATTATTTAAATTTGCGAGAGATAAGAAAAATATCGGACAATTAACCTTAAAAGGATATACTTATGGTATCTTACAAAGATCTCGGCCTGGTGAACTCTAGAGAGCTCTTCAAGAAGGCCATTAACGGCGGGTATGCTATTCCTGCTTTTAATTTCAACAACATGGAGCAGATGCAGGCCATCATACAGGCGTGTGTCGAGACCAAGTCTCCGGTGATTCTGCAAGTGTCCAGCGGAGCCAGGAAGTATGCCAACCAGACGATACTGCGCTACATGGCCCAGGGCGGTGTGGAGTATGCCAAGGAGCTGGGCTGTCAGATTCCCATCGTGCTTCATCTCGATCACGGAGACACTTTCGAGCTTTGTAAGTCATGTATAGAGTACGGTTTCTCATCTGTGATGATTGACGGCTCGTCCAAGCCTTATGAAGAGAATGTGGAGCTGACCAGAAAGGTTGTCGAGTATGCTCATAAATATGACGTGACTGTGGAGGGCGAGCTTGGCGTACTGGCCGGTGTCGAGGATGACGTGAAGGCGGAGAGCCATACCTACACCCGTCCCGAGGAAGTCGAGGATTTTGTCAGCAAGACCGGAGTGGATTCCCTGGCCATATCCATCGGAACATCCCACGGCGCATATAAGTTCAAACCTGGTCAGAAACCGGAAATCCGTCTGGACATCCTGCACGAGATAGAGAAGAGGATTCCCGGATTCCCCATCGTGCTTCACGGTTCGTCTTCGGTGCCCCAGGACATTGTTGCCGAAATCAACCATTACGGCGGTCGTCTGAAGGATTCCATCGGTATTCCCGAAGACCAGCTCCGTGAGGCTGCCAAGTCGGCTGTGTGCAAGATCAATATTGACAGCGACGGCCGTCTGGCCATGACGGCAGCTATCCGCAAGGTATTCGTGGAGCATCCGGAGGAGTTCGACCCGAGAAAATATCTGGGACCCGCAAGGGAAAAGCTCAAGGAGCTGTACAAGCATAAAATATATGACGTGCTTGGCAGCAATGATAAAATGTGATATTTTTTATAGAAAAAGATGTCACATCAGAGCGGCGTCCGCATTAAATGTCGTAAAAGGAAACAACAAACACATTAAAACTTTATAAACATGAAAACACAATCTATTATCGCACTGACAGTATCAGCGTCACTTTTATTCCTCGCTTCTTCATGTGGAGGCCAGAAACAGGCAGCCAATACATACACTCCCCCTGTAGAGGAGGTCATGCCTTTTGATACCCCTGAATTCAAATCCAACGCAGAGTTTTTCAGGGCTAAGGCATCAGGCGTAAGCGCGGACAGGAACATGGCCAAGACTGTGGCCAGGACAAGTGCTCTCAACGAGCTGGCCACTCAGGTGGAGGTCGTGGTGAAGAGCGTTATTCAGAGCTATGCCAATCAGTATCAGGTAGGAATGGAGACTGAGAACGTGTCCAAGATTCAGAATATGGCAGTTACTGCTGTCAGCCAGCAGCTTAACGGAGCTATTCTGAAGGATGAGAAGTCGTTCCGCATGTCAGACGGCCGCATCGAGTACTGGGTAGTGCTTGAAATGTCAAGAGTTCCCGTTATGGAGGCTGCTGAAAGCGCAATCGCAGCAGACGAGAAGCTCGGAATCGACTTCAACGAGTTCAAGTTCCAGGAGTTCTTCAATCAGCAGATGAAGGATCTCGAGGCACGTGAGAATGCAAAATAATTTTGGATTGAATTAATCAAGGCTCCCCGGTCTTTGTGATTTGAGGGAGCCTTAATTGTGAATACACACTGCTATGCTCAAGAAGAAATATATCGTGGCACTGGCCATATTGTCGGCCTGTGCGGTCATTCAGTCTCCTGCTCAGAACAAGAGGGATTACTATAAGGAGTTCTATGAGCAGAGGACATCTGAAATAAATAAATTCAAGGATGAAATGGCCAGGGCCAATGCGGAGTTCTCCGATTATCTGCGCCAGGCATGGCAGGAGTTCCTGGTCAAGGCCGGCAGGGTGGATCCCATAGGTCCTGTTCCTGATGAGCCGGTCTATTACGAAGGGGCACCGGACGAACATGCTTCTCACGGTCTTCCGTCCGCAGGCAGGCTTGTGGTTCCCGCTGTGTCCAGGACAATGCCCGCAGTGTCGGCCGGATTACTGGAGGACGGTGCTGTGGCGATAGATTTCTACGGCCTGCGCGGATATATTCCGTTCGATGAGTCGATGCGCTTGCCCAGAATCATGGCTTCCGAGCGTGGCGCATCGGAGGGATGGAATGTGCTGTCCGGGTCTGATTATATGCCCACAGTGGAGGCGTTTGCGGCGATGAGAGAGCGCTACTCCTTGAGCGACTGGGCTTTGTATACTGCCATTAAGGAGTTTACGGATGCTGTGTATATTCAGGAATATGTCAATGAGAAGGTTCTTACCCAGATGTTTATTCTGAGCCAGATGAAATATAAGGCCAGGGTCGGTTCGGCAGGCGGAGAACTGATTCTTCTTCTTCCGTTTTCAGAGCAGATATATCAGATGCCGTATATATCAGATGCCGATGAGGATTTCTACATATTCTCCTATTCCCGACTCAACAGCCAGGAGCCGCTGTATACTTTCGCAGAAGACTTCTCTATAGCGGATCAGGTCATGAATCTGGTCATAGACAGACAGATGGAAGTGGGGGAGGAGAATTATCAGCCCAAGACTCTGACAGACTGGAATGCCATCCTTGAGGAATCAGCCGCGCTTCCCTTGAATATCCCCTATGTGCGGTTTACTTTGAATTATCCTCAGTCGGATTTGCTGACCTATCATAAATCCGCCGTGGACGAGGCGCTTCAGAAGGCGGTGTTCACCCAGATACGGTACCGGATTCTGAAAGACGGAATGGACAAGGTTCAGGCGGTTGCGTTCGTGTTGGGTCTTATCCAGAAAGGGTTCGAGTACAAGACCGATTATGAGATGTTCGGACGTTCAAAGCCTCTCTTTGTCGAGGAATCGTTTTATTATGGCTCGAACAATTGCAAGGACAGGGTCCTGATATTCTCATGGATAGTCAAGGACCTGCTGGGTCTGGATGCGGTGATGTTCTCATATCCGGGTCATGTGTCTTGCGGTGTGGCTCTTCCGGATGACGTTGCAGGAGACAGCTATCAGTACGAGGGAGTGCGGTATGTCATGTGCGATCCGACGTATATCGGTGCTCCTATAGGTGCCACTATGCCCAAATACCGTGATGTGGAGCCTCAAATCGTGAGACTGTAACTGACATTTTGTCCATTTACCCTTTTGGCAATGTTTTTGTTGTTACCCCTGCTTGAAAAATTGTATTGAATTATGGATGAAAAGGAAGAAATAAAGGAAAAGAAAGAGGATATAAAAGAAGCCGGCGGAGGCGTTTCCGACGAAGCGGCATCCGAAGGCTCCGAGAAAAAAAAGAAAGGGGAGAAGCATTCTCGTAAGGATGAGGAGCTTAAGGCATTGCAGTCCAAGATGGACGAGGTCAATGACAAGTATGTCCGGCTCGCAGCGGAGTTTGACAATTACCGCAGGCGTACAGCCAGGGAACGTCTTGATCTTATTTCGACAGCCGGAGAGGATATTATAAAAGGTATGCTCCCGGTGCTCGATGATTGCGAGAGGGCCTTGCAGGTGCTCAGGGAGTCCAATGCGGATCAGGCTGCGATAGAAGGAACTGAGTTGATATACAATAAGTTGATGTCCTATCTGAAAGGACGCGGACTTTCTGTTATTGACGCTGTAGGGAAAGAGCTTGATACCGATTTCCATGAGGCTGTGGCCCGGATGCCCGTGCAGGAGGAAGACAGAAAGAACAGGATAATAGATGTCATTCAGCCCGGATACAAGTTGAATGACAAAGTCATACGTTTTGCAAAAGTAGTAGTGGGGGTGTAGTGGACAATGGCAGACAAGAGAGATTATTATGAAGTGCTCGGCGTCTCCCGTGACGCTTCGGCCGAGGACATAAAGAAGGCCTATAGAAAAATGGCCCTGAAGTATCACCCTGACAGGAATCCGGGTGATGCTGCCGCTGAGGAGAAGTTCAAGGAGGCGGCGGAGGCATATGATGTGCTCAGTAATCCTGATAAAAAAGCCAGATACGATCAGTTCGGTCATGCCGGTATGAGCGGTGCGGCCGGAGGTGCTGGCGGATTTGACGGATTCGGCGGCTTCTCGATGGAAGATATATTCAGCCGCTTCGGTGATATTTTCGGAGGCGGTTTCGGAGGAGGCTTCAGCGGTTTCGGCGGCTCGTCCGGAAGGGGGGCTTCTGCAAGAGCGCAGAAAGGCTCGAATATACGTATCCGTGTCAAATTGTCACTTTCCGAGATTGTAAACGGAGTCACCAAGACAGTAAAGATAAAGAAGGCTGTCAAGTGCCCCGTCTGCAATGGACGCGGTGCTGAGTCCGAGGCTGATGTCCATATTTGCGATACGTGTCACGGAACAGGTGTCGTAACCAGAGTGGTGCAGTCTTTTATGGGACGTATGCAGACCACGTCTCCTTGCCCTGCCTGCGGAGGGGAGGGCAAGGTCATATCGCATCCATGCTCCAAATGCCACGGAGCCGGAGTGGTGGAGGCCACTGAGGAGGTATCATTCAAGATTCCTGCCGGAGTTGTTCAGGGAATGCAGCTCACAGTACACGGCAAGGGTAATGCGGCTAAGGGCAATGGTGTCAACGGCGATTTGCTTGTACTTATTGAGGAGGAAGAGGACGGAGAACTCCAGAGGGACGGCAATGATTTGATATATACCTTGTTTGTCTCAATGCCGGACTTGGTGCTCGGAACATCGGCGGAAATACCCTCTGCGGACGGCAAGGTAAGGATAAAGATAGAGCCTGGAACACAGTCCGGGACTTTCCTGCGGGTAAGAGGAAAAGGCGTTCCTGATATTAACGGCTACGGCCGAGGTGACCTGCTCGTATATATTCAGGTATGGACACCGAAGAAGATAGACAGAGAGGAAAAGGACATGTTCGAGAAATTGAAGTCCTCAGGTAATTTTGATCCGAAACCGACCAAGAAGGACAGAAATTTCTTCGACAGGATGAAAAAAATGTTCAGTTAACTGCAAAAAAATTTGGAATATGTCCTCTTTTATCTATCTTTGCAGTCCCAAAAATCAGCAACCTCTTGCAGACATGCTTAAAACCGTAATGTTGCACTAAAAAGAGAAGAAAATGGACTTAATTAAGATTGCAGAGCAGGCATTCGCACAGGATGAGAAAAGATATCCTGATTTCAAAGCAGGAGACACCGTCACTGTGACCTATAAGATTAAAGAAGAGAACAAGGAGAGACTTCAGAAATTCCGTGGAGTCGTGATACAGAGAAAAGGTGCCGGTACTACCCAGACCTTTACTGTACGTAAGATTTCCAACGGTATCGGAGTCGAGAGGATTTTCCCGCTTTATTCTCCGTTCATCTCCGAGATAGACCTTAACAAGAGCGGTAAGGTCCGCAGAGCAAGGATTTACTATCTTAGGAACCTTACAGGTAAGAAAGCCCGTATCAAAGAAAAGAGATTCATCGGACTTGCACCTGGTGCTGAGGCTACAAGCTCGGCTCCCGAGGAGTAGGTTTCACATAATGGCCTCGTAGCTCAACTGAATAGAGCATCTGACTACGGATCAGAAGGTTGTGGGTTTGAATCCCGCCGAGGTCACAGCCATAAAGGCAGTAAGGGACGGCAGCAATGTACGTCCCTTTATTATGCAGCAGAAGCAGCACGAAGTGAGCGTCAGCGAACTTCGGAGCTGCTTCTGCTGCATAATAAAGTAATGTGGCGAAGCCACATTGCAGGAACTCTGTTCCTGCGGACGCCTTCATAGGGCCTGCCTCCGTGCGGGAAAAGCCGAGCCTGCGAGGCTAATCCCGCCGAGGGAGTGGCGTCAGTGCGCTAATCCTGCCAAGTCACCACGACGAAATCGCACCACATTTGCACCACAGAATTCTTTGAGGATTTTTTCATTTGATAAACTGCTTTATCCGATTTGCGCTGTAGAGTGCGATTCCAATCATTGATGCGGCTCCAATAGCGATTAAAATTTTTTGCCACCAGTGAAGGATGTTTACTTCCTTTATTATTGTTTCTGTTGAGGTGGATGTGGATTTAGTGGATGTGTTACGGTATCTTTCTTTATAGGTAAGGTATATGCCCATGGAGTCTATGGCTGCTGTTGCAGTTAGTGTTCCGTGGTCGTCGAGGTTTAGTGATTGGGTGAGTGATGCGGAGCGGCGGAGCGTGCTGATTTCGGTCAGACGGGCTCTGCCGATTGAATAGCATTCTATTAGGGCCCGGATGAGGCTTGTGTCTGTTGAGAAGGATGACGGTGTCGCGGATGTATTCACAATCTGTAATCTGGTAATCGTCATAACGCACAGATGTTCACTTACTTGCCGCCATGGCCTCATAACAGATGCGGCACATTTTGCCCGGAATTCGCCTAGATACGGCCATATCTGTTTTGCAGACTTTGATATAAGGTACTAATATCTAGTTCTTTACGCAAAGGAAGCGATAACAGATACTGAGGTGTGTAACTAATCGAATGCAAAATGCTCTCCGTCGCCCTGTCTCCGGTCTTGTTTATATGCGTGCGCTTGAGTACTAGTGAGCTGCCATTATTTGACACCGGACAGATTCTGCTTTTTGCTATATTTGCGGTATGATTGAGCTTTATCTTTTAAGACATAGCCAGACATCATACAATGTCAAAGCGGAAGTGATAGGCGGAAAAAGTTCGGGCCTTACCTTGACCCGGCTGGGAACGGAACTGGCTACAACTGCCGGAAATGTATTGAGAAACAGTGGGCTGCGTTTTGATAAGATATTCTGCTCAACCGCAGTAAGGGCTCGTCAGACTTTAGAGTGTATGGGGCAGATCTCTGCTGAGGAGACAGATGCAGTGGTGTATTCAGACTGTCTGGAGGAACTTTCTCAAGGAGAGTGGGAGGGCCGGCCGAGGAATGAGATATATACGCCGGAGGTGATCAGCTGCCTTGACCGTGAGAATCCGTTTTTCCGTCCGCCTGGCGGAGAAAGTCAGAATGATGTGGAGAAGCGAATGACGGATTTCATAAAAAGCGAGATACTGGACCGCTATGAAGACGGAGTTTTTCTTATAGTCGGTCATGGTGTGGCGTTCAAATGTTTTATCCGAGGTGTTCTTGGCTCGGATGCGCGTATGACACATAAGCTTGGGATGGACAATCTGTCTATGACTCGTCTTACTTACAGTGATAGAGATGGATGGTCATTGGACTGGATGAACAGACCGCTTATACCGAATTAGGTTTGCGGGTGCGGTAATGATATGGATATTGCTGAATGTCAGGGATTTGTGTTGTGGTGTCGCACATTTGGCCTGTTTAAAACCTGGCCAAATGTGCAGCGCATTTTGTAAGCCGCTGTGAGTCAGGTGTGACTTCCTCTGGCCAGCACCGTCGCTTCAAAAATCAGTCAGATGCAGATAAACTAAATCCGTCAAGTATTGTTCCTGATGTAGTCGATGACGGTAAATCTCTTCTTGGCGGCCGGAGCCCCGGGGACGGTCTCGAATGTATGGACCGACAGTGGCTTGCCGTCGATGACCTGGCGGGAGAGGAAGGCCGCGATGTCGTAGAGGTTGCGGGTCATGGGGAGGGAGGCTATCTCG
>DXAW01000106.1 GCA_019116865.1 Candidatus Coprenecus stercoravium | reverse complement strand
CGCAGGCCTCGGCGGTGCAGCCGGGAGTGCTGTCCTTTGGGTAGAAGTAGAGGACGAGTCTGCGTCCTGCAAAATCACTCAGGCGGATGATGTTGCCGTTCTGGTCCGTGCCCTCGAAGTACGGGGCTTTGTCTCCTTTCTGAAGCATAGTTCTTTAAATTTGATTATACTTAGTCAAATATAGGGAAAATTATTTATACCGGGCGGCCATTTCCCGGATGTCGCTGGCTATGCTCTCGCGCAGCCATAGCGGAGAGAGGACTTCCAGCTGGCTTCCGTGCTTGAGCAGCTCGAAGACGAAGTCGGTGGCCGGGCGGAGGCGGTATTCGAAGACGGCCCATTCTCCGGCGGGGTCTTTCTCGGTCTCTTTCTGGCTGTGATGCAGCGGCAGTGACCGCAGATAGTTGATTTGCAGACCGTAGGCCTTGATGCGGATGGTCTCCTTATCGATTTCCGAGGAGGTGATAATGCCGAAAAAGTCGGCGAAATATTCTTCGGCGTTGAAGTCCCTGGGGTATTCGAACACGGTGTCCAGTACGGTCAGCTCCTGTATCCTGTCGAGGGCGAATGTTCGGAAATTGTTTCTCTCGTGGCAGTAACCGGAGACATACCATCTTTGGTTGAATATCTTCAGGCACCACGGCTGCACGGTATAGGCGGAGGGGCCGTCGTGCCAGTAGCTTTCGTGTACCAGCCGGATTTCCAGGTTCTTCTGCATAGCCTCGATGATGGAGGTCAGGTATTTCTGCCCGGAGGGGACGTTCTCGAAAAGAATCCGCCTGCTCAGGCTGCGGCTCTCGTTGATGATGTTGTTTACCGTGAATGTATTGAGAAGCCAGGTGCGCATGGCTCCGTTGGTCATGTCCTCCGGGTGCTCGATGTAGTAGCGGTATCCGTTGCGCCGGTCGCACTCGATGTTGATGTCGAATGTGTCCTGAATCGCATTCTTCCAGTTGTGGAATGTCCTGAGCGGGATGTCGCGCCCGTCGCTGATATGCGATCTGTGCCACTTTTCGTTGATCTCGGCCAGAGTGATGCGGCCGGCCTGGTGAATGGTGTCCACCAGCCAGATGTACTTGTCAAGAATGTCCTTTGTCATGGCTTTTGAATTTTTTGCAAAAATAATAAAAACTTATGCTGCAATATGGCATATGCTTGAAATAATTTTAGAAAATGGCAACTATTGAGATTTTTTTGTGAGGTGCGGAGGAAATGAGTATTTTTACAAGAAAAAATATGGAGAAGATAGGCGCATCAGAATTGATAATAAATAGTGACGGGTCTGTGTTTCATCTGCATATCCGTCCTGAACATCTGGCAGACAAGGTGATACTTGTGGGTGATCCGGACCGTGTGGATATGATTGCCGGTTATTTTTCCGAGAAGGAGAGTTCTTCTTTCTCACGGGAGTTTCACAGTGTCACGGGGAAATATAAAGGCACCCGTATGACTGTGCTTTCCACCGGTATAGGATGCGATAACATAGACATAGTGATGACGGAGCTGGATGCCTTGGCCAACGTGGATTTCACCACGAGGGAGATACGGGAGCAGAAAAGAAGCCTGACGGTCCTGAGGATAGGTACCTGCGGTATCATACAGCCGGATATCCCTATCGGTTCGTACATATTCTCAAAGGTGTCGGTCGGCTTTGACGGCTTGCTGAACTGGTACGGAGACAGGGATCAGGTAGCGGACATGGCTATGGAGGAAGCTTTCCTCAACCATGTCGACTGGAACCGATATCTGCCGGTTCCGTATTTCGTCAGAGCTTCCGACAGGCTTGCGTCTTTGTTTGCGGACTGTACGGTCCAGGGAATGACGGTGTCTGCTCCGGGTTTCTATGGCCCTCAGTGCCGGGTGGTGCGTCTGCCTATAGTAATGCCTGACTTGCTGGACAGGCTGGAGTCCTTCTCTTATCAGGGGCTCCGTATTCTTAATTTCGAGATGGAGGGCTCGGCGATAGCCTCTCTGGCCCGTAAGCTCGGACATGAGGCGGCCACGGTCTGTCTCGGTATAGCACAGCGGTATGCCAAGGACGCTGATGCGGACTATAAGCCGCTTATGCGCAGGTTGGTGGAATTGAGTCTTGATAAATTGGCGGAATGACCGGACAGGATGTGGATACAGTAGAGCTGGACAGCATGCTGGAGCTGCTTTCGGACAAAGACGAATTCACTCTGGACATGGTCCGTGAGCGTGTCTTCAAGCTTGGCTGGCGTGCGGTGGAGTATTTCTATCAGAATATGGACAAAGTGGAGCGGCCGTATGGGCGGACGGTATATAGGAATGTGTGTGAGATATCGTCTGTCCTGGCATTCAAGGAAATACTTGACCTGCTAAAATCAGGCGAGGCATTTTATGTTCCCGACGGTTTGTATTCCCTGACCAGGATTCTCCGACCTGAACTTGCGCCGGATACATTCAGGCTTTGCTATGAGGATGCCGGTAATAGTCTTATATGTGGCATGAATGACAGTATGACGGCCGTGGAGAAAGTTGAGATGCTTAATTATGTCGTGTACGACAAGTATGGATTCCGTCTTGACGGCGGGATGAATACGGACGAGACGACAGTGCTGCTGCCTGATTTGATGGAAAAGCGCCGGGGGGGAGTTGTGGGATTGTCAACGGTGTATTTTATGCTCGCTAGCTACGCAGGTCTGCCGGTATATCCGCTTTTCCCTAAGTCTCCGGGATATTTTGTGGCGTATTTTGACGGTACGGACTCTTTGTTCACTATAGATGTCGGGAATTATGGAAGGATATCGGAGCCTGTTCCCAAGGAAGATTGGAAAAAGACGCCGTTTATGGGGACGGACAGGACCATACTTTATATCTACGCCGCGTCTTTGAGGAGGTTCGGCCTGTCCGACACATTTTCGGACAGGCTGGCGTGTATGCTGTTGAACAAACTCCTCGACGTACTGGCTGTATAGAGCCGTATTATTCCATCAGTTTCTTGTACTTGAAGCGTTTGGGCTCGTCGGTGCCCAGTCGCTTGCGGCGGTTCTCCTCGTACTCTGAGTAGGAGCCCTCGAAGAAATATACCTGCGAGTCGCCCTCGAAAGCCAGGATGTGGGTGGCGATGCGGTCCAGGAACCATCGGTCGTGGGAAATGACCACAGCGCAGCCGGCGAAGTTCTCTATACCTTCCTCCAACGCCCGGATAGTGTTTACATCCACGTCATTGGTGGGCTCGTCGAGCAGGAGTACGTTGCCCTCGTCCTTGAGTGTAAGAGCCAGGTGAAGGCGGTTGCGCTCACCGCCTGAGAGGATGCCGCAGAGCTTTTCCTGATCGGCTCCCGAGAAGTTGAATCTGGAGACATAGGCTCTGGCGTTGATCTCGCGGTTGCCCAGACGGATGAATTCGGAGTTCTCCGAGATGGTCTGGTAGACGGTCTTGTCAGGGTCTATGCTCTTGTGCTGCTGGTCCACATATGCGAGCTTGACTGTCTCGCCTACGGTTATCGAGCCGCTGTCGGGCTGCTCTATGCCCATGATAAGACGGAAGAGAGTGGTCTTGCCAGCTCCGTTGGGACCGATGACTCCGACGATGCCGGCGGGAGGCAGGGAGAATGTCAGATGCTCGAATAGGAGTTTGTCACCGTAGGCTTTGGACACATCGTTGAATTCAATGACCTTGTTGCCCAGACGGGGACCGTTGGGAATGTATATCTCGAGGGCCGCCTCCTTGGCCTTGCCGTCCTGGCAGGCCAGTTTCTCGTAGGCACCCAGACGGGCCTTGGATTTGGCCTGACGGGCCTTGGGAGCCATGCGCACCCACTCCAGCTCGCGCTCCAGGGTCTTGCGCCGTTTGCTCTCCTGCTTTTCCTCCATCTCTAAGCGCTTGCTCTTCTGCTCCAGCCATGAAGAGTAGTTGCCTTTCCAGGGGATGCCCTCGCCGCGGTCAAGCTCGAGGATCCAACCGGCCACATTGTCTAAGAAGTATCGGTCGTGGGTGACGGCTATGACCGTGCCCTTATACTGACGCAGATGCTCCTCGAGCCACTGGATACTCTCGGTGTCGAGGTGGTTGGTGGGCTCGTCGAGCAGCAGCACGTCGGGCTGGCGCAGCAGCAGGCGGCACAGGGCCACACGGCGCCTCTCGCCTCCGCTGAGGTTCGCTATCCTGGCGTCCGGGGGAGGACACTGGAGGGCATCCATGGCCCTTTCGAGCTTGGAGTCCAGTTCCCATCCGTCGCAGTGCTCTATTTTCTCAATCAGCTCGCCCTGACGTTCGATGAGCTTGTTCATCTCGTCGTCCGACATGGGCTCGGCGAATTTCATATTGATTTCCTCATATTCGCGCAGCAGGTCGGCCACTTCCTGTACTCCTTCCTTCACCACATCTATCACTGTCTTGTCAGGATCCATCTGAGGTTCCTGCTCCAGATATCCCACGGTATATCCCGGAGCCCATACCACCTCGCCCTGATAGGATTTCTCCACACCTGCGATGATCTTCATCAGTGTGGACTTTCCCGAGCCGTTCAAACCTATGATTCCGATTTTGGCCCCATAGAAGAAAGAGAGGTAGATGTCCTTGAGTATTACCTTGTTGTTGTGCGGGAGGACTTTGCCTACACCGTTCATTGAAAAGATGATTTTCTCGTCTGCCATATTGTTCTCTAAGTGAAAATGCGCGGCAAGATAGGAACTTTTTCCTGAAAAAGAAATTTATCATAATTTTGTGCAAAATTTATGACTATGCTGAGAAAAATCCGTATATCACTTGCGCTGATATTCTTTACCGGTATCACTCTGCTTTTTCTGGATTTCACGGGGACTCTTCATGCGTGGCTGGGATGGATGGCAAAAGTTCAGTTCCTGCCGGCAGTGATGGCCCTCAATGCTGGAGTAATCATCGCTCTGGTGCTGCTGACCCTGATATTCGGGCGGGTGTACTGCTCGGTTATCTGTCCGTTGGGAGTCATGCAGGACATCATGGCCTGGCTGGGCAAGAAACAGAAGAAGAACCGCTATTCGTATTCTCCGGCCAAGTCATGGCTCAGATATGGAGTGCTGGTGCTGTTCATCGCGGCTATGGTGGCTGGCGTCGGATCTTTCGTCGCCCTGCTCGCGCCTTATAGTTCCTATGGCCGTATCGTCTCCAACCTTTTCGCTCCGGTGTACGGATGGAGCAACAACCTGCTGGCCCTTCTGGCCGAGCGGGCTGACAGCTATGCTTTCTATGAGACCGATGTGTGGCTCAGGAGTCTTCCTACTTTCATCATAGCCGCAGTGACATTCGTTCTGCTATTTATATTAGCATGGAGGAACGGCCGTACATATTGCAATACGATATGCCCCGTGGGTACGGTCCTCGGTTTCCTGTCCCGTTTCTCGTGGCTCAGACCGGTGATAGATACCGACAAGTGTATCAGCTGCCGCAAATGCGAGCGCAACTGCAAGGCCTCGTGCATTGATATTGCGAATCATAGGATAGATTACAGCCGTTGCGTGGCCTGCATGGACTGCATCGGCAACTGTCCTAAGGACGCAATCTCATATGTGCATCCCAAGAAGGCGGCGTCTGAGGCTCACTCTGCTGGGGCTGCTCCCAAGGCAGATAAGACAGAGGCTGTGGACGCTTCCCGCCGAGGATTCCTTACTGCTTCGCTGATGACCGCCGCAGCCGTGACTGTCAAGGCTCAGGAGATAAAGGTGGACGGCGGTCTGGCTAAGATAGAGGACAAGGTGATACCCGAGCGCCGGACTCCGATAGTCCCACCGGGAGCTGTGAGCCTGAGACATTTTGCGCAGCATTGCACGGGCTGCCAGCTCTGCGTGTCGGTCTGCCCCAACGGGGTGTTGCGTCCTGCCACGGATTTGATGCGACTGATGCAGCCGGAGATGTCCTACGAGAGAGGATACTGCCGTCCTGAATGTACCAAGTGCTCGGAGGTCTGTCCGGCAGGGGCGATTAGACCGATAGATGTGGCGGAGAAGTCCGCGACCCATATAGGCCATGCCGTATGGATTAAGCACAACTGTATCCCCGTCAGGGACGGTCAGTCGTGCGGCAACTGCGCCCGTCACTGTCCTGCAGGAGCCATACAGATGGTGCCTCTGAAAGGACACCTGCGTCACCGTGGAGGCCGGGAGGATGGTAATGACGGTAAGGAATTGATGGTGCCGGCTATCAATACAGAGAGGTGTATCGGATGCGGGGCCTGTGAGAATCTTTGCCCGGCCCGTCCGTTTACGGCCATCTACGTGGAGGGCAATGAGGTTCATCGTACAATGTAGCAGGGTATGGATGATTTCCGTCTGAGAGTCTTTGTTACGGCAGCGAGGACATTGAGTTTCTCGAAATGTGCGGCGGCGATGAATATAACGCAGCCGGCCGTGAGCCGTCATATCGGCGAGCTGGAGGGGCGTTTCGGAGTGCCGCTCTTTGTGCGCGGTGCTTCGGGTGTGTCCCTGACCAAGGCCGGAGAGCTGCTGCTGTCTCATGCCGAGCGTCTGCTGTCGGACTATCAGCGGCTCGAATACGACATGGAACTCCTGGCCCAGACCGGGCGGGGCAGACTGTCGATAGGAGCCAGCACGACCATAGCCATGTATCTGCTGCCGCCGGTGCTGGCCTCGTTTATGGAGATTTCCGGCGGAGTTGAAGTCTCCATGCTCTCGGGCAACAGCGAGAATGTGGAACAGTGGCTGCGGGACGGGACTGTCGATATAGGTTTTGTGGAGAATGCCTCGCGCCGTCCGCTGCTGCACTACGAACATCTAATGGCTGACGAGCTTGTGCTGGTGGCCGGAACTCATGGCCGGTATGCGTCCGTGGATTCGGTCACTGTGGACGGGCTTCGCTCAGTCCCGCTGGTCCTGCGTGAAAAAGGCTCCGGTACCAGGGAGATTATCGAAAAGGCGCTCGACCAGCACGGTCTCCGAGTAGATGATCTCAATGTGGTCATTGAACTCAGCAGTACCGAGGCCATCAAGTCCTATGTCCGCAACAGCGACACCATGGCCATCGTCTCGGTCATCGCCCTGCACCGCGAGCTTGCAGACGGCTCTCTCCGCATCGTGGACATCGACGGCATAGACATGCCCCGTGAATTCGCCACCGTCGTCCGTCCCGGCGAGTTCTCCGGCCTCAATGCCCGCTTCCACCACTTCCTCCTCCGTACCACCGGGTATAACGGGAGGTTATAGCGTATAAGGAAGTGTGTTGTGACGGGTTGCGGCGGGTGTTGTAGTTTTGCGGCATGAAAACAACAGCAACAACCTTATCAAGCACTGTGACAGTGCGTCAGTGGACGGCCCGGATACTTTTCGCAGCTCTGTTCATTGCATCATTTTTCTTGCCGACGGCGGTAGCCCTGCTGGCCGGGATCGCTTTGGCCGTGACTCTCGGCTCACCCTTCCCTGTGTTTACTAAAAAGGTATCGAAGTACCTGCTGCAGGCCTCCGTTGTGGGCCTCGGTTTCGGTATGAACCTATACTCTGCCGTGGAGTCGGGCAAGGACGGTATGCTCTTCACCATAGTCTCGGTGATAGGCGTGATGGGCATCGGTACTCTGCTGGGCCGGGTATTCAGGCTCTCTCGGAAC
>DXAW01000105.1 GCA_019116865.1 Candidatus Coprenecus stercoravium | reverse complement strand
CTCCTGATGATATGAGTATGTTCTTTCCGGGAATAGAATATCCTACTGAAAGCATTGCTTTAAGTATAGCCTCATTTGTGTCATCACCGATGCATCCGACTTCACCTGTGGAAGCCATGTCCACACCGAGTACGGGGTCCGCTTTCTGCAGACGGGAGAATGAGAACTGCGAGGCCTTGACGCCTACATAGTCCAGGTCAAAGGCACTCTTGGCCGGAGGTGTCACTTTCTCACCGGTCATTATTTTGGTTGCCAGTTCGATGAAATTAATCTTCAATACCTTGGACACAAAAGGGAAACTCCTTGAGGCCCTGAGGTTGCATTCGATAACCTTGATGTCGTTCTCCTTGGCCAGGAACTGGATGTTGAACGGTCCCGAAATCTTAAGAGCCTCGGCTATCTTGCGGGCTATTTTCTTAATCCTGCGGGCTGTCTCGACATACAGCTTCTGAGGCGGGAACTGTATCGTGGCATCACCGGAATGCACACCTGCAAATTCGATGTGCTCTGATATGGCGTATGCGATGACAGTGCCGTGGTCGGCCACTGCATCAAATTCTATCTCCTTGGCGTGCTGAATGAATTCTGATACTACAACAGGGTGCTTCTTAGATACTTCCGCTGCTAATTTCAAGAATTGCTCCAGTTCAGTGTCATTGGAGCAGACATTCATCGCAGCTCCTGAGAGCACGTATGACGGACGTACCAGGACAGGGAATCCGACATCGCGGATGAAGCTGTGAATATCGTTCATGGATGTCAGCTCCCTCCAGCGGGGCTGGTCTATGCCCAGACGGTCGAGCATGGCCGAGAAGCGGTTGCGGTCCTCGGCATTGTCTATGCTGTCCGCTGTGGTGCCGAGAAGAGGTATCCTCGCAGCGTCGAGACGTGTGGCCAGGTTGTTGGGAATCTGACCGCCGACCGATACGATGACTCCGTGCGGCTGCTCCAAATCGCAGATGTCAAGAACCCTCTCATATGTGAGCTCGTCGAAGTAAAGACGGTCGCACATATCGTAGTCGGTGGATACGGTTTCAGGATTGTAGTTGATCATAACGCCTCTCCAGCCGCTATTGCGGATAGTCTGCAATGCGTTGACGCTGCACCAGTCGAACTCCACGGAACTGCCTATGCGGTAGGCTCCTGAGCCAAGTACGATAATGGATTTGCCGTCATGCTCGTATTTGATGTCTGACTCCGAGCCGTTGTAGGTCATATACAGATAATTGGTCTGGGCCGGGAACTCCGCCGCCAGGGTATCTATCTGTTTCACGACCGGCAGTACGCCCAGTTTCTTACGGTACTCACGGACTTTTATAACCATCTCGTCGGTGTCAATCCTGTCCTTGAGTATATGGCGTCCTATCTGGAAGTCGGAGAATCCCTGACGCTTGGCCTTGCGAAGCAGATGCTCGTCCAATTCCTCCAGTGAGTTAAGCGCATTAAGCTCGTCCGCAGTGTTGATAATGTTCATCAGTTTGTCGATGAACCATTTGTCAATCTTGGTAAGCTCATGTATCTTGTCAGGCGTGTAGCCGTGTGTTAGAGCCTTGGAGATGACGAATATGCGGTTGTCGGTAGGTTCGCGCAGCGCCTTGTCTATATTCTCAATCGGAATTTCCTTGTTGCCGGTGAAGCCGTGGGCTCCCTGGCCGATCATTCTCAGACCTTTCTGAAGGGCCTCCTCGAAGGTACGTCCGATGGCCATGACCTCGCCGACGCTCTTCATGCTGCTGCCGATCTCGCGGGATACACCGTGGAACTTGGAGAGATCCCAACGGGGAATCTTGCAGACCACATAGTCCAGGGCCGGCTCGAAGAATGCCGGAGTAGTCTTGGTAATGGAGTTCTTCAGCTCGAACAGGCCGTAACCAAGGCCCAGCTTGGCTGCCACGAAAGCGAGAGGGTAGCCGGTCGCCTTGGATGCCAGGGCCGAGGAGCGGCTAAGACGGGCATTGACCTCGATGACGCGGTAATCCTCCGAATTGGGGTCGAAAGCGAACTGCACGTTGCATTCTCCGACAATGCCTACATGGCGTACTATCCTGATAGACAGTTCTCGGAGCAGATTGTACTCATGGTTGGTCAGGGTCTGCGAGGGAGCCACGACGATACTCTCTCCGGTATGGATTCCGAGAGGGTCGAAGTTTTCCATGTTGCAGACCGTGATGCAGTTGTCATAGCGGTCACGGACCACCTCGTATTCTATCTCCTTCCATCCCTTCAGGGACTTCTCCACCAATACCTGAGGTGAGTATGAGAATGCTTTCTCGCCCAGCTTGACCAGCTCGTCCGGATTGTCGCAGAATCCGCTGCCAAGACCGCCTAGGGCGTAGGCCGCGCGCAGAATGACGGGGTAACCCAGCTCCTGAGCTGCTGCCAACGCATCCTCAATATTGTTTACCGCATGGCTCTTGATGGATTTGACGTCTATTTCATCAAGTCTCTTGACGAAGAGCTCGCGGTCCTCTGTGTCCATAATCGCCTGTACCGGCGTGCCGAGAACTTTCAGACCGTACTTGTCAAGAATCCCTTCCTTATACAGGGCTACGCCGCAGTTCAGTGCCGTCTGACCTCCGAAAGCCAGCAGGATGCCCTGGGGCTTTTCCTTCTTTATCACGGCTTCGACAAAGAATGGAGTGACAGGCAGGAAATATATCTTGTCGGCAATGCCCTCCGATGTCTGTACGGTGGCTATGTTGGGATTGATCAGGACTGTCTCTATGCCTTCCTCCCTCATGGCTTTCAATGCCTGGGAGCCGGAATAGTCAAACTCACCGGCCTCGCCGATTTTGAGAGCGCCGGAACCTAGGAGCAGTACTTTCTTTATAGTGGTGTCAATCATGGTCTACAGCATTTTAATGAATTTATCAAAGAGGAATTCGGTATCGGTGGGTCCGCTGGACGCCTCGGGATGGAACTGAACGGAGAAGAAACGTCCGCTCTTATGCCTGAGTCCTTCGTTGGTACCGTCGTTCATATTGATGAAAAGAGGCTCCCAGTCCGCGCCGAGAGTGTCGCCGTCCACAGCGTAGCCGTGGTTCTGGGAAGTGACGTAGCAGCTGTTGGTGCCGACAAGACGCACAGGCTGGTTGTGACTGCGGTGACCGTATTTGAGCTTGAATGTAGACGCTCCTCCCGCCTTGGCCAGAAGCTGGTTACCCATGCAGATACCGAAAATGGGCTTTTCCGCTGCCATGGCCTGCTGAATGTGTCTGACTGCCGCATCGCAGTACTCAGGATTACCCGGACCGTTGGAAATGAACAGGCCGTCGTACTTCATGGATGTGAAATCGTAGTCCCACGGTACACGTATTACCTCGATGTCTCCGGAACGGAGCAGGCAGCGCAGGATGTTGTTCTTGACACCGCAGTCAAGAAGCACTACTTTCTTGCCTTCCGGATTGCCGTAGCGGAGTACTTCCTTGCAGCTGACGATGGCTACCTGATTCTCGCTTCCGGGGTCATACAATTGCTCCGGAACATCGAATCCGTCGGGGACGATACATCCAGGCATCGAACCGTGCTCGCGGAGAATCTTGGTTATCTCCCTGGTGTCAACTCCGAAAATACCGGGGATGCGGTATTCCTTGAGCCACTGGTCCAGGCTCTTGACTGCGCTCCAATGGCTGTATTTAAAGGAGTAGTCGGAGATGATAAGACCTCTGACCCATATCCTGTCGGACTCGAAGTTGACGGATATGCCGTCGAGCACTTTGTCCTCAGGAACTCCGTAGTTGCCCACAAGAGGGTAGGTTACACATAATATCTGACCTGAATAGGACGGGTCTGTGAGGGATTCAGGATAACCGACCATGGCTGTGTTGAACACTACCTCACCGTCGGCCCTGCCGTCATACCCGAAGGAAAATCCTTTGACTGCAAAGTCTTTTCCAAGATGTAATACTGCTTCTTTCATATCTAAGAATGCAAATTTAGAAAAAATTGCGATTTGTGCCTATATTTGTAGTGGTAAAAGACAATAAAATGAAGCACACGGCTCTGCTTATCGCTGCTATCTCAGGCATTATGTTCTATATTTCAGCTTTTTCTGCAAATGCTGAAGAGAGGGATACGGTATACGTAATTGATATCATGCAGGATATTGACAAATCTTCCCTGAGGAGACTCACAATGGGGCTTAGGGATGCGGAAGCATGCGGGGCTGATTACATTGTTCTGCATCTGGACACATATGGAGGGGCAGTGGATGCGGCTGACAGCATGCGTACGGCCATACTGCATACACCGGTCCCGGTAGTGGCTTTCATAGATATGCAGGCGGCTTCGGCCGGAGCGCTGATATCGATAGCCTGCGATTCAATATACATGAGACCCGGTGCTTCGATAGGGGCCGCCACAGTGGTCAATCAGAACGGAGAGGTGATGCCGGACAAATACCAGTCTTTTATGAGGGGAATGATGAGGGCGACCGCAGAGGCGCATGGCCGCAGGTCCGACGGGACATGGCACAGGGATCCGGCCATAGCGGAGAAAATGGTGGATACGGCCGGTGTGCTCAGCTTCACTCCGGATGAGGCTATACAGGCGCGCTACTGTGAGGGCAAAGCCGAAGCTCTGGATGAAGTAATCGCTCTTATGGGATTGGACGACTGTGTTATAGTGGAGCAGGAACTGTCTCCTTTGGAGCGTTTCGTTCTATTTATGATGTCGCCTCTTCTGCAAGGTATATTCCTGATGATGATTATAGGCGGTATCTATTTCGAGGTGCAGTCTCCCGGACTCGGACTTCCGTCGATAATCGCAATACTGGGGGCCGTGCTTTATTTTTCCCCGCTTTATATTCACGGACTGGCCCTCAATTGGGAAATAGCACTGTTTGTGGCCGGACTTATTCTGCTTGCTGTTGAGATATTCGTAACGCCCGGCTTCGGTGTAGCCGGAATAACCGGAATAATACTTGCTCTGACAGGTCTTATTTTCGCCATGGTGGACAATGACGTACTGTATTTTCAAGGCAGACTGAATCTGGATGCGCTGCTGAGACCCTGCGCCGTCGTACTGGTATCCACTGCGGCAGGACTCACGCTGTCCATCTGGGGTGCGTCAAAGCTGTATCCTAGGAAGGCCTTTTCGTATATCGCACAGAAAACCGAGCTGAGAGGAGATGAGGGCTGGGTCGGTGTGGACACACAGTCTGTCTCCGGGCTGGTGGGAACAGAGGTCCGCGCAGCTACGGAGATGTATCCTTCCGGCAAGGTGAAAATAGGCGACAGGCTGTATGAAGCGGTTATGGAATACGGTTCGGCCAATGCCGGCGACATTCTTAAAGTGGTCAGGACCGAGGGCGGCCGTCTGTATTGCGTCCGTCTTCCTCGATAATCCTGAGCAGCATATCAATGGCCTTGTCCGGGGGAACAGAGCGGATTACGGCCTCACGCCCTCTGTAGATGGAGACCTTGTCACGTCCTTCTCCGATGTAGCCGTAATCAGCGTCGGCCATCTCTCCCGGACCGTTGACGATACAACCCATCACTGCGATGGTAAGGCCCCGGAGATGCGATGTCCTGCGTTTGACTTCATTGAATACGGACTCAATGTCATACATGGTGCGTCCGCAACTTGGACAGGCGATGTATTCGCATTGGGTCATGCGGCGTCGTGTAGCCTGCATTATGTCCGATTTAAATTGCTCTGTCTCATCTTCTCCGGCATCTTTATCCGCATAACTGCATGAGATATTGAAATCGTCTATCTCCTTATTCAGGAGCATGGGGCCGACAATACATGAGGCCTTGGTGATGAATTCCTCGTGTCCCCCGCAATGAAGGCGGTATGAGGGCACGCCGCAATCGGTGGAGACAAGATAGTCCTCCGGGCGCTCATGGCAATCGAAGAATCGTGCGATGATACGGGCAGGAGCTGTTTCGTTTACGGGAGGCTCTGTAAGTGATACTCTTATCGTGTCTCCGATACCTTGTGACAGGAGTGCGGCCAGTCCGGCAGCAGACTTTATGCGGCCCATATCCCCGTTTCCGGCCTCGGTGACTCCCAGGTGCAGTGGAAAGATAACGCCTTTCTCCTTCATCCATCCATACAGCAGTTGATAAGCCTCGACCATTACCGGTACATTGCTGGCTTTGAGGGACAGCACAACATTGTGGAAATTCTCCTCCATGCACATTTCCACCCATTCCGACATGGCTTGCTGCATTCCTTTAGGTGTATTGCCGTATAGCTCTGTTATCCTTGCTCCTAACGAACCGTGATTTATGCCTATTCTTATGGCTGTACCATGCTTTGCACATTCTGCAATGAACCGCTTGAACTGAGTTCTGGCCGTATCGTGGTCCTTGGCGAAATTACCGGGGTTGATTCTGACTTTGTCCGCTACCGCCGCAGCCGCTATCGCAACCTCGGACGAGAAATGGACATCGGCTACCAGAGGAACGGATATGCCTTCGTCTCTCAGTCTTTTCTTGATGACTGCCAATGATTCCACTTCTTTCAGACCTTGTGTCGTAAGCCGGACGATACGGGCTCCGGCCTCATGGAGCTGCCGGCACTGGGCCACAGACGCATCGATGTCGTCTGTGTTGGAGTTACACATACTCTGAACCACGATAGGCTCGTCATGTCCGATGAGCACACCTCCTACATTTGCAGTAATATATCGCATATTATTTAATCTTAAAATGAACTCCGAAATTAATGCTGGCCTGCCATGGATAGCTGTATATCCACGAGATGCTGCTTAGCTTTTCGGGATGATACAGCATGGACAGAGAATAGTGATATGCGCCTTCAAGATGAAGTTCAAGCCATTTGTTCACGATATATGCCACACCGGCGCCTCCCACTATGCCGTAGTCGAAGCGTATGTCGAAGCAGTCGAAGCCGTTGTCCTTGGTAGTGGCGAATCTGTAGCCGATAAAGGGTCCCAGACTTATGAGTATCCTGAAATGCTCCCCGATATCCACATGAAAGGCGGACAGGAAAGGAAGCTCTACAAATGATACCGTCTGCTCGAAATGCTGGAATTGGTATTCTCCATTGACAAAACCGTATTTGCTGTATCTCAATCCGGTCTGCAGACCGAAAAAGTCATATACTCCCCACAGCGGATGATAGTAGGTGTATAGTACGGCTATGTTGAAAGGAGAGTTTATGGACTTGATGCCCATATCCGGAGTTATCTGCACGCCGGTGAAAGCGAAGTCGTATCTGATGCCAATGAGATGCTCGGGAAATTTCGGCTCCAGAACTTTTACTGTCGTGTCCCATTGTATGCCCGGCTGTATTTTCTGAACGGAGTCCCTTTTGTTCTGTCCAGATACCGACAACGGAATGATTGACAATAGTATGATGGTTATTATTGAAAGCTGTGGTCTCATTTGAACATCTCTCCGATATCTATTGTTTGTATCAACTCAGTCCTTTCAGGAATGTCCATTATGTAGGCATTGTTTCCCACCGCATCGTTGGCCTTGTACATAAGCACTTTCTCCGGTTGTTTGTGATCCAGCAGCGAACCGGTGTCCACCTGGCCGTTTCCGTTCTTGTCCTCGGTTATGCGGATGGAGTACTTGGCGGCTTTCAGATAAGGGAACTGGAGCATCGATGCAGTGTCAATAAGATAGCTGCGGAAAACTTTCGTCCTGTTCTCGTCCACAAGCTCTATCAGGTATTTCTCATGGACGTTCTGAGCTTCCACAGTAAGCGAGCTGAGTTTCTCGTCCTGCGGAAGACTGAATTTTTTGACCAGACTGTCGCAGTAGATACCGTCTATATCCAGGAACAGGCTGTCCGGTATCCTGAGAGTATATTCATAGCCCTGTACCAGCTTTTCTTCCAGCCGCAGGGTGAATTTCTTGATATCGGCCGTATCCTGCTCAACCTTAAACAGCGCCGGAGCGACCTGCTCTCTGGTATTTTTGGACATGATGGTCACTGAATCGAACGGGGTCTCAAGCATGGGAGACTCGAACTTGATGATGATACCGTTCTGATCGATGTTCTCAGGCGTAGCGTCCACTTCGAAGGCGGCAAGGGTATCGGCCTCCTCCACCATCTCTCCCCATCTGTTCTCCACCATTTTACCTTTGGGACGCACCATTCTTATGGTATCAGTCCTGGGTACAAGTATATTGAGGGAGTCGTCAGTGCGCATATAGGAAAGACGCATGCTCAGGGTATCCGGTACGGGCCCCTGGTCGTTGATCCATATCACAACACTGTCCCTGTAGTAATTGTATTCCAGAATCAGCTTGTCATCGGGTATGCCGTCTATTATCAGGGAATCAATCTGAGGGTAGGGGGCAGCGAATTTGAGATACATCTGTCTCCGGGAAACTCTCGCCTTGTTTCTCAGGAACTGTCTTTGCGATACTTCCTTGAACAATGAAAGCGTAATCTGGGCCGGTCGTGAGAGACAGTTCAGAGTATCGGTCATATTGAGCATGGCCAGCTCCGGCAGACTGTCCCGCATGACGGAGGACGGTATTACCAGTGTGTCCAGAAAAGCGACCCTTTCCTGATCGGGGTCATACAGACTGTTGTTGTTAAGGTCTTCTATGGCATATACCCTGTAAACTGTGTCCACAGGCAGGTTGCGGACAGTGAAATAGCCCCAGAGGTCGCTTTTGGCCGCAGCCCTCGGACGTACTTTGAACAGGGCCGAATCAGACTGGTCTGTGTGGAACAGGACTGTGATATTGGCCATTGGCAGCATACTGGAGGCCTCCACGATATTGCCGGATACGAAAAGCGAGTCGACATGGTCGCCTGTGGAGAAGCTGTGGGTATACGGAGGAAAAGGATTGCCCTCGTTGTTGTCCTTAATCGCCTCTCCAAGAGACAGAGAGTAAGTCTGATTGGAGTCCAGCGGCTCTGCGAACGAGACCACCACGCGTTTTCCCTTTATCTTGGCTGTCGGCGGCTTGGTCTGAGGAGGAGAAAGGAAAATATATGAGTTCGGATTATTGAGTACCACGTACTCGTCAAACTCAAACGACACCGAACTGTGCCTTATGTCCCTGGGATGCAATGTGGCATTGTACACCGGCAGCACTTCCACAAGTACGGGAGGAATAGTGTCCTTCGGGCCGCCTTCGGGAGGAGTGGATGTATTGGCGCATGATTTGGAAAATATCAGTGCGCTGAAAACTCCTATGACCACTAAGCTGTTCAGCAGGCTGCGGTATCTCATCTTATCTGTCCTCCTTGATGTCTATCCTGTTGACGTTTTCCACTCCCTTTATCTTCCTGACATGCTCCATGAGGTTGTCAAGGTCGCCTGTACTGCGCACATAGCAGTCTATGTATCCTTCGAAAATACTGTCGTGCGTGGCAATATACACCTTGCGGATATTGATGTTGAGAACCAGTGTGGTGACCTTGGTCAGCTCGTTCAGGATTCCGAGCCTGTCGGTTCCGAAAATCTTGATACGGGCGAGGAATGACGCTGCGGCGTTCTTGCTCCACCTGGCGTTGACTATCCTGTCTCCGTGTACAGAAGCCAGATTCACAGCCTCCGGACAGGTCTTTTTATGCACCACCACTTCACCGCTGTCATTGATAAAGCCTACAATGGTGTCTCCGGGGATAGGGTAGCAGCAGTCCGCGATACGGTATGTGATAGGTGCGTCCGGATTCTTGCCCTCGCCCTTGCCTTTGTCGGCTAGGATAAGGTCACGGTTCTTGTCCAGCTGATTGCGGATAATCCGGTCCCTTATCTCGGCATTGGTCATCTCGTCTGTGCCGAGATCCTCTCCGTCATCTTCCTGGCTGCTCTTCTTGTTGCTGCCGAAAAGCTTCAGAGTCCAGTAAATCACGTTCTTGTTCTCAGTGTTCTTACGCAGGACCTTGTCCAGTTCCTTAAGAGAGACAACTCCTGTGGAGATTTTATTGTACAGCTCCTCCTTTGTACTGAGCGCATATTCTCTGAGCAGTTTTTTGAGCACGTTGCTCTGAAGCTTGACACCATAATTGGCAAGTTCTTTCTCAAGCATCTGCCTGCCGAGCTTTATACTGTCGTCAATATCGTCTTTCAGAGCCTCATATACGTAGTTTCTGGCCTTGCTTGTCCGTAGAAAATCCAGCCACTCCGGCTGCGGTTTCTGTGACTCAGCGGTGATAATCTCCACCTGGTCTCCGTTGCGCAGGACTTTTGACAGGGGCGAAAGCTTGAAATTGATTTTGGCTGCAATGGCCCTGTTACCTATCTGGGAATGGATACTGTAAGCGAAGTCCAGGGCCGTGGAGCCTTTGGGCAGGGATTTCGACTCTCCCTTGGGCGTGAATACATAGATTTCCTGATCCAGAAGCGTATCGTGGAACTGGTCCAGGAACTTGAGAGCATTGGGATCGGGATTTTCCAAAACCTCACGCACCATATCGAGCCAGCGGTCCATCTCCTTCTCTGAATTTGTCTCCTCGCCTCTCTGCTTGTAGCTCCAGTGGGCTGCTATACCTTTCTCCGCCACTTCGTTCATTCTCTCACTGCGGATCTGCACCTCGACCCAGCCGCCTCCGTTGCTCATGACAGTGCAGTGAAGGGCCTCGTAACCGTTGCTCTTGGGCCTGGTGACCCAGTCTCTGATACGGTCCGTCTTGGAAGTATATATGCCGGATACGAGGGAGTATATGTACCAGCACTGCGTCCTCTCGTCCTCATCCGGCTTGGGGGAGAATATAATACGTATACCGTAAAGGTCGTAGATATCCTCGAACTCCACGTGTTTTTCCTGCATCTTGCGCCAGACGGAGTAGGGGGTCTTTGTCCTTTTGGTGATTTCAAAAGTATAGCCGGCATTTTCAAGAGCATCCGCCACGGGCTTGATGAACTTGTCCATCGCCTCTCCCTTTTCTTTTATGACTCCGTCGATTCTGGTGACTATGTCATTGTATACATTGGGGTTTCTAGTCCTCAGCCAGATATTCTCCATCTCGGACTTGATATTGTACAGACCGAGACGATGAGCCAGAGGAACGAAGAGATACATGGTCTCACTCAGGATTTTGTCCTTCTTGTAGTCCGGCATGGAATCAATGGTGCGTATATTATGCAGGCGGTCAGCGAGCTTTATGAGCACCACGCGTACATCATCATTAAGAGTGAGGATGATGCGCTTGAAGTTCTCGGCCTGGAGATTGCCTCCTCCATCCGTGTCCATGGCCGCCTTTATCTTGGTCAGACCATCTACTAGAGAGGCAATCTTCTCTCCGAAAAGCCGTTTGATGTCATCCACGGTATATTCCGTGTCCTCCACCACATCATGCAGAAGGGCTGCTACGATTGATTTGTAACCGAGTCCTATCTCGTTGACCACAATCTTGGCCACGGATATGGGATGAATAATGTACGGCTCGCCGGAACGGCGTCTGACGCCTTTATGGGCCTCATTGGCAAACTCAAATGCCTTGATGACGCCGTCATATTCCTCCTGCGAGGCGCATCTTCTCAGACTGGCCAGCCTGAGCTCCTCGAATTCCTTATTAATCAGGTCGTAATCGCTTTGTGTAAAATCCATTTTGCAAAAATAAGCAAAAAACTAATAAAGAATGTCTCTGATGCCCTGTTCTTGGATTTTTTTCAGCCTCTCCTTTAGGCTGTCTTTCTCATCCCCGTCAGGCATCTTGGCCAATTCCCTGTCTATCAGCTTATATCCTTCCTCTTTTGTCTTATCGGACGAATAGTCCTCCAGATATTCGGCCAGGGTAAGCATTGCGTTGCGGGTACAGAAACGCTTAATGAAGCCGGGAATGGCGAACTCCATGAAATGCTCTCCGGTACGTCCCACACGGTAGCATGCGGTGCAGAAACTGGGAATATAGTCCCTCGTGAGCAGCCAGCGGATGACCTCGTCCAGATTCCTTGTATCACCTACCTGGAACTGCTCTTCGTCCAGAGCCTGCTCGTTGCCCTTGCGGTCCTTGTTGTATCCGCCTATCTCCAGCTTGGTGCCGGCATCTATCTGGGATACTCCGAATTCCATAACCTCGTCACGGATAGCCTGAGACTCGCGCGCTGTCATTATCAGACCGGTATACGGTACTGCCAGCCTGAGTATGGCCACCAGTTTCTTAAAGTCCTTGTCGGATACCTTGTACGGCAGGTCGAGTTCCAGACCGTTGGCAGGCTGGATTCTGGGGAAACTGATGGTGTGGGGACCTACACCGTAAGTCTTCTGCAGATGAATGGCATGAGAAACCAGTCCCAATACCTCGAATCTCCAGTCGTACAGTCCGAACAGGGCGCCTATGCCCATATCGTCGATACCGCCTTCGAAAGCACGGTCCATAGCGTTCAGGCGCCACAGGTAGTTGCTCTTCTGAGTGTTTCCGGGATGATATTTGGCGTATGTTTCCTTATGATAGGTCTCCTGGAAGACCTGGAACGTACCTATGCCGGCGGCCTTGACCACTTTGTAGACCTCGATGTCCAGAGGAGCGGCGTTGATATTCACCCGGCGGATTTCCCCTTTGCCTGATTTGGTGGCATAGGTCATTTTCACCGTATGGGCTATGAACTCCGGAGTGTACTTGGCATGTTCGCCATAGACAAGTATGAGTCTCTTGTGTCCCTCTTCCTCAAGCGAGCGGACCTCACGGACAAGTTCCTCGTCAGAGAGTGTATGGCGTACAGTGGTGCGCAGGGAACGGCGGAATCCGCAGTACTGGCAGTCATTGGTGCAGTAGTTGCCGATGTACAAGGGGGCGAAGAGCACGATACGGTTGCCGTATACCGAGCGTTTCAGCTCCCGGGCTGTCTCGAATATCTCCTGAAGTCCCTCGGGAGAATTGACGGCTATCAGTGCGGCGGTCTCCTCAACTGTAAGAGGCTGTTTTGAAAGGGATTTTTTTAAGATTTCCCTGTAGACGGCCGGATCCTCCCGGGTGTTGTCTATCAGAGAATGCAGTCTGGCGTCGTCAATAAAATCGACGAAACCTTTGGTTAATTCGGTATTCATTTTAAATACAATGCTTTAAGTCTTGTTAATTTATGTCTTCCAGCGGGTAATTGTCCGCATTCTGAAACACATACGAAAGGTCCGAGCCCAGAAGGACAATAAACCAGCCTATGTTGAGCCATACCATAAACAGCGGAATGGCAGCGAAAACACCGTAAATCGCATTCAGTCTGGATACGAACATCTGCGTTTCCAGATAGAGATACTGTACGACGGTAAATGCCAGGGCAGAGATGACCGCAGCGGACAATGCCGGCAGAAATCTTACCTTGGCGTTGGGAATCAATATATACATGGCGGTAAGGCACACAAGCATGAATATGAAGAATGCGAGCCATACCAGAAACGTGCTTATCGATTCAAGATACGGAATCTCCACTCCGAGTGTGTTGATACCGTCGGTGATGGTCAGTGATACTGAGAGGAAAACGATTATTATAAAAGGAGAGGAAATCATCGTCACCAGATATGCCAGGGTCCTCTTCCATAGAATACGGTTCTTCTCCACTTTCCATATCCTGTTGAACGACATCTCCACCTGGGATATCAGCCATATCACCATCCACATGAAAATGAGGAAAGATATGATTCCGTATATTCCCTGCTGTGAAGTGGCTACGATATTGTCGGCGAAATTAAGAATCTGGTCCACCATCATGTCGTGTCCGAAATTCTCATAAATCAGGTCCCGCAGATAAGTTCCCAGTCCGGCGTAGTTGGCGATGGCGAAGGCCATGGCCAGAAAAGGAACGAAAGCCATGGTGGTGAAGAAACTCAGTGCGACGGCCTGTAGCCCGACATGCTGGCGGCTGAAATTCTTGGCCGCAAGTATGACTATACGAATATACCTGACAACCCTGGCCTTAAAGCGGCCAAGGTCGTCAAGGTTGAGATTCCATATCCCGTTGCGGAGGAATTCGGCTGTCCGGCGTATTTTACCTGCGCATCGCATCTACGAGCTGTCTGGCGAAGTCTCCGATCTTGTCGAAGTCTGACTGATAGGGACGTCCTAGGAACTCTACGGGATCAGCTGTGACAGGCATCTTGGCTTTGTCTGCAAATTCTCTGAGGGCTTTGACTCCGGCTCCGTTCCAGCTGGATCCGCCGAATATGCCTAGAATCTTGTTCTGGGGTGCGGACACACTGATTTCATGTGTAAGGAGCGCCATCATGGGATGCATGCCGGTATTGTATGCGCAGCTTCCCAGCACGAGGCCCTTGTATTTCCAGATGGCAGTCAGCAGATATGACACATGGGTCTTGGACACGTCGTATACACGGATGTCCCTCACGCCGAGGGCTGATATCTGACGGGCTATCTCGTCTGCGAATTTCTCTGTGTTGCCGTACATGGAGGCGTACGCGATTACGAAACCGTCCTCCGCCTCATATTTGCTCCATTTGTCATAGAGTGAGAGCACCTTGCCGGGGTCCTTGCGCCAGATGAGTCCGTGAGAGGGGCAGATAATTTTCACAGGCACGCCCTCCAGTTTCTTGAACGCTTTCTGAACCATGCCGCTCCATTTTCCTACGATATTGGAATAGTAGCGCAGCATGTCCTCTTCGTAGAAGTCGAAATTGGCTGTGTCGTCGAAGATGCCGCCGTCAAGAGTACCGAATGAGCCGAAGGCATCGCAGGAGAAGAGTATTTGGTCGACTGTGTCATATGTGACCATGGTCTCGGGCCAGTGAACCCAGGGCACCATGACGAATGTCAGCTTGTGGTAACCCAGATCCAGGACGTCCCCTTCCTTAATCTCATATACATTGTCCTGAGGAAGAGGGTAGTAGGATTCCATAATCTTGAAAGTCTTGCAGTTGGCCACGACTTTGATATTGGGATAACGACGCAGTATCTCGCCGATCATGCTGGAGTGGTCAGGCTCCATATGATTGACGATCATATATTCCAGATCCCTGCCAGCCAAAGCGTTGTCGATATTGGCAAGGTAATCGGGGTCGGAGCCGTACTCAATCGTATCTATCAGGGCCGGGTGCTCATCGGCGATTATGTATGAATTGTAGGCCACTCCGTTGGGCAGAGGCCAGTTGTTCTCGAACAGGTGTTTCTTTCTGTCATTGGTTCCGATGTAGAACACTTTGTTGCTGATCTGTATCATAATAAAATGGTTATTGGTTTATAATACTGTAAAATTCGTCTTCACTTATTATCTTGACACCGAGTTTCTCCGCTTTGGAGAGTTTTTCCGGGCCGGCCTTTTCTCCTGCAAGAAGGTAGGTGGTCTTTCCGCTTACAGAACCGGTGTTTTTTCCGCCGTGAGCGGCAATCATGGCCTTCATCTCGTCCCTCGGTCTGGAGAAATTACCAGATACGACTACGGTACAGCCGGCGAGCCTGTCTGAAATCCTGGATGCCGCCGAGTTGTCTGCAAATTGCAGGCCGAAACCTTTAAGCTCCTCTATCATCTGTCTGTGAGCGCTGTCTGAGAAATATTCCACGAGCGAGTCCGCAATGATATCCCCGATATCCTCGACTTCCAGAAAATCCTCCCTTGAAGCCTTTGCCATAGTCTCTATATTGCCCATCCGGGCTGCAAGAGTACGCGCTGTTGTCTCTCCGATATGTCTGATACCAAGAGCAAAAAGGACTCTTCCAAAAGGTACTTTCCGGGATTCCGCAATGCTGTCCAGAAAGTTCTGCGCGGATTTGTCCTTCCATCCGTCAAGGGTCATCAGCCGCTCTTTATCAAGGCGGTACAGGTCAGGAAGCCGCCGGATATAACCTTTGTCGTACAATTGCTCGATTGTAGCCTCTCCGGCATTGATATTCATAGCTTTACGTGAGATGAAATGGAGGAATGCCCCCTTGACTCTGGTAGGACAGTTCTCGTTGGTACAATAGTGCCTGGCCTCGCTCTCATCCCTGACCAACGGCGCCCCGCAGTCAGGACAGTGAGTGGGGAAATGAGGCACAGCCGCATCCGAAGGGCGTTTGGAAAGCTCGACGCCCGTTATCTTGGGAATGATCTCTCCTCCTTTCTCAACATAGACCCAGTCTCCTATATGGATGTCAAGCAGTTCCATCTGGTCCGAGTTGTGCAACGAGGCCCTTTTGACAATGGTGCCGGAAAGAGGCACCGGCTCCAGATTGGCCACGGGGGTGACTGCGCCCGTGCGTCCTACCTGATAGTCTACGGAAATCAGACGGGTCAAGGCTCTCTCTGGCTTGAACTTGTATGCGGTGGCCCAGCGGGGGAACTTGGCGGTGTACCCCAGGCGTGCCTGCAGGGCCAGGTCGTCGACCTTTATCACTATGCCGTCAGTGGCGAAAGGCAGGCTTTTTCTGGCTGTATCCCACTCCTGAATGTATGCGGTCACTTCCTCCATATTGCGGCACAGTCTTGAATATTTGGAAATAGGAAAGTGATGTTCCCGTGCCCATTCAAGAGCCTCCGTATGGTATTTAAAAGGTATATTGTCTCCGATGATATGATACAGCACGCATTCCAGACCGCGCCTGCGCACTTCTTGAGGATCAAGTGTCTTCAGCGACCCTGCGGCGGCGTTCCGGGGATTGGCGAACGGCTGGTCTCCTATATCGATACGCTCCTCATTGAGTGCGTTGAACGATGCGAACGGCATATATATCTCGCCCCTTATCTCGAAATCCCAAGGCACTTCTCCGATATTGTCCGGGATAGAGGCGATGGTCCTGACATTATCAGTGACGTCATCACCCACCATGCCGTCTCCGCGGGTGAGTGCCCTTACCAGTTTTCCATGGGAATAGGTGAGGCAGATTGCGGTGCCGTCAAATTTAAGCTCGCAGTTATAATTGAATTCCTCTCCGGCTGCGTCCCGTACCCTCCTGTCGAAATCACTCAGCTCCCCGATACTGTACGTATTGCCGAGAGAAAGCATGGGATACCTGTGCCTGTACTGCTTGAACTCCCTGACTCCAGGAGCCTTGCCGGCTATATCGCTTCCGACTTTGACTGTGGGGGAGTCGGGTGAGGCGAACTCTGGAAACATCTTCTCCAGAGAGATGAGGTCGCTCATCATCCCGTCATACTCGAAGTCCGAAATCTGAGGGTCATTCAGCACATAATATCTGTAATTGTGCTTCTCAATCTCCTTTCTAAGGGACTCAATCCGCTTCTGCGCCTCTTTTTTATTCTTAATATCCATATCAAATGCAAAAATATAAAAATTTTGACGTAAAAATTTACTAATTTTGTCTTGTTTTAACAACAGCGATATATGAAACCGTCTATTGTAATTTTAGCCGGAGGAGGACCGGCTCCCGGAATCAACACAGTTATAGGAACAATCTCAAAAACATTTATTTCTAAAGGATACCGCATTATCGGTCTGCATGACGGATACAAAGGTCTTTTCTCGGACAATCCTTCCTACATCGATATAGATTTCCTGCTTGCCGACGACATATTCAACAGAGGCGGCTCGCATCTGATGATGAGCCGCTACAAGCCTTCGGACGAGGATTTTGAGAAGAGATTCAATCTTAAGTTTTTCAAGGACAACAACATCAAGTTGCTGGTGACTATCGGAGGTGACGACACTGCATCGACCGCCAACCGCGTCACCAAATATCTTGCGGCGCATAATATCTCCATTCAGAACATACACGTGCCCAAGACCATCGACAACGATCTGCCGCTGCCGAACAATCAGCCTACATTCGGATATCAGTCGGCCAAGTCGGAAGGGACCAGGGTGGCCACGATTGTTTATGAGGATGCCCGCACCAGCGGCACGTGGTTCCTCGTCTCGGCGATGGGCCGCTCCGCAGGACATCTCGCACTCGGAATCGGCGCATCGTGCCATTATCCCATGATTGTGATTCCGGAAATGTTCAACAAGACGGAGCTTACCATCGACAAGATTGTGCGTCTGGCTGTATCCTCGATTATCAAGCGTAAAATCATGGGCATATCCTACGGAGGCGTCATCGTATCCGAGGGAGTATTCTACGACCTGAGCAGTGACGAGCTGATATCCACAGGTGTGACTTTCTCCTATGATGATCACGGCCACCCCGAGCTGGGTAAGATTTCCAAAGCCCAGCTTTTCAGCACAGTGCTTGACGCCAAGCTGGAGTCCCTGGGCATGAAGGTGAAGACACGACCGATTGAAATCGGATATGACGTGCGCTGTCATACTCCTGTGTCTTTCGACATCACATACTGCTCGCAGATGGCATTCGGGGTATGGAAACTCTTCAAGGCCGGAGAGACAGGATGCATGGTGTACATCAATCCTGTAGGTATAGCCACGCCGCTTTATCTGAAAGACCTTCAGGACCCTGCCACAGGCAAGATTCCCCCGCGTCTCGTGGATATATCCCGGGAGAAAGTACAGAATGTGCTCAGGTATATGCTGCATTACATAACACCTGATGATTACGAGGCCGCCAGAAAATATGTGGCTTATCCTCAGGACTACGATTTTTACAAAATACTTAACTGGGACAGACCCGAAGAATAAGGCCAGGACTATGAAAGGGAAATTCATCATCTATCAGATGTTGCCCAGACTGATGGGCGACGCCACCCGAAACGGGAAGTTCAAGGACATAACAGCTCCTGTATTGGAGCAAATCAGGAATCTTAACGTCAATTATATATGGTATACCGGAATAATACGTCACGCGGTTCCGGGAGACGAGGGAGTCAAAGGCAATGCCGGTTCTCCTTTCGCCATTGTCGATTATTACGACGTCAATCCTTATCTGGCTTCCAGAGAGTGCAACAGGATGAAGGAGTTCGAAAGCCTGGTGGCGAGAACGAAGGCAGCCGGCATGGAGGTGATTCTGGATTTCGTTCCCAACCATGTGTCGCCGTCGTATAAAAGCGCCGTGCGTCCTTTCGAGGAACGCAATTTCCATCCCGGACATATCCATGACTATGACTGGTCGGATACAGTGAAGCTCAACTACAACGACAGGGATACCTGGGAGAAAATGCGGGATATACTCCTGTTCTGGGCATCAAAGGGAGTAGGGGGCTTCCGGTGCGACATGGTGGAACTGGTACCTGTGGAATTCTGGGGATGGTGTATCCCTGAGGTCAAGAAACTATATCCGAAGATTATATTTATAGGTGAGGCATATGAGCCTGACAACTACTCCGCACTTATAGAAAAAGGCCGTTTCGACTACCTTTACGACAAGAGCGGATTCTATGATACTCTAAAGAAAATTGTCAGAGGAGAGGCTCCCGCGTCTGCCATTACCGGAGTATGGCAGAAACTGGGTAAGTATCAAGAGCATATGCTTAATTTCCTGGAAAATCACGATGAGGACAGAATCTCTTCGCAGGATTTCGCAGGAAGTCCGTTCGGCGCTCTGGCGGCTCTGTTCGTCTCGTTGTTTTTCAATACGTCGCCCTTCATGATTTATTTCGGTCAGGAATTCGGAGAAGGACCGGAGAAGACGTCCATCTTCGATTTCTGTGAATTGCCGAAAGTAAGAGCATGGATGCGGGGATTGAAAGCCGGTGATCCAATGAAGTATCTCGGCTATGAGGAACAGGCGCTGTATGTGGTTTATAGAGAATTCATGAAGAAAGCCACGGAGCCTGCAATACGCAAAGGTGACACATATGATCTGGAATATGCCAATCCCAAGTCGGAATATTTCGATCCGGACAAACATTTTGTTTTCATGCGCAAGTCCGGCAGCAGTGTATATCTGTGTGCGGCGAACTTCTCAAGCGACAGAGTCCAGATAAAGGTCAACATTCCCCGGCATGCTTTCGAGTACTTCGGTATCGAGGAGACCGATGCGCTTAACTCCAATACTCCTGTGGACGTGAGAATAGCATCTGATGCGGGAACTCTGCTAAAACTGATGTAGAACGATGGAAACCGGGTCACGGCTTAAGTATATAGCTGAAAGATTCTGTCTGGACGGCAAGCCCTCTGAGGTAAGGCCGCTTGGAGACGGATTTATCAATGACACATATGTTGTCGAGTTGGAGAACAGTGCTTTGAGATATATTCTTCAACGCAAGAATACCGGGATTTTTCAGAATATTCCTGAAATGATGGACAATATACAGGCCGTGACGACTCATCTGAAACGTAAAATCACGGAGGCTGGAGGCGACCCTCTAAAAGAGACACTTACCTTGATTCCCGCTTGTGACGGAAAGCCGTATTATGAGGAAAACGGTGAGTTCTGGTGCGTAACCGTATTTATTGAGGATGCCTTGACATATCAGTCGGCGGATACTCCTGAACTGGCGTATCAGGGCGGATGCGGTATTGGCAGGTTCCAGGCCATGTTGGCTGATTTCCAAGGAGATCTGGTGGATACGCTACCCGGATTTCACAATATAAAATATCGTTTCAGCCAGTGGGACAGGACTTTAGCTGAAGATTCCACAGGTCGGGCCAAGGATGTGAGAGGGCTGATTGCTGAAATTGAGTCACGGCGGCCGGATATGCTCGGATTCTATGAGTTCATCGAGAGCGGCCGCATACCGTTGAGAGTCACTCACAACGATACCAAAATAGCGAATATGCTTTTTGACCGTGACGGGAAGGTGCTTTGCATGCTGGATCTTGATACTGTGCTGCGTGCGCCGTGTATATATGATTTCGGGGATTCGATACGCTCATATGCCAATACTGGTCTTGAGGATGATCCTGTGCCGGACAATGTTTCCATGAGCCGGCTGATGTATGATTCGTTTTTGAAAGGATATCTTTCCGAAGCCGGAGATTTCCTGACTGAGGACGAACGCATGGCACTCCCGTTTTCGGCTGTCTATATCACATTCGAGCAGGTTCTGAGATTCCTGATGGATTATATTGACGGCGACCGTTATTACAGAATCAAATATCCCGACCACAATCTGGTCCGGACAGTTGCCCAACTCAGACTGCTTCGATCCATCGAAACCCAGCTATTACCACACAATCGCTATTATGTTAAATAGAATATGACGGACTCCTCTTCCATACCATCGATGCCGCTTCCGGAGCGGATGCGGCCCAACTCTCTTGCGGAGTTCGTCGGCCAGGAACATCTCGTGGGCGAAGGCGCCGTACTGAGAAAGATGATCGAATCAGGCAATATCTCGTCTTTTATACTGTGGGGACCTCCCGGTGTCGGCAAGACTACGCTCGCCAATATTGTGGCAAAGGAACTCAGGCGGGACTTCTACACGCTTTCGGCAATAAGCTCCGGAGTCAAGGAGCTCAGGGATGTATTTGCAAGAGCCAAGGACAATTCCATCTTCGCCAAAGGTTCTCCGATATTGTTCATAGACGAGATTCACCGCTTCTCCAAAGCCCAGCAGGACGCCTTGCTCGGTGCCGTTGAGACCGGGACAGTGACACTTATCGGTGCCACTACTGAGAATCCGTCCTTTGAAGTAATCACTCCACTATTGTCCCGATGCCAGGTCTTCGTTATGAAGTCTCTTGAAATCAAGGATTTGGACACTCTGCTTGAACGAGCCTTATCAAAAGACCCGTACCTGCGCACCCGAAATATATCGGTCAGACAAAAGGAAGCACTCTTCAGATTCTCCGGAGGAGATGCGCGTAAGTTGCTTAATATCCTTGAGATAGTGGTCAACTCATTTCCGCCTGAAGCCTCTGTTGTGATAGATGACACAGTCGTAGCCGACCGGCTTCAGGAGAACATAGCCGTCTACGACAAGAACGGTGAGATGCACTATGACATAATCTCGGCGTTTATCAAAAGTATGCGCGGCTCAGACCCCAACGGAGCCGTATACTGGATGGCCAGGATGCTTGCCGGCGGCGAGGACCCCCTGTTTATAGCAAGGCGTATGCTGATTCTGGCATCGGAGGACATAGGGCTGGCCAATCCAAACGCCCTGCTGCTGGCCCAGGCCACATTCGACGCAGTCCACAAGATAGGAATGCCCGAGGCCCGTATCATACTTTCGGAATGTGCGATATATCTGGCCACCTGCGCTAAGAGCAATTCGGCCTATATGGCCATAAACGCTGCGATGTCCCTGGCGGAGCAAGGCGACAACTCCCCTGTCCCGCTTCATCTGCGCAACGCCCCCACCAAACTGATGAAAGAGCTTGGATATTCCAAAGATTACAAATATGCTCACGACTTCGAGGGCAATTTCACAGATCAGGAATTCCTGCCGGACGGCCTGTCCGGAACACGGTTCTATGAACCCGGCAACAATCCTAAGGAAAATGAAATCAGGGCCAGAATGGAAAGGCTCTGGCCTAAATACAGAAAATAGTACCATATGATAACATTCAAAGCACCCAACTTCACTTTACTTGCAGGTCCCTGCGTAATCGAGGGTGAGGAAATCACCCGTTCAATAGCGGATACACTGTGCTCACTTACATCCAAATACGAAATACCTTTCATATTCAAGGCCTCCTACCGCAAAGCCAACCGCTCACGTTATGACTCCTTCACAGGTATCGGAGATGAAAAAGGCCTTGAGATACTGGCCAGAATAAGGGAGGATTTCAAGGTGCCGGTAGTGACGGACGTACATCTGCCGGCAGAAGCCGCAACCGCTGCCTCATACGGTATCGACATGCTTCAGATACCGGCATTCCTCTGCCGTCAGACCGACCTGCTTGAGGCGGCCGCGCGGACAGGCAAGTGGGTCAATATTAAAAAAGGACAGTTCCTGTCTCCTGAATCCATGAGATTTGCCGCTGAGAAAGTGGCTCATGCAGGTAATAATAACATTACACTCACTGAAAGAGGCACGCAGTTCGGATATTCCGACCTTATCATAGACTTCCGAGGGATTCCCACAATGAAGGCGACCGGATACCCGGTAATAGTGGATGTGACTCACTCGCTTCAGGCTCCGAACCAGTCTTCCGGAGTAACCGGAGGTCATCCCGAGATGATATCCACTATGGCCAGGGCCGCAATCGCCACTGGTGCCGACGCACTTTTCATGGAGACCCATCCTGACCCGTCAAAGGCCCTTTCAGACGGAGCGAACATGCTGAGACTTTCTAAGATGGAAGACCTTCTCCGGCAGCTGCTTCCCATCAGACAGGCTGTGAGGAATCTTTAGAACGGATAGCCGATACCGAACTGAAAGGCATATCCTCCCCTTCTGAACCATCTGTCGATGTTCTGCCACTGCTGAGTGGACGGATCGTACAGTTTTATACCGAAATCAAGGCGCACTACTACGAAATTGAGGTCCAGTCTAAGACCGGCTCCCCAGTTCAAAGCGGAGGTCCTGAATATGTTACGGATTGAGAAATATGATAACTGCTCGGCGGTCTGGTCCTCAGTGCTGCCCTCCATGGACTGATGGTCTCTTGCAGTACGGTCTATGTTCCACACATTTCCCCAGTCGGCGAATATAGCGCCTCTGAATATGGAGAACAGGGGAAAGCGGTACTCTATATTGGCCTCCAGCCTCATATCACCTGTCTGGTTGGGAATGGAGAATGTGTGGTCCATCTCCGATGAGCCTGGTCCCACGCTTCTGGCTGTCCATCCCCTTAGGCTGTTGGCTCCTCCTGCCCAGAACAGACGCTCGAAAGGCATCTTGGTAGAGTTGCCGTAGGCATATCCGGCTCCTCCCAAAGCTCTTACAGCCAGGGCCTGCTTATTGTTCTTGCCGAATTTCCATGTGTAGGCAAGAGACAGTTCCGCCCTTACGAACTGTGAATAAGGAGAACTCCAGATGGTATGGAACCCCGAGGAGTCCACCGGCATGAACTTGTTGAATGCTGAAAGCAGATTGCCGGCCAGGTCGAACTGGAAATCCGCCTTGAAAAACGAACCGGCCGGATTGATGCTGGGATCACTGCTGTACTGCACGTCAAATCCGAGACCGAATTCAAAGTGGTTCTTGTATGCCTCCCTCACAAACGGATTGGTAAGAGACTCCATGAAAGAGTCGCTGTACACCGGAAGGTTGACTATATTGAACTGCACCGGGACTACCTTGAAGTAATATTTATTGGACTGACTGCTCCAGCTCCAGCCGAAACCGGCACCTATCATGTTCCTGGTATACTCCGGACGGCGCTGATAATTATAGGTGATATCCAAATCGGTACGCGGAATGATATTCTTGAACATCCTGTCCGGAAGCAGGACAAAGGTAGGGAAACTGAGTCCGGCGCTCGCTCCGAATTCCGTAGCCCGTGTCTCATCACGCACAGAGAACTGGAAATTGCCGGATACGGAAAGAGAAAGCCACTCCCCTCCTTTGAATATATTGCGGTTGTAGTACGACAGACTGGGTGAGATACCTATAAGCCCGGTAGAGTTGCTGGAGGCCTCAAGGTTTATCTTATATCCGTGTGCCTTGGACGGTATCAGACGGATGGCGCAGTCCACGACATTGGTGTCCGTCTTGGTAAGCTCCACATTGACGCTGCTGTATATGCGCAGATTGGAGAATCGCTGATATGTGTTGTTGACAATGTCCTCGCTGTACAGTTCCCCAGGCTCTATCCTGTTCATTTTATACAATATGGACGGGCGGACCTTGCGCTTCTTGTCATACAGGATAGTGATGTTCTCATATTTTAGCGTATCCAGTATCTGGGGAATCTTCTTGGCGACAGATACTCTGTAACGAATATTATCGGATACCGGATAGACGAAAACATCTCCGAAGTAGAACTTCCGGTGACGCCGGGCATCGTCAGGTGTCTCATTTCTAGTGTAGTCACGCACGGATATTCTCAGCAGAGCCGAATCCTTTACAGATACGGTATCCGCAGCGAAAAAATAATAATTCTTGGAGAACTCGTAATAGCCGCAGTTTCTAAGATGGGCGGCTGATCTTTCCGTCTCGTTGTCCAGCAAATCCTCTGACAGAGGCAGTCCCCGCTTTATAAGTGAGTTCAAGGTGTCCTTATATATCTCCTGCGCAAGAGCCGGATCGTCTATCAAGTATTCAATTGATTTGATAGGATACTGCTTTCCGAGGGACACTTTATAGTCCACTACGGTCTTTTTCTTCTTTGTGGTGACTTCCGCATCCACCTTCGAATCATAGTAGCCGATATATTTCAGATGCGTGGCTATATTCTCCTGGCTGGCGCCTACCAGTTCCGGGTCAAATACCACCGGCGCCTGGCCGAGTCGGGTTACAAACTTATCCCAGCCGCCACCCTTGCCGTTGGTCCAGTTGTAGACGTAGAGAAATGGATTCCACCCTCCTTTCTTGGTCTTTATAAAATAGGTATTGGCTTTCTGGCGGATGTAATTATCGATTTTGGAATCCTGATATTCGGGATGTTCCTTCTTGTTAACAACAGTGACTGTGTTGCTTGCAAGACGCGACTGATCCTCTGTAAGCATCTTCGTAGTGCTGCATGAGCCCAAAGAGAACAGGAACATGACAGACAGCATACAGGACAGCGTATATAAGGGGATACGGACGCGCATTTACATTTTTCTGCAAATTTATAATTTTTAATGCTTTTATAAAAAATAGTTGGATATATTTGCAGTGTGAAAAATCCGGGTGAGCCGGATGCTATGAAAAGAGGTAAAAGTAACTAAGTTGCATTAAGCGTCATGAAGAACAAGTACATCGATTTGGTTGAGCAGTCCTTCGAGTTTCCGCAGGACGAATTCCGTGTAGAAGACGGAGCCCTTTATTTTCACGATATCCCGATGATGGATGTCATCGGGCAGTACGGCACACCGCTGAAGATATCGTATCTGCCGAAGATTTCCTCTCAGATACAGAGAGCTAAGAGAATGTTCAATGTCGCCATGGCAAAGGTCGACTATCAGGGAGATTACCACTACTGCTACTGCACCAAGAGCTCGCATTTCTCCTTCGTACTCGAGGAGGCCCTGAAGAACGACATCCACATCGAGACCTCATCGGCCTTCGACTTCAACCTGATAGAATCGCTGTATGACAGCAAGATCGTGGACAAGGACCTTTACATCATCTGCAACGGTTACAAGAAAGATACTTACATCGCCAACATCGCTCAGTTCATCAACGACGGCTGGCACAACACCATTCCCATCCTGGACAATATGCCAGAGCTCGACCAGCTCGATGCGGCTGTCAATGTGCCTACCCGCATCGGCATCCGTATCGCCGCCGAGGAGGAGCCCAAATTCGAGTTCTACACCTCCCGTCTCGGCATCCGCTACAAGGACATCATGCCCTTCTACCAGGAAAAGCTCAGCCACAACAAGAAATTCAGCCTCAAGATGCTGCACTTCTTCATCAACACCGGTATCAAGGACAACGCCTACTACTGGAACGAGCTGGGCAAGTGCGTCAACGTCTACTGCAACCTCAAGGCCGTCTGCCCTACCCTCGACTCCCTGAACATCGGTGGCGGACTGCCCATCAAGAATACCCTCGGCATGGACTATGACTACGAATACATGATCGAGGAGGTCGTGGCCCAGATCAAGAGCATCTGCAACTCCCGCGGAGTCGAAGAGCCCAACATCTTCACCGAGTTCGGTTCCTACACCGTAGGCG